>JBBWVW010000160.1:0-40220 GCA_050256425.1 Arenicellales bacterium | reverse complement strand
CATGCACGTGCGCAATGGACATTTCAAGCATCCAACGCGGCCAACTGGCGGGCCCATGATGAAGTTGGGCGCTGGTGGAGTTTGGCTGGCGTCGGAACACACAGCCTAGACTGGTTGCGCTGGATGCTGGTGCCGGTGTGTGGTGAGGTGACAGACGTCGCAAGCACCATTACCCGAAATGTGCTGGGCAGTGCCCACGATGAATCCGCTGCAGTCAGTCTTCGTTTTGAATCCGGTGCTGTGGCCCAGTTTGTGTCATCCGCCTTATTTGCGGCACCCAATCGCGGTGAAATCTATGGTACTGCGGGTTATGCCTACTGTTCCGAAACTATTGGCCGAGGAGGAGGGGGCCGGATTGATACTGACAGCGGTCAGATTACATTTACCGAAGTCAATCCCTACGCCGGTGAGATTGCAGACTTTGTTTCTGCGATCAAAGAGGGGCGGGACCCAGAGGTGTCCGGCGAAGAGGGCCGGCGCAATATCGAGCTGTTGTGTGAAATTTGTCCACAATAGTGTAGATAGAAATTCAAGTTGTCAGATTACCAACGTAGATCCTTCGGTTATGGAATTATTCAGTGAGCAGGCGGTTTATGACGCTTGTCCGGTCGTCGTAGAACTGCCGGTGGTGTGGGGTGAGATGGACTCGATGCAGCACGTCAATAATACCGTCTATATCCGTTGGATGGAGACAGTTCGGTTTGAATTCTTCGAGAAGGTGGAATTGCGTTCGTTGGCTGCGCAATCAGGTAGAACCGGCATACTTAAGTCTGTCGACTGTAAGTTCCGTTTGCCTCTTACCTGGCCAGATAAGGTGCTCGTGGGCGGGAAAGTGATTGAATTAGGGAAAGATTATTTTGTCATACAGCATGTTGTGTTTAGTTGTAATCATCAGAAAGTCGCGGCCCACGGCAGGGCGGTTGTCGTTGGTTTCGATTACGGCAAGCAGAAAAAAAGTGATTTCCCGCCGGGTCTGGTCGAGAAGATCCAGAAGCTTGAAGGTATGACCTGATTGAGTCTGTTGCCTCACTGTCAGCGGGGGCATCCGGAGAGACTGTCAATACAGATGTGAACGGATACTCTCTTGAACACGGTCATCGGCATCTGAGATATCCGCCTGATCGGCCGTTGTGCCGAGCGGTGTGGTCTGTTCGATGATCATTCGACCCAGACTGGGCATTTCTTGCCGATTCTGAATACTCTCGGGATCCCATAAATGGGATCGTTTAAGTGCTTTTGCGCAATGCAGAAATGCGGTATCGACTTGCACCTTGATACCGATCTTGGGTGACCGGCCTTTAACCGTGCTGGTTGCGTTGAGAGTTTCATCACGAATTACGGTGCCTTTGCCATTAACCCGGAGTGTTTCGTCAAAGCCAGGTATCAGAAAGAGTAAGGCGATGGCCGGATCTTTGAGCAGGTTCGACATTGAATCGATTCTGTTGTTGCCCGGGCGGTCCGGGATAAAGAGCGTTTTATCGTCCAGCACCTGTACGAACCCGGGTGGGTCACCTTTGGGGCTCACGTCGGCTTTGCCGGTGCCATCGGTCGTGCCGATGCAGACAAACGGTGACCGGCTGATGAATTCGCGACAGTGTTTGTCAAGCCGGGTGATGCTTTTTTTGGTCGCAAGTTCGGAAGGTTTTCCCATGAACGTGCGCAGGGCGGTCAGCTCAGAATAAGTCTGTGTGGGTTCGGTATCCGTCATGGTGAATTCATTGCTCAGCTGTATGACCCGGGTTATTTGCGTTCAATTTCTATGAATACGAATTCGAAATCGTTGTTGTTGATGACGTTGTGTTCGACACCGGCCTTACGTGCGTAGGCTTGACCGGTGACGAGTTCGGCCAGGCGTTCTCCATCCGGTGTTTCGAGTCGTAGTTCGCCAGTGACCAGGGGAACAACAACATAGTCGTACTGGTGCACATGCCAACCGGTTTCTCCGTGCGGTGGAAAGCGCCATTCCGTGACAATGGTGTTGTCATTTTCAATTTGCACAGTCGGGGTAGCGGTGGGCCTTTTGTCAGGCATGGACAATCTCCGGCGACAGAATAAGCTTAACTATCGATGAAGCGTGTAACTGAATCAACGGGCTCTCTCTCAGTGATAAGGCTGTTCTCGATGGCATCAGGGTCAGCATAGCCCAGTGACATCCCGCACACCAGGGATTGTTTATCCGACATCGGAAGACAGTCACGGATGACCTGGTGATGACCGGTAAAAGCTGCCCGAGGGCAGGTGTGAAGCCCTTTTTCTCTGGCTGCCAGCATCACGTTTTGAATAAACATGCCGTAATCCAGCCAGCTGCCGATTTGCAGCTCCCGGTCAACCGTAAACATCAGGCCTACCGGAGCCGCGATAACTTGTGTTACCTCCTCAGAGTCGCGTTGTCTGTAACGCCGCAGGCGTAGCGGTTGATCGTTGATGCTCGCGGCTGTCAGTGGATTAGCGCCGACTAAGGTATCTCGGCACAGGCTGCAATGATCGATTCAGAATCTAAATGATGTACCTTATATAGCTCGGACAGGGTGCCTGATTCGCCATATCGTTCAACGCCGAGCGGCCGCACTGGATGGCCATGGACTGCGCCAAGCCAGCTCAAGATGGAAGGATGACCATCAACGACCGTCACGATTCGGCCCGAATCCTTGAGCGGTGCAAGGAGGCGTTCCACTGGCGCTGCCGTGCTGCTGTTACCCGCTTGACGCTGGCGTTGCGCAGCAAGCCAAGCGCGATAAAGGCGATCAGGCGACGTGACTGCAAGTAAACCAACTCCCGGATTCTGTTCGGCGATCTTTGTGTATGCGCTCAATGCTTCTGGGCCTACTGCACCGGTATAGGCAATCGCGAGCGTCGAGTCTGGCCCCGGCGCCCGCAGCCAGTAGCCACCTTCAATGACGGCCGTCCGGAGGTCGGGATCGATCTGACGTTGCAATTGTGTAATACGGCGAGTGGTCAGGCGCAGATAAACAGAGCCGCCGCTTTGATCATTGAGGAGATCTTGATTCGGCTCGCCGTCATCCTCGCGCTGAAGATGTTCGAAGCTCCAGCACAGAATCGCAGCCAACTCGTCCGCATAAGTGGGCTCGAAAGAACTTAATCCGGGTTTTGACATGCCAATGAGGGGAGTCCCAATCGACTGATGGGCGCCACCTTCGGGTGATAACGAAATTCCGGATGGCGTGGCCACCAGAATGAATCGGGCGTCCTGATAACAGGCATAGTTCAGTGCGTCGAGGCCTCGTTCGATAAAGGGATCGTAAATCGTGCCAATCGGAAAGAGACGTTGCCCGAAGAGGGAGTGGGAGAGCCCAGCCGCAGCGAGTAGTAAAAAAAGATTGTTCTCGGCAATACCCAGCTCGATATGTTGACCCGTCGGGGATGGAGGCCAGCGGTGCAGAGAACCGATATCCTGCAGTGGAAAAGGATCTTTCTGGGCCTTGGGGTGAAACAGTCCCCGTCGATTGACCCAGCCGCTGAGGTTGGTCGATATCGTGACATCCGGTGATATCGTGACGATTCGATCAGCAAGGTCGTTGCTGGTTCTGGCAATGCTGTTCAGAATTCGCCCAAAGGCTGCCTGTGTCGACAGGTGCTCAGCTATTGGGGGATCCAGTCGATCGGGAACGGTGACCGCGCTCGACCGGTGTCGTCGCGGCCCAGCCAACTTTAGGGAAACATCCTGAATGAATGTTTGCAACTCGTCAGTCGGGATGTCGATTCCGGCAAGCGGCGCCCATTCATGTCCATCCGGGATGTGATGCGCCTGCTTAAGAGTCTGAATTTCTTCAGGATTCAGCAGCCCGGAATGGTTGTCTTTGTGGCCCGCGAGGGGCAGTCCGTAGCCCTTGATGGTGTAGGCAAAAAAACAGGTGGGCTGTTCATCCTCAACTGCCTCGAATGCCTCCAGCACGGTCTCCATGCAGTGCCCGCCAAGATTGGTCATCAAGGAAAAAAGTTCCGAGTCGTTGTAATCGCCAATCAGCGATGCCGCACCGGGCCTCGCGCCAATGTCATCAAGTAGCGGTTGTCGCCATGCTGTGGCACCCTTATAGACAAGCGCTGAATATTTCGAGTTTGGGCAGGCATCGATCCATTGTCGTAAAGCCTCACCACCCTTCCTATCGAACGCTTCTCGAAGTCTTTTCCCATACTTTATGGTCGTGACTTTCCATCCCATGCTGGTAAAGAGGCGGCTGAAGCGATTCAGCAGCCGGTCGGAAATTACAGAATCCAGGCTTTGCCGGTTGTAGTCGATCACCCACCAGACATTCTCGAGATCGTGCTTCCAGCCCTCAAGCAGTGCTTCGTAGATGTTGCCTTCGTCGAGTTCGGCGTCTCCTACTACAGCCACCATTCGGCCCTTTGCTATTTTCCAGTTGTGAGTTTCGACATATGTTTGAATCAATGACGCGAAGCTGGTCATTGCCACGCCGAGGCCCACAGATCCAGTAGAAAAATCCACATCGTCCGCATCCTTGGTTCGTGACGGATAAGCTTGAGCGCCACCAAGGGCCCGAAATTGTTCCAGATGTTGTTGGCTTTGTTTGCCAAGAACATACTGGATAGCATGGAAAACGGGGCTACCATGGGGCTTTACCGCAACTCGGTCTTCAGGCCGAAGTGCAGAAAAATAAAGCGCAGTCATAAGGGTAACCATTGAAGCGCAAGAAGCCTGGTGGCCGCCGACCTTCAGTTGGCCATCGTTTGGCCGGAGATGATTGGCGTGGTGGATGATCCAGGTCGACAGCCACAGAATCTTGCGTTCCAACGCCTGAAGAAAAACCAATCGGTCCTGGGTTGTCCGCAAAAGTGGCACTTCATCATCAGGGCCGAAGTGAATGTTGTGCATGAGTCAGAATTAAGGGCAATGAACAAGACGGCACTTCATCCCACTATATTATTGCTTTGGGCTGGAAATAGGTTTCCAATTTATGTAGTAAAATTAGAGATAACGAAATATTTGATCATAAAACATAAAATTATTGGACGATTATGCTAGAACGCGAATGGGACAAGAAAGATCTTGGAATCTTGGAGATTCTCCAAGAACAAGCGCGGATATCAAATTCGGATCTCGCACAGCGTGTCGGCCTTTCTCCATCGCCCTGTTGGCGCAGAGTCAGAGCCTTGGAGGATGCGGGTGTGATTCAACAGTATGTGGCGTTGGTCAGTGCAAAGTCTGTGGGACTCCCAATCAACGTGTTCGCCACCGTGACGCTGGAAAAGCAAATCGAGAAGGCGTTAGAGGTATTTGAGAAAGCGGTCGCTGAGCGACCGGAGGTGATGGAATGTTATTTGATGACAGGAGAATTTGATTATTTACTGAGAGTCGTGGTGCCAGATCTTGAAGCTTATGAACATTTCTTGTTACAGCATCTGACTCGAATTAAAGGAATCGCGAGCATCAAATCAAGCTTTTCGTTGAAGCAGGTCTGCTACAAGACAACACTGCCACTGCCGCGTTAGTAGCGGCAATTACCTGACCCGGCAGCAAAGCGCCGGATCAGCGCGTAGATGTTGCATTGCGCTCGCCGAAGATATTGTCATGTTGGGATGGCCGGCAACGCTGGTATCGTACTGGATACTCGATTTGCGCTCCGAGTTCGTCCGCGGCGTGCCAGACCCAGCGCGGGTTGTATAACATGCCTCGCGCCAGAGCCACCATGTCGGCTTTTCCTTCGGACAAAATAGTTTCTGCCTGACGGGGTTCAGTGATCAATCCAACCGCGATCGTGGTCAGGCCCGTTTCCTGTCGGATCCGTTCAGACAAGGGGACCTGATACCCGGGCCCGACCGGCACTACTTGATCCGGGGCGAGACCTCCGCTGGACACGTCGATCCAGTCGCAACCGGACTGCTTCAACAGGTTGCAAAGGGCAATCGATTGGTCCATATCCCATCCGCCGTCAATCCAGTCGGTAGCCGATAGGCGTATACCCAGTGGCTTTGTCGCAGGCCAGGCGGCACGTGTAGCCTCGAATACCTCAAGAACGAAACGCATACGATTGTCCAAAGAGCCTCCATAGTTGTCGGTTCTTCGATTGCTGATAGGGGAGAGGAATTGGTGCAGTAGGTAGCCATGGGCTGCGTGCAACTCGAGTGCGTCGATACCAATCCGGTCCGCGCGGCGGGTGGCATCGGCAAATTTGTTCACCATGTCGGCAATTTCTGTCGAACTCAATTCTCGTGGCACAGGGGCGCCGTCCTGTAGTGCAATGGCCGATGGGGCAACGACTTCCCAGCCCCCGTCGCTGGGTAGAATCGGCTTCCTCCCTTCCCACGGGCGGGCAGAAGACGCTTTGCGCCCAGCGTGGGCAAGTTGCAGGGCGATCGGAGTGTCAGCGATGTCTTTGCAAAAATTAACTACCTGCCGCAAGGCAGATTCATTGTCGTCGCTGTAAAGTCCCATACAGTAGGGAGTAATCCGACCGGCGGCTTCTATGTTGGTCATTTCAATACACAATAATCCGACTCCGGATGCTGCGAATTGCCCAAGATGCATATGATGCCAGGGCCCAGCCGAGCCCTTGGTTGCTGAGTATTGGCACATCGGCGAAACCATCACCCGGTTCTGGATCTTCAGTTGGCGCAGTTGAATCGGCGTAAACAAAACAGGGTCGAGAGAATCTTTCACAATTTGCATCCTTTATTGGGCTTGAGGGAGTTTAGTGCGCCAAGTTTGGGCCCTTTCAGCGAGAGCGACGGTGATGGCCACTCCCGGTTGGCTGACAGACGAAAGCATCCCGGGTTCGACGGGCGAATCAGGACCGGTCGGTAATGATGGAGGTGGCATCCGACCGGTTTTCAAGCCCGGGCAGAAGCTCAGTGCCAAGGCCCGGGCCAGAGGGTGGCAGGATCCAGCCATTCTCGATTGTGGGTATGACGGTGACTAACTCCTTATACCAGCCGTCGTAGAACGCTCGGACTGATTCCTGGATCAAAGCGTTCGTTATATTCATCGACAGATGCACCGCAGCCATGAATGCCACCGGCCCGGTGCAGTCATGCGGCGCAACCGGGAGATGATAGGTTTCACCGAGGGATGCGATTTTCTTTGCTTCAGTTAGTCCGCCGCACCAGACGATGTCTGGCATCAGGATGGCGGGTGCGCCGCTTTCAATCAAGTCGCGGTAACCCGATCGCCCTGCAACTGTTTCGCTGGCGCAAACGGGCACCCGTGTGGCTTTAGCGAAACGCGCCAGCGCTGGAAGACTGTCCATTCGAACAGGATCTTCGTACCAGTAGGGGTTGAATGGTTCGAGCGCCTTGGCGATCTGCAGCGCGGCCGGAAGCCGCCAAAGGGAATGGAGTTCGACCATGATATCCATCTGTTCGCCTACTGCTTGACGGATCTTTCTAAAGGGATCGAGACATCGGTCCAGTGATTCGTTTGAAATGTAGTAGCCATCACTGCTTTTGGCTGCGTGGTCGAATGGCCAGATTTTCATTCCAGTAATGCCTTGTTCGATCAAACTCAGAGCCAACTCGTCAGCCCTATTAATAAAAGCGTCAAGATCCTCGTAAGGCCCTTCAGGAGGAGCGTCAAGGCCCCAGTCAGATGTGTCCCAGTCCGGGCGATTTCGTACATATCGATAACCGGCACAAGTGTTGTAGGTGCGGACCTTGTCCCGAGCTAACCCCCCGAGCAACTGAAACACAGGTTGTCCAACCGCTTTCCCGAAAAGATCCCAAAGGGCAACATCGACTGCGGAACGTCCGCGGGTTTCTACACCAGTACCCGAAAAGCCCACGTATGGCACAAGATCCAGGGCGATTCGTTCGATCTGTAGCGGGTCTCGTCCAATTAATTTTGGAGCGGCAGTCTCGTGGATGAAGGCTTCCACCGCCTTGGCCCCGAAAAAGGTCTCGCCGAGGCCGCTGATACCTTCATCCGTGTGGACTGTGACCCACAGAATGTTGGAAAATTCATCGAGCCGGAGCGTCTGAATTGCCGTGATCTTCATGGCGAAAATGAACGGGTTGGGTGATATGCCGAAACCTTGTAGATCACTGTGGAGAAATTGGCAGCGGAATGTCGTTGACTCGCCTAGGCACGTGATAGCCGCGCTGCACCGCAGGTCGCGAAGCAATTGACAGATACCATCGGGTCACATTCGGGTATTGAGTGATATCGATTGTTTGCCACTCGAATCGTGATATCCAGGGCCAAAGAGCAATATCTGCGATCGAATACTCGCCAACCACAAATTCGCGGTCTTGCAGTTTCTTGTCGAGGACGCTGTAGAGTCGATGTCCCTCGGTCAAGTATCGATCTTGCGCATAGGCGCTTTTCCCCGGGTTGAATTTCGTGAAGTGGTGAATTTGCCCCAACATCGGCCCAGGTCCAGCCATCTGCCACATTAACCATTCAATAGTTTCCCAGTAGCGCGATGTTTCCGCAGGAATCAATTGACCCGACTTTTTAGCCAGATAAAGCAGGATGGCGCCTGATTCCATCAGCGATTGCCCGTTTTCTGTGTCGACAATCGCTGGAATCTTCTTGTTGGGTGACAGCGCTATGAACGCGGGATTCCGTTGCTCACCTTGTGTGATATCAATCGGAACCACAGTGTAGTCCCACCCGAGTTCTTCCAGGGCGATGGATATTTTCCGCCCATTTGGGGTCGACCAGGTGTAGAGCTCAATCATGCCAGAATCGGTTTTGCAAGTCGGGTGAGTCCGCTCAACCCAGCATTTCTCGAACGGTTGCGGCCTGCCGGCGGGCACTTTGCATAAGAAAAGTAATATCGTTGCCGGCGAGAATTAACCGCGCACCTATTGCAACATATTTCTTCATCAATTCCGGTTCGTACACACCACCCATGCCGGCATATTTTCCGTGATCATTACAAGCGCCAACGACGCTTTGATAAGCCGCTACGATATCGGGGTGTCCCAGTTCGCCGGGGATGCCCATCTCAAGCGAAAGATCGTTGGTGCCGATGAGTAGTGCGTCGATCCCGCTGATTTCGGCAATGGCTTGGGCGTTCTCGATTGCCAGGGGAGATTCCAGCATGACGACGATCAGGGTTTCACGATTGATCGTTTCTGTGGTGTCTTTGAGCGGGTGACTTTCAAAGCCGAGATGTGGCAGAGCACCGGTGATGGATCGATGCCCAATCGGGGGGTAGCGGCAATTGGAGACTATCTGCGCTGCGGTCTGCGGGTCGTCCACGTGAGGGACCACCACGCCCTGGGCTCCGCCATCCAGCACCCGCGTAGCGTGATAGGGTTCGGGTCCCGGTACTCGAACGATCGGAGCGATACCGGCATCCTGGGCTGCAACACAGATCTGCACCGCAGTGTCGATATCCATGGAATTGTGCTCCATGTCTATGAACAGCCAGTCAAAGCCAGCAGTACGCATGGCCTTGGCAGTGTCGACGGTTCTTGCCTGGCGAAGGCCAACGCCGATCGCGAGCTGTCCACTGCGAAGTTGTTCAAGGGCCTGATTATGAAGTTCTATCATGGGGCGATGATGTCTCGTCGTTGATAATTCGGGATCGAAGATAGTCTAGCCGGGTTGGTGCTACGAGAATAGCGAAGGTCAAGTCATACTCTGGGCGAGGGCGGAAATTTCCTGACTCGCCAGCCCGACCGATGCTGCTGTATCGACAACCAGTTGCCAGCTGTTCTCATCAATCGGAATACCCCCCGCTTGGCGTTGAGCAATGTTTTCCCGTTCAGGGTCGCCCGGTATCAGTACGGGCTCTGCAGGATTCATCGGCGGAGACGAGGTTACATGTGTCACTGTGGCATCGAGCTCGGACTGGAAAAATTCCGTACCTACAAATCGGTTGGGGTCGAGGATGACCGAGAACATATTGTTCAAAATCGTATCGTTCTGGTGGTCAGTCTCGGGCCGGCAAGTGCCGCCGCCACTCAAAATTCCGGCGAGCAGCTCGTTGACCAGGGCAAGCCCATAGCCCTTGTAGGCCCCAACCGGGCGCAGGGCGCCGACAGGATCCGAAAACAAGGCCTCGGGGTCCGTTGTCGGACGCCCGTGGCCATCCAGCAATACGCCCTCGGGCAGTGTTTCTCCTTTGTTCCTTGCGACTCGTACCTTTCCATGAGCCATAACGGTAGTGGCCATATCGAGCACTAAAGGCCCTGCTGCACGAGCGCCTGGTATGGCGCAACAGTAAGGATTGGTTGTGTAGCGCGCATCAGAGCCACGGTAAGGCGCCGCGTTTCCTGTGTGCCCGATCGCGTTGACGTGGTGGATCGACACCAAGCCGGCTTGTGCGCAACGTTCCCCCCACGCGCCGATACGCCCCAGGTGAAAAGAATGCCGAATGGTGAGAGTGCAGACGCCCAGCGATCGCGCACGTTCGATTCCGATATCCATAGCTTCTTGTCCGATCACTTGTCCATATCCTGACCGGCCATCAACAGTAATAATAGGGCCCTCGTCAATGACAACTTCAGCATGTTGGTTAGGAATCAGCTCACCGGTTTTCACGCATGCAACATAACGTGGAAGCATTCCGATACCGTGACTATCATGTCCCGCGAGATTAGCCTGGACCAGGTTATCAGCGACGATTCCGGGTTCATCGCCAGAGCTGCCAGCAGCCAACAGGATCTCAACGGCAACCGCTCGGAGGTTTTCCTGACTAATAAGCACTGTTGTAGCGTGTTGTAAGAGGTTGTGTGTATCGAAGTACTTTCATATCACTTCGATACAAATCCACCATCGATGGGTAGGGCAACCCCCGTGATGTATGACGCTTCATCTGAAAGTAAGAAGAGAGCAGTGTTCGCCACTTCTTCTGGCCTACCGACACGCTGAAGAGGAATCATCGATTTCATCATTGCAAGGTTGGCCTCGCCATCGGTTTCCTGATCGGGCCGAGCCATAAATATTTTCATCATTGGGGTATCGATAACGCCGGGGCAGACGCTGTTGACACGAATATTGTCTGTTGCGAGTCGCCCCGCGAGAGATGCCATGAAACCATTGACGCCCCACTTTGCTGCTGAGTAGAGCGGACTGAATGGGGATCCAATGAGGCCGGCAATAGAGGAGGTGAAAAGTATGCTGCCCCCGCCACGGGCACGCATCTGCGGGATGGCTGCGCCCGTGGTCATAAAGACCGATCGAATGTTCAGGTCCATTGTGATCGCGTAATCTTCGGGCTCGATGTCCTCGACTCGAGAAAATCCAGGGTGCCCCACGTGGTTCCAGAGTAAATCGATGCCGCCAAAATGTGCGACGGCCTGGGTGATAATGCGGGTGCATTCCTGATCATCGGATAAGTCTGCGCACAACCCGATCGCTTCATGCCCGGCTTGTGTGATCTCCTCAACAACCGAGTCAAGAGCTTTCTGATCGATGTCCACCGCAACGATTTTTGCACCTTCTGCAGCAAATCGAATCACTCCGGCTCGGCCCATGCCTGACGCTGCTGCGGTGACCAGGGCAATTTTGTTCTCAAGACGCATGATCTATCTCTCCTTAGCAGAATTTTGTGTTGTCATCGAACCTATTTGACCGTGAATACGGTATCTGTGCAAGCCGATCAGAAGAATTCACCCGGTGCATCTGCTGTGCGGCCAGGCGCTCGCATCAAAGCCATCAACCTGACTCGTGACGCACGCCGATTCAAGGGAGATCGACCTCAAGGCCAAGGATGAGAAAGCTCCAGGATTTTCCGTGGCTGTCCAGATTAAGCGATTCATTCACCCCGCCTTCCAGGGCTTCGTCAAGCACAAGGTTGAGCCCATGTAGCTGGGGTAGAAGATGACGCTGGATCTGGCCTGTAAATAAAGCCCCAAAAGTCTGCTGTAGCCGCTCGGGCGTGATCTGGTCAACTAAAACAGGATAGTGTTTAGGGTCGTAAGCGAATACCGATACATTTGACCGGTTGCCCTTGTCGCCTGCCCGGGCATGAGCGATCTCTCTAAGTGTGACCCGATATGTCATACGTCGAACACCTCCAATATGGGTGAGATTCGACCGCGATCGATCAAGGTAGAGTAGGTCAAGATGCTGGGCCGGACGTAGCCGCGGTATCCTCCCCCGCCGGCTGGACCGCAACAGAGCAGGGACTCGACCTCCCACAACAGGGTTTCAGCTTCTTTGCGAGCCGGCGTTCGCATGGCGCAGCGCAAGCGAACATCCTGAGAATCCGTCGCGGTTTGGCCTGCAGTACCGTGCACAGATGACACGCCAATCAGATCAAGCCGTGGCGCTGTCTGCACACCGTGGACCTGACCCAGACGCTCAGCTACGATCTCACCCGCCATACGGGCCCGCCGGTGAGCCCCAGGGCCGGCATAGGAGATTTCGGCTTCTCCAACGAAACCGCCAGCAAATGCAACGGTTACTTTGAGTTCCTGCGGTCGTTCACGGCCACGTGCCCCCGAGATTGAAACACGATCTTTGCCGGTTGAATCTACACGGGCCCGAGAAAAGTCAGCAGTGACATCTGGCGTAAGATATAGCGCAGGGTCATGGATCTCGTAGAGTAATTGTTCCTTCACAGTGCGTGGGTCGACACAGCCTCCAGTCCCTGGCAGTTTGGTGATGACCGCGGTGCCATTATGCTGGACTTCGGCAATAGGAAACCCGACAAACGCAATATCTTCAACGTTTTTGTAGCCGGGATCAGCAAAATAGCCACCAGTGACCTGAGCGGCGCATTCCATCACATGGCCGATCATCGTGCCTGCTCCTGCGCGTGCCCAGTCGTCACTTTCCCACTGGAAAAAGTGCTGGAGGGGAGCGAGAAAAAGAGATGGGTCGGCTACGCGCCCTGTGATCACAACGTCTGCCTTTTTTTTCAGAGCCGCCACAATTCCCTCGGTGCCGAGATAGGCATTGGCACCAATCATGCGGTGTTCGAAGTCTTTGAGAGCGCAGTTTGGTTCGATCAGGTGGGTATCTTTATCCAGTAGATGGGTGGCGTCATCTCCTGTAACAACGGCCACCCGAATTCCCCGCAAGCCGAGTTCTCGCGCAACATCGACTACCACTTTGCCAGCGGCCAGAGGGTTGGCGGCGCCCATGTTTGTGATGAGGCAGGTGCTACCTGCGCGACACAAAGGCAGGACAGCACGCATACGGGTTTCCAGAAGCCTGTTGTAACCCAGGGCAGGGTCAGCCCGTTTCTCGAGAAGTCCCGAGGCAAGGGTTCGCTCGCCGAGACACTCAAATACGATGGCATCGAGGTCACCCCTTCTAGCCAGGTCGACAGCGGGATCCAGGCGGTCGGCAGAAAATCCCGCGCCTGTGCCAATCCGGAAACTCTCTGTTTTCATTACATCATGCTATCGACTGGACAGCGCCCAGAGGGGCTGCTCCCAACAGAAAAACTGGTCGAAGTCGTAATCTAAGCTTGTGGTTATACCGTTGACGCGGGTGACTGCTGGCATTAGCATTTTGCTAGGTAATGGCCGGACAAGAAAGGCGACCGTCTAACCCCTGTCCGACTTTGATTGTGAGCCCAGGCTCGCTAAGGGCATCTCGCTTTCACCGATGTTGTTAGCTAATTCGCCGTAGCAGCAAAATCAAATCAGATGTAATTCTTCAAGTGCACACTGGATCGCCGATTGCTGGGATGCCTGGGGTACCGTCATCGGTTTTCGGGGCAGGCCTGCGGGTATTTGCTGAAGAGTTTGAGCATATTTAGTGCAAGCTGGCAGGTTATCACCATTGATCGCGTTCCATAGCCGAAGCAATCGTTCATGTAGATCAAGGGCCTTATCGGATTCTCGTGCGACTGTGGCTTCCCAAAGCGCAACGCTGGGTCCGGGGGCCGCCGCTAGGATCGCTGCGATCGCACCATGTGCACCAAGTGTGTAACAAGAATAAAGTAGCGCATCAACGGCGCTGAAAATGAGATCACCCGGGTTTGCCATGATCATCAGGTCAGCAAAAAGTTTCATGTCGCCTGCGCTTTGTTTAACGCCGATTACGCCCGGCACCTCTTGCATCAACCGGCAAAGAAGTTCCGGCTCGATGTAGCTCCAGGGGACCACGTTATAAATGATGACGGGCATTTCCGTCTCTTGTGTGACAGATCGAAAATGTTCAATCGTGGCCTCTTCAGTGGGTTTGAAAAGATAATGAACCGGTGTTACCTGGAGTGCTACCACGCCAGAGTCTCGGACCAGCCGACCGCGTCTGATTGCTTCACGGGTCGAGTCGGTAATGATGCCCGCGATCACAGGCACGCGCCCATCTGCAGCGGCTACAGCGGTTTCTACCAACTGCAGGTGCTCGTCCGGGCCCAAGGTGTGGCCCTCACCAGTACTGCCCCCCACAGCAATTCCATGTACGCCATTGCTGATCAGCCAGTCAATTTGCAATGGAACCGCAACATAATCGATCTCGCCATCTGCATTGAAAGGGGTAGTGGCAGGAACAATCACGCCTGTTAGGTTGGGTTTGATCATTGTCTGAAATACCTGTTCACAAACTGGAAAAGGAAACGATGGCTCACAATGGTTGTCTATTGCCGAATACGAAAATCGTTTCGCCTGGAAATATCGGTGCCACGCATCAGAAACAGCGTCCGTTGGGCATGATCGAGCAGATTTTTCTCCTTTGCTTGGCGCGCAGCTAGATCACGGTCGAAAACGGAAGTTGTTGGCATATATCGCAAAGTCATCCCCCGCCTCGGATTCGGTGATCTATTTTCTTCTGAACCGTGGACCATGTAGATATCATGCAAAGAGATTTGTCCTGCTTCAAGGGTGAGATCGACGGCTTCGTCTTTGGAGAATTCTGTTGCGATCAATTCCTGGTTTAAAGTCAGATCGGGGCTCGAGTTGATCTGATGTTCTCGCAACACCTGTCGCTTATGAGAGCCTGGGATAAATCTGAGACAGCCATTGTCCACCGTTGCATTATCGATTGCCATCCATACGGTGCAAGTGGCCAGTGGGCGCAGGGGCCAATACTCGCCGTCCTGATGCCAGGGGGTTGCCTGCCCGTCACAGGCCGGTTTTGCAAAAAAGCTGGAATTCCAAAGTGCAAAATCTGATCCCAGGATCTGTTCAACCATATCCAGAATTTTTGGAATGCGAGCATAATTCAAAAAGCACAAGTCGTAAGCAAGGAGGTTGGGGCAATAATTGCGAAACTCAGGGTTTCGTAATATCAAGCGGTCATGATCGCTGCGAATGTCGGCCAGAACCTCATCGGACAGGCGATAGTCCGGTACGGTGTAACCGTTTTCGTGGTAGTGCAAAACTTGATCGCTAGTCAACATAGAACTTTGAACTCACACTGATCGGCTAGGTGGAAAAGGCAGGGTTACACATCCCAATGCATTAAAGGGAAAGGCCAACGGTTCCCCTGGTTACCTGAAAATTGCTGCACCCACGTTGGTGCAACTTCGGTGAGTATTGCTGTGTCAGCATGTTTTCGATTTGGGTCATCAAGAAGTTGCTGGGCGAATCGCCAGGGTCTTGAGTCAGAACAAAATCCAGATCGTCTTGGAACTTTTCGCTGGCCGCATTTTGATCGCTGAACTGCAACACAGGAACCAAGGGGTGGGATGTAACGGGTAGATCGCTGGTATACATTAAAATCATTTCTACTCCAGTTCCCCCAAGCCCGGTCAAAATCTCTGTTATGCTGGTTGTCGGGGTCGCCATAATGAAAAACCCACTGCCAGATGGATGTGCGCCGTAGTCGAGATTAGCCGACCAACTTTGAGTTTCCCCCAACAGATGTTCGGTGAACATAGTGGAGTCAGCGATACTGGCGCTCTGGGGCACTATAACCTGTGCCCCTGACGCCACCAGGTCTCTTGCCAGCTGTGCCAGCGCGTGAGCCGTAACCTTGTCCACGGGTCCTTGACTCATAATGCCAATCTTAAGGTCCGCAATGGCGCCGGTTCCGCGTTCCACAGGCGAATCAAGCGCGATACGGAACTGGCCGGCAACTTTTTTAGCCACGCGATCAAGGCCGCCATCAAGTTGCACGCTGGCCCAGTCAAAGCGTGACGGATCTAGCCCCTTCCTCAATAAATCATGCCGGATAGCGTCGTTGTGGGTTCGCTCACATCCATGTTCCAGCAGTACCGCGTGGGTGACGAACCGGTGTTGCAGATGCCCACTGACGATATCGAGGAATAGATCCTCCGCGTTGGCGCTGCCGCAACCCTCTGTATGAACCAGGGCAATATAACGGTTAGCCCGTGCTAATACTGGCTCGTTTGCACGCGCTGCGTTCAATTGATTGGCGATCAGCTGGGCAACCTGTCCTGAGCATAGACTGGTTGGCATGATCAACCCGACTTTGTCACTGGTAATCCCACGATCCGATACGTAACCCAGAAACGATAAATGCCTTCGGTTACCGGCTCGCACCGAAACCGGGCCGGCGCGGGTAGGGGTCGGTCTGGTGTGACGTTGCTTCAAAGGAGAAGACTGCTGCCAGTTGCGCCATAGTTGCACCTGCGAGTGGCCAGCAAGTTCTCCCTTGCTCTGCTCTCCCGAAGCCACTCGAACGGTGAGTGCAAAGGTTTCCTGACTAAGACTTTCCATGTCCTCTCCATCGTTATAACGACCAGCATTGATATCCATTTCATTAGATAGCATCTCGAAACGGCCGGTGGTCGTTACAAATTTCAGGGTGGGCACGAAGGGGAAATTGGTGATCGATCCGTTGCCAGTAATAAATAGGATCGTGTTGCATCCTGAAGCCACTTGTCCGGCAATACTCTCGAGATCGTTGCCCGGACTGTCCATAAAATAGTAGCCGGGTTCAGTCATCGGGGCGCCATAGTCAATGACAGCATCCAGTCGAACTTCAGGGTCTTTTTTTCTTGCGGCCCCAATAGATTTCAAAGCAATGTTGTACAGGCCCCGGAAGTTATTACCGCCGCTTGGATTGCCCTCGGCACTGGCGCCATGGTTGGCTGCGTACTGTTTAAATTTCTCTATTTTCCGTAGAAACGATTTTGCAGTTCCAAGGTCCTTTACGTTACGCAGTACATAGGATTCTGCACCGATCAATTCATCGGTTTCGGCAAGATTGGCTTTACCGCCATGGCGGATCACCTCTTTCGCTATGCAGCCGGCCAGCGGATTGCCTGAAATTCCAGAGAACGCATCAGAGCCCCCACACTGCAGCGCCAGAGCGATATTCGCTATAGGCTCCGGTGTTCGAGACTGTTCACCGACAATGGGTATCCATTGGTCAACTTTCTGACTTGCGTCGATAAGTGCCTGTTCGCCAGATTGGCTAATTCGGAAGAATTCATGAGGTATGTGACTCAATGGATAATTGTTATCAAGCATGAACTGTTCAAGATCAGTCGCGGTGAAGGTCCCGTTCCCATAATCCACGGCCAGCACTGCAGCCACATTCGGGTGCACCATGAACCCAGCCAGCGTCCGCATCACGAGTGACCAATTATTCGGGCGAGTGCTACCGTCCCCTTCTGTATGGGTTACGGCAACAACTCCATCGATATTTTTCCCAAGTTTCCGATTTGAATATGCTGACTCAACTTGACGAGCAAACGCAGCAGATTGCACGGTTAACGCAAGAATCACAATGAAGTTACGGGTGCCAACACCTCGCTGTCCTGGGCGCCGATATCCAAGAAACGTCCCTACCTCGGTGGTGGGTGCGACCTGCGTTCCTGGCGAAAATGTTGCTTCATTGATGTGATGTTCCAGCATGACATCGAGAAAGTTGGCCTCGCGCGGCAGTTCGAAATCGATGTCTCGCTGCCCCAATGCAGTGAGGATTTTCTGGTTGCATACATACTCACCAGGATCAAGAGACCGGATCGCCGTTCCAAAAGGTAATCCCCACGATAGCAGCGGTTCATTAGCTTTTACTGGGGTCAGAACAAATCGATGTCCCTCCAGTATGGTGTGATGAGTCGTGATTTGTCCGTGTTGGGTTTCGATGATGGCGCCATGGTTTATCCGTCGCGTGGCAATGGCTACGTTGTCGCCACGGTCGGCTAACCGGGCGATCTCGTTAAATTGAAACTTGATCATACGCTCAGAGTATTCTCAGACGATGTCTTGGTCAAATTGCCGTGAGATTGCCAGGATACTCCGAAGTGGATCGAATCCTGGTTCTACCGGTTTGTGTTCTCTAAAGATAAGGCGCGTTGGGTTTGTACGCCAAATAATGAATCATCCCTGGGCGGTCCGATCTGCAGTCATGCTAAAGATGAATATCCAGATTCTTCGCAGTGGAGACGATTTGTTGCCAGGTGACATCATCGAGCGGTATCCCGTTTTTGCGTCGATCATTTTCGGTCGCCCGTTCCGGATCACCTGGCAACTGGACAGGATGATTGGGGTCGGCTGGGGCCGATTGGCCGACCCAGCCCGCGAATCGACTTATTTCTGAATCTACACGCTCTTGGTCAGCAAAGACGCCAGGATCCATCAGGATCGATAACATGCCGTTTGTTAATGCCGTAACTCCCGGGCGGGCACAGCCACCACCGGCAATCGCTCCGGCCAGCAAATCAGTCATGATCGCAAGACCAGAGCCTTTGTGGCCTCCCATTGGCATCAGTGTCCCCGGTGGTTCAGCATATAGGTCTGCCGGATTACAGGTCGGTTTTCCGGTGGCATCAAGCAACGAATCCGCAGGAAGTTCCACGCCTTTGTTGCGGGCCACTCTGACCTTACCCTCGGCAAGCGCAGAGGTCGCAGCATCAAAAATAATCGGACTCCCGTTATTAACAGGCATACCGATTGAAATAGGGTTGGTCGAATAGCGCGCATTGATCCCGCCAAAAGGAGCGACCATCATCCCTGCGCCCGAAGTATTAACAAAATGAAGCGATACTTGTCCTGCCATCGCGGCTTTCTCCGCCCAATCTCCAATTCGACCCAGATGGCCGACATTTCCAACGCCGACCATCGCAAGCCCAGAGGTGGCGGCTTTTTGGATGCCTTCGCTGATTACCTGGTTGCCGATAGTCTGGCCAAACCCCTTGTTGCCTTCAAACAGCGAGATCGTATCGTTTTCAAAAACAACAGTGGCAGTCTGATTGGGCACTACATCGCCCTGACGCCAGGAGTCGATATACTGCGGGATTCGAATAACACCGTGGGAATCGTGGCCTGTCAAATTCGCACGTACCAGAAGTCGGCTGATATTTTCCGCTTCGATGTCGTCGCAGCCAATCGCGCTGAAGATTTCTTTCGAAAGTTCTTCCAGTTCCGTGACTATTATTTTCATGATGCTCCTGTGGGAGAATGTTTAGGGCGTTGACGGTGAATGGATCAGTGCCGCCAAGTAAAAGTGACCAAGTAAAAATGAATAGTGATGTACGTACATAAACTATTTTGCTGTACAGAGCAAGAAGATTAACCCAAACCGGAAATGGAGAAACCCTGATGATTGGAAACCCAGTTAGCCTGATCGTGCGCAAGCATTTCGAAAGACCAGACATTGAGAAACTGAAAATGTTTCAGGGCGTTGCAACGGGTTTTGTCGTTGACGCCCAAAATGGGACCGGGGCGCTGGATCGAAAAATAAAGCCAGTTGATCCTGAAATGAAGTTTGCAGGTCCTGCTATGACAGCAGATGCAGAACCTCGCGACTATCTTCCCGTGCAGCCTGCGATTGCGTTGTCTAAGCCTGGAGATGTCCTGGTGATTGCCACGGGGGGATATGAAGGTGCCGCGGTCATCGGTGACAATGTCGCTATGATGGCAAAGAATCAGGGCCTTGCGGCAATCGTAACCGATGGCTTGGTGCGCGATATCGAAGGGGTTTTAGCCGCGGGTATTCCCGTATTCTGCTGTGGGGTATCTCCGAACTCTCCGTATGCGCGTGGTCCTGGCCGAGTAGGCCTGCCGATCGCAATATCACGATCGGTAATACAGCCTGGAGATGTCATTATTGGTGATCGAGACGGGGTAGTGGTTATCTCTCGAGATGAGATCGACGCGGTGATTGAGAACCTCAAGTGGGTTAGGGAAAAAGAGATCGAACTTGAATCTAAGGTCAAAGCAGGGCTTTGTTATGCGCCCTGGGTGGACGATTACCTGCAATCTGCTCAGACACGATACCTAGACTGAACCTTTGCAGACAAAAATCCGGTGACAAACAATCGCCAGTGAGCCATCGACCTTGAACTTCGACATAGTCAGATTGTTGGTCAAATAAAAGCACACTCAATTGTTTGACTCCACGAGCATGTCTATGAGAAATTGATTCGGCAGCGTGCGAGTTTGGCCTGGAAATTTGAGTTGTTAACCACGTCAGGATCGACCAGAACGGACGGCGGCGCTCCGCGCTTGATCGAAAATACGTGCTCGAGATCCTGAGCGCCAATGCCTGCGAAACACTGGTCGGTCCAGCACAGGGCGTGTGGCGACAATATGACATTATCCAGGGTCAGCAAAGGATCGTCAGCCTCGGGGGGTTCTGGCTCGAAGACATCCAATCCCGCACCGGCAATCATCCCGGTTTTCAGTGCCTCGACTAAAGCGTGCTGATCAACGACCGGCCCACGTGAGGTGTTGATCAGAAATGCTGTTGATTTCATCAGTTGGAGCCTGGATGCATTCACGAGGTGTCGAGTGTCGGCAGACAGCGGAACACTCACCGACAGGAAGTCACTTTCACGGAACACCGTCTCAAGATCAGTGAGTTCGACGTTGATGGCCCGGGCGCTGCGCAGATCAATGTAGGGGTCATGGGCGATAAAACGCATGTCAAGTGGTGCGCAGACGCGAGCCACTTCTGCACCGATGTTGCCAAGGCCAACCAACCCCAGTGTTTTGCCGACCAGGCCTGTGCCCATATGATCCGAACGCCGGGCAAAACTTTCTGGCCCCCCGCGGACCAGCGCGTCTTTGACCATGAGTTTTCCGGCCAGGGCAAGGATGTAGGTCAGGATCGCTGTAGCGACCGGTCGCCTGACTCCGTCGGGCGTGATACCCACGGCAATACCCGCTGCCGTGCAGGCCGGCACGTCGACAGTGTCATAACCGACGCCAAACCGCGTAACCAGGGCCAGTCGGCCGCTGCGGGGAATGCTGTCGGCGTCGAATTTCTCGAGCAACAGCACCAGAGCATCGAAGTCGTCAAGGGATTCCCCGGTCATGCGGCCATCCACGCCGGGCACGTAGGCAAATTCGATATCCGGATCGCCGGCGAGCGGCGCCAGATCGAACATTGGAAATTCCGGTTCACCATCGCCGGTCTGGAACGTCCCTGAAAGGGCCACACGAAACGCCTTAGGCTTGGTCATGATTTTCCCCTGCCTTTGCTGCCCTTACAGCCCTTACGCAACCGGCCAATGCCGTCGCTCAGGGTTTGCTGATAGGCCAAAACGTCTGTCTGGTAGCAGATCACATCGTAGCCTTTGCGAAAACACGTGATGCCTTGTTCGGCGGTGACCACGAGAAAGCCCAGTGCTTTGCCATGGCGCCGCGCCGCGCGCCTGATCCGTTGCTCCGCCTTGGTAAAGTCTGGGTGATCAAACTGACCCGGAATGCCCAGAGCAGCGCTGAGATCAAAGTGTCCTATCCAGATGCAGTCGACACCTGGTACGGCAGCAATCGTATCGACGTTCTCAAGGCCTTCCACCGTTTCAATGAGTGCGGTCATCGCAATTCTTCGGTTGGCCGCCGCCAGCGCTGCGGCAGGGGTTTGTGGTGCGTAGCCGTCGTGGGCAATTCCCAGTGCGATGCCACGGTGCCCGCGAGGCGGGTAGCACATGTGCTGGATGATCTCGCGAGCTTCTTCAGCCGAGGCGACCATCGGCAGTATCAGGCCATCGGCGCCCACATCAAGCACCCGAGCGATATGCTGATAGTTTTTGGACGGCGGTCGAACCAGCGCGGGCAGGTCGGCAGCTCTCAAACTGGTGATCAGCCGCTTGAGCTCGGAGATTCCAAATCCGGAATGCTCCATATCGACAAAAACAAAATCGAGTTCAGCGATTTTGAGAATCTGACCGATGCCGGGTGTAGAAAACTCGAACAACAAGTGGCCGGCTTTGAGTTTGTCATTAGCGAACAATCGCTTCAGGTTGGTTCTGGCCATTGGGTTGTTCTCCTTTGAGGGTGAAGGATGAGTGGGGAGTCGTTTAAATCACACAGGGCATCAGGCTAACGCACCCGATTGGGTGAAGGATAGCAGTAGCCAGCAACCAGGCTCACACGCCCTGCGCGACAGGCCTTGGCCAAACTGGTCGCGCTTCGGCGCCCCTGAGGCGACCTTCGATGCGGTACAACTTGTCATTAGAGTCGATCCAGGGCCACAATCATCGGTATTGCGACTGAGATAACTCCGGCGGCGCATGTTCCCGGGCTAGATGCGATACATCAAACCAGGGGACCGGGGAAGCGGAGATACAGATGAGAGCACATACTGCACTGGAAGAGACCCAACGCTGTCTCGATAATATTGAGCGTTTCGATGGACAGGTAAATGCCTTCATTTCAGTGCTTTCAGAGACCGCGCTGGAAGAAGCGCGTGCAATTGATGCAGCCTTTCAACGCGGCGAAGGGCAAGGGCTCCTGGCCGGCATCCCAATCTCGGTCAAGGACTGCATTGATGTGGTGGGAGTCAAATGCACCAACGGCAGCCGCTTTTTCCAGGATCATATGCCCCAGAACGACGCGTTGGTTGTACAACGATTACGCGGGGCCGGGGCGGTGATTGTTGGTAAGACCAATCTGCATGAATTTGCCTATGGATCGACCACCCAGAATCCCCACTACGGCCTGACCCGGAATCCGTGGGATCTGGCGTGCATTCCCAGTGGTTCCAGCGGCGGTGCAGCCGCTTCACTGGCGGCCGAAATGTGTGTGGGCGCCGTTGGCTCGGACACCGGTGGCTCGGTGCGCACCCCGGCCGCGATCAACGGTGTCTGCGGGCTGCGGCCGTCGATGGGTGCGATTCCAATGACAGGGAGTTTTACCCGGATCTGTCCTGCAATCGACACGGTCGGGCCACTTGGGCGCTCAGTGGACATTGTGGCCCGGATGTTCGCAGTCATGGCCGGTTACGATGACGAGGATCTCTACTCGGTTCGCCATACTTGGGATGATGTCCTCAGTCAGATGGCTGATGAGATCGTGGGTCTGCGCATCGGCGTACCCCGTCGATTTTTTTTCGAGGATCTCGCACCGGGAATCGGTGAAGCGGTCGAACAGGCGGCAACGCAGTTGGCCGCGCTGGGAGCCGTGCTTACTGAGATCGAGCTGGACGGTGCCGAGAGTGCTCAACAGAAAGTGATGCCGATGGTCTGGGCTGACGCCTACGAGTACCACCGCGACCGCGCCGAGCATTCCCCGGAACTGTTCGGTCAGGATGTGTTGGATCGAATCCTGTTGGGTCGGGATATCTCGGGCAGGGACTACGCAACCGCGTTGCGGGCCCGGGAAGACTGGAACAGGATCATCGATCGGGCTTTGCAGGCAGTCGACGTGATCCTCACGCCGACTACACCCCTGGCAGCGCCACTGATCACCTCGAGCGGTGATATGCTGGCGACCACCCACCACCTGACACGCTTTACTTACCTGTTTTCCTGGGCTGGCCTGCCCGGTTTGTCGGTCCCGTGTGGTTTTACCGCCAGCGGGTTGCCCATCGGGATGTTGTTAAACGGTCGGCCCTATGACGAGGGCCTGCTGTTCAGGATGGGATCGGCTTATCAGGCTGAGACGAACTGGCACCAGCACCGGCCGCGATTGTTGTCCAAAGGGGCCTGATCAGCGGTTCACTCGAACCGAACTAAAGGCGCCAAGAGCACAGCAGGAAAGTTGATCTCACTGCCGGTACCGGACTGATAGCGGCTCGCGCGGGATACGCGTTATTCCAGCGTGTTCGTCTCATACAGATTGTTGAACTGACGGTTAACGAAACAGACTCAGAATGGAGAAACCCCACGGATGAAAGACAGCAAACGCCACCGCAGTGCCGAATGGTTTGGCAAGGCCGACAAGGATGGATTCAATCACCGCAGTTGGATGAAGAACCAGGGGATTCCCGATGACCAGTTCGATGGCCGGCCAGTAATCGGCATCTGCAACACCTGGTCGGAACTGACTCCTTGTAACGCGCATTTTCGAGAATTGGCCGAGCGGGTGAAGCGGGGGGTTTACGAGGCGGGCGGTTTTCCGCTTGAGTTTCCGGTAACCTCGACTGGCGAAACCTTGATGCGACCGACAGCGATGTTGTTCCGGAATCTGGTCAGCATGGATGTCGAAGAATCGATTCGAGCCAATCCGATCGATGGGGTGGTACTCCTGGTGGGCTGTGACAAGACGACACCGGCTCTTCTTATGGGTGCTGCGAGTTGCGATATCCCCACATTGGCTTTGTCGGGTGGTCCGATGTTGAACGGTGTCTACCGGGGTGAACGGATTGGTTCCGGTACCCACGTCTGGAAATTCGATGCCATGGTCAAAGCGGGTGAGATCACGCTTGAGGATTTTCTCGGAGCCGAGGCGTGCAATGCCCGTTCGCCTGGGCATTGTATGACGATGGGTACGGCATCGACGATGGCGAGTATGGTCGAAGCGTTGGGCATCGGGTTGCCCACCAACGCGGCAATTCCTGCAGTAGATTCAAGGCGTAAGACCCTGGCCCAGATCGCTGGCCGGCGGATTGTAGAGATGGTTGAGAGCGACTTGAAAATGTCCAAAATATTGACCCGGCAAGCATTTGAAAACGCGATTCGTGTCAACGCGGCAATCGGCGGCTCTACAAATGCGGTGATCCATCTGATGGCCATCGCTGGGCGAATGGGTATTGACCTGTCACTGCAGGATTGGGATTCGCTTGGGCGAGATATCCCCTGTCTGGTCAATTTAATGCCATCAGGTGAATATCTCATGGAGGACTTCTATTATGCCGGCGGACTTCCCGTGGTCCTTAAGGAACTTGGCGCCCAGGGTTGCCTGCACAAGGATGCGCTGACCGTCAATGGCGAAACCATCTGGAACAATGTGTGCGATGCCGAATGTTATGACCGCAAAGTAATTTTTCCGTTTAAGGATCCGTTCAAGCCTGTCGGCGGTATCGCGGTTCTGCGGGGCAACCTGGCACCCGGTGGATCGGTAATCAAGCCGTCCGCGGCATCTCCCGAACTGATGCAGCACCGTGGAAGAGCTGTGGTATTCGAGACCATAGAAGACTACAAGGCCCGCATTGATGACCCTGATCTGGATATCGATGAGACCTGCGTGATGGTGCTGAAAAATTGCGGGCCCAAGGGATACCCAGGTATGGCGGAGGTGGGCAACATGGCTTTACCTACCAAGGTGCTGAAAAAGGGTATTACCGATATGGTGCGCATCTCTGATGCCCGCATGAGTGGTACAGCCTATGGCACGGTGGTGCTCCACATTGCTCCGGAAGCCGCCGCCGGCGGGCCCTTGGCACTGGTTGAAAACGGGGACATCATCGAAATCGATGTGACCAAGCGCTCCATTCATGTCGATATTTCTGCAGCAGAATTGGAGGCTCGAAAAGCCCGCTGGGTACTACCAGACACCGGACCAGAAAGAGGCTATGTCCACCTGTATGTTGAGCACGTCAATCAGGCTGATACGGGTTGCGATTTAGACTTTCTGGTTGGTAAGAGCGGCGCAGCAGTGCCCCGGGAGAATCACTAGATATTGACTGACAGCCCAGAAATCACGCATCGGCCGATTTGGGCGCGCCGGGTTATGCACCGAACTGAGCATCCGATGCCCAGGGTCGTAGGCCAAATCGACCAGCGACTGGATTAAAAAGTCGATGGTGTTATACCAGCCGTAGTCCAGGTTGTGGTCTGGGCCGGCCACAGGTCGACTTGATGCAGCGGTGCTGCTAGTGGCTGACAGTCAGGCGCTGGAGTACAGCCTCGTCAATTTCGACGCCGAGACCTGGCCCAGCCGGCACCGCCAGGTATCCGTTCTCTAGACGAAATGGCTGTTGCAGCAGGTCGTCTCGAATGGGGTTGGGTGTGCGATCGAATTCGATCATGGGTTCGTTTTGCAGAGCAACCGGATGTGCCGTGTGTGGGCACGGCGGCGTTGTGGCAATTGCTTGCAGTGCGGCAGCGACCGCAATGCCTGAGCCCCAGACATGCGGCAGAACCGGCTTGCTGAGCGTGGTTGCCAGGGCAGAAATCTTCTGCCATTCGGTAAATCCGCCCGCACAACAAAGGTCTGGTTGCACAATATCCACGCAATCCTCGATCAGGTCGCGAAAACCGTATCGCGTAAATTCGCACTCGCCTCCTGCAATCGGGATGTTGAGCGCGCTGCGCACTTGTTGGTACCCGGCATGGTCTTCTGGCGTCACTGGTTCCTCGAACCACAGAATCTCGTTACTGTCGACTCGCCGACCCATTCGCGTTGCAGAAGTGGCGTTGTAGGCGTGATTGGCATCGATCATTAATGGGAAATCTGGTCCGAAGATCTGCCGAACCAGGTCGACTCGCTGCCCATCGACCTCAATCGGCAACAGCCCGATTTTTATCTTAACTGCGCAAAGACCCGATTCTTTAAGTTGTTGGGCTTCGCTCTCCAGAGCCGCCAGCATTTTTGGCGTGTCAGCAAAGAAATCCG
Organism: Arenicellales bacterium; assembly: GCA_050256425.1. Classification (GTDB taxonomy): domain Bacteria; phylum Pseudomonadota; class Gammaproteobacteria; order Arenicellales; family UBA868; genus UBA868. The sequence goes on along the minus strand of JBBWVW010000160.1, from coordinate 13,703 downwards.
GGTAGTAACATCCAGTACCGTAAGCCTTGACCTGATTACGGAATGCCCCACCCAGCAGGGCATGCACGGGTCGGCAAAGAGACTTGCCCATGATGTCCCACAGGGCAATGTCGATAGCACTGAGTGCCTCAATGTAAGTGCCTTTTTGTCCAAAATCTCGGCTGAAGGCATAAAGCTCTTCAAATGTCCGGATGGGCGTATCGGCAGGAGTATTGATAAGCCTCGGCGCCAGCACATCATTGATACAGCACGCAACAGGTTCAGGAGGGCCATATTGACCACCCTCTCCCCATCCTACGATTCCGTCATCGGTGCAAATACGAACCAGCAGGCTATTGCGGTCCGTGAACCGGGCCTGGGAAGAGTAGAACGGCTCACTGAGCGGACTTCGCAGAATATAAGTTTGAATTGTCTCAATCTTCAAAAAAGAGCTCCCAGCAGTGTGTTGTGCCGACTCCTTGGGATTTAACTGTGTTTTGGGAGTAGTCCATTGGCAATCGCACTTTCGAAATGGGCCATGGTTTTGGCGACACCTTCTTCGAGTGGCGTGTAAGGGATCTCGCCGAGTAAAGCATGTAATTCGGTGTCGGTCGCGCCATGCGGAAATGGCAATGCTGTTTCTTCATGAGTGATTTGTGCTGTGGGCAGCACTGACTGAATCGCAGCAATCACTTCACTCATCTGCGCCACAGAGCCCGCTAAGTTGAATACGTTGGCACCTTGCTTTGGCGTTCTGGCTACCTGTATAAATATTTTCGCCACATCATCAACGTATTGAAATCCATTGTAACCACCAAAGCTGATGTGGTAACTCTCATTTCGCACTGCGGCGAGCATCGCCTGGGTGGGAGTGGAGGTCACGCCTTGGTCGCGCCCTGGCCCGTAGACGGTATAAGGGCGAAGGCCAATGCTGGCGATCTGGTTATCCTGCCAGTACACCGTTGCGGTGCCCTCATTGGCCTGCTTGTAGACGCCATAATGTGTTTGTGGATGCAGCACCGCATCATGCTGCAAGAGCTCAGTCGAATAAAATTCACTGCTGCCAAAGACCGCTATGCTGCTGGCATAGACCAACTGGCCGATACCGGCTTCCTTGGCAGCTTCGAACAGATTTGCAGTGCCCACGACATTGACTGCAGCACCGAGCGGCGGGTCTGCCTTGCAAAAAGGGACCTGAAGGGCGCCCAGGTGAATGATATGGGTCGCACCGGATTGCGTTACTGATCGTTTGACAGTATCGGTATCAGTAACGTCCCCTTTGATAAAATTTACGGCGTCGAGCTCTTTTTGGGTCATGATCAGCTCGAGTCGATGCCGATTCGAACTGAGGTCGAACACAGTAACATGGGTGTTTGATTGCACCAGGTTCCGGACGACCCAGGCGCCAATACAACCCATGGCGCCAGTGACAAAAAAGTGTTCATTAGTCATCGGGATTCCTCGTTAGTTATCGGTCCGGTACGCAGTTGGTTTGTATAGCGTCCGCAATATTCAAATCGGAGATACTCCTTGTTTACGACCTCGGTTGCAACCGATTCAGGCGGAAAAATTAAAAGCAGGCGTCATCTAGCCCAAATTCCTGACAATTGTGCATCGGGAATGTATAGTGCGGCTCTACCAGTATCGCTCAGCGGCAAAGGTTTACCCGCCGCTGGAGTTGCCTTGTTCTGACCGGCAACAGATTGTCTGCCGACGATGTCGTTCGTCGGGGCGATTTGGTTCAATCCACCCGCTTTGAGTTGGCAATTACAGGCCGGTTTTCCTGGTATCTGCCAGGAGATGCGGTTTGTGGCAACGTACGAGCCAGGCAATAGTGAGAATGCAAGAGTGAATCATCGGTCGAACTGGTTTTATGGTTGGACCGTTGTAGCGGTTTGCACGGTGACCATGACGCTTGGTTATGGCGTACGCCATTCCTTTGCGGTTTTCTTCACGCCGATACTTGACCAGTTTGGGTGGAGTCGAGGCAGTACCGCAATAATGTTGTCCATTCACCTGTTGGTCTATGGCTGTGTTGCGCCATTTACGGGGGCCCTCAGCGATCGTTGGCGGCCCAAGCGAATGATTTTACTCGGCGCCGGCATCACCGCCTTAGCAACCGCAGCTTGTGGCTTTGCCTCCGAGTTGTGGCACTTCTACATTATGTTTGGGGTTGTCACGCCCATTGGCCTGGCGCTTATCGGGGCTCCCGTAATCAATCCGACGATTACCAACTGGTTCTACAAGTTCCGGGGGATAGCATTTAGTTTGGCGCAGATGGGTGGTGGACTCAGTTTTCTCTTCGCCATTTATGCGGAAACCATGATCTCGGCTTTCGGCTGGAGGAGGGCCTATTTTGTGCTCGGCCTGACGTTGTTGGTGATACTGGTGCCGCTGTTTCTTCGTTTCTATGTATACCATCCCAGAGAAAAGAATTTGGAGCCGCTGGGCATCAAGGACGGAAAGTTAGAAAAAGAAGATGCTGCGACGGGAGAAGTGGACAGAGGCGGCTGGACCCTAAAACAAGCGAGTCGCACTTATCAGTTGTGGCTGCTGGTTCTGTCACAGACGTTGTTCTGGGGTGTTGGTTGCTACATGTTGCTTGCACATCAGGTTAAGTTTGCTCAAGACATGGGCTACAGCGCCGGTTTTGCAGCAGCGACTTTTGGCGTGTTCGGTATTTCAATGGTGATTGGACAGTTGAGCGCATCGATTTCCGATAAGATTGGAAGGGAGGTAGTATTGGTTTCGGGTTGCGCCCTTGCTATTGGATCGGTGTTTGTCTTGACCTTGGTGGAGGATGCCTCGCAACCTTGGATGCTATACGTATACGCAATCGGATTTGGATTGGGGGCTGGTCTTCAGGCGCCCACGGTTTTTGTGGGTGCATCGGATATTTTTTCCGGCCGCCACTTTGGTGCAATCAATGGGTTGATCCTGGGTGGTATGGGGATCGGCGGCGCGGCCGGCCCGTGGATCGGCGGATACATTCATGATCTTTTTGGCAGTTACCGATATGCCTTTGGCCTATCGATGTTGTGTTTTGCACTATCGGCAACAGCTTTCGTGATCGCCGCGCCAAGGCGCGCGCTGCCACCGCCGCCGGGTTATCTCAGTTTGGCGCCGGCAAAAGAATAAAACTGCTGTTGTGGCTAAGATCTAGGCGCTGTCTACCACTTGTTGCTGTTGCAGACCGAGACCCTCGACACTGAGTCTCACGACATCTCCAGGTTGCAGATAAACAGGCGGATTCATGCCGTGACCAACGCCGGGTGGCGTACCAGTTGCTATGATATCTCCCGCTTGCAGGCTCATGCACTGACTAAGATAGGAAACGATCTGACTTACTGGAAAGATCATTGTGCGGGTATTGCCATCCTGATGGCGCTTATCATTAACTTCTAACCACATATCCAGATTTTGCGGGTCAGGGACTTCGTCGCGCGTGACCAGCCAAGGTCCGATCGGACCGTAAGTATCACCTGATTTCCCTTTAATCCATTGGCCGCCTTGTTCCAGTTGCCATTGCCGTTCAGAGACGTCATTGACTACGCAATACCCGGCCACATGATCGAGTGCGTTCTCCTGGGACACATATTTGGTGTGCGCCCCAATAACGATGCCGAGCTCTACTTCCCAGTCGGTTTTGACGGATCCACGAATTAATTCGATGTTGTCGTTGGGCCCCGAGATAGCACTAGTGGTTTTCATAAACACGATCGGTTCGGTTGGAATAGGCATTCCGGATTCCTTGGCGTGATCGGTGTAATTAAGGCCAATACAGACAAATTTACCGATTTGACCGACACATGGTCCGAGACGGGGATTGCCTTCAACGCGGGGCAGGCTGTTTGGGTCTATCGATGCAATTCGCTCAAGTTCACCGGCTTCGACGGTCGCAGGCGAAATGTCGTCTACTATGGATGACAAATCTCGAATGCTGCCTTGGTCATCGAGCATGCCAGGCTTCTCAGCACCGACCTCTCCATATCGCACTAATCTCATAATGGCTCCCTCGCCGTTTATTAATGAAAACGCAGTGGTGGTCCCTTAAAAAAATTCGCGGTAACAATGAGTTCCACACACCGGTGCTATTGTATGCAATTGCGTCGCCAGCGGCGACTCCAACCGGCTAGGTTGGTTGGTTGGTAACACACAAGAAATTCGATTGGCCGTGCAACCGGTGTAGCGTAGAATGCCGATGGACAGAAAATCTGGATTGTGGGTGCTCCAAAAAAGTTGCATTCCAAGGTGCTACTGATACTTGGTGGCAAGAGAGCGCAATCTTTAGTTGATACAGGATAGAGCATAAGAAAATGAGTATGGAACTTGCGAATAAAGTAGCCCTGGTGACGGGAGGCTCCCGTGGAATCGGCCGGGCAGCCAGCATTGCCCTTGGGCAGGCCGGGGCAAAGATTGCTGTGAACTATATGCACGATGACGCTGCGGCGAAGGCGACATTGTCTGAGATCGAAGAGGTTGGTGGCGGCGGTGCAATCTACCAGGCAGACGTGGCGGACGAGTCAGCTGTTCAGGGAATGACCAAGGACATTGAGCAGGCACTTGGTCCGATAGACATACTGGTCACCAGCGCAGGCGTCATGAGTGCGCAGCATCACAGCAAGATAACGCTTGAAAATTACCGTGAGATTATGACCACCAATGTCGACGGAACCTTTGTCCCCATCATGGCGGTTAAAGATGGCATGATTGCTCGAGGTGGCGGATCTATTGTTTGTATTGCGTCGGTTGCCGGATTGCGGGCGCGACCAAAGATGATCCCATACAGTATCTCAAAAGCTGCTGTGATCGGGTTGACACGTAGTTTCGCTGCTGCCTTGGGACCACAGGTCCGGGTTAACGGTGTGGCGCCAGGGCTCATTCAAACAGATATGACTAAGGATATGGAGTCCTCTGCAAAAGAGGCGATGAAAGAAGAGGCGTTTCTCAAAAGACTGGGTGTGCCTGAAGATATTGCCCAGGCGATCCTGTTTCTGGCTTCTGATCGTGCAAGTTTTGTTTCTGGACAGACATTTGTAGTAGACGGCGGGCGGGTGACGATTCCCTGAATATTGGGTGATTTTTAGTTAGTTGGGCACCTTTCGTCACCATACGATTGCCGCATTGCCGCTGCAGGCGGTTCTCATCAGCATCGTGATGCACGCCTTGTGGGGCGGTAACCCTGTGGCCGCTAAATTCGGCCTGCTTGTTTTCCCCCCCATGTGGAGTGCTTTCATTCGCTTCGTTATCGGTATTGTTTGTATCGTCGGCTGGGCCGCAGTTCGTGGAATACCAATGTGGCCAAAGCCCGGGGAGTGGCGCTTGTTGATCATGCTCGGGATTCTGTTTGCCCTGCAGATTGGCACCATGTATATCGGATTCGACCTCACCCAGAGCTCCATCGCAGTAATTTTGATTTCTACCAATCCGTTCTTTGCAGCCCTCGCGGCGCATTTCATGATCGTCGGTGACCATTTAAGCGCTCGTAAGGTTATAGGACTGATGGTCGCGTTCGCTGGCATTGTCGTGGTGTTGCTGGGTGGCTTTACCTTTGAAAACTTGAACCGCATTGGCTTGGGTGGTGTCGTAGTGCTCTTGAGTGCAGTTTTGTTAGGGCTGCGGCTGGTATTCATGGCCAAGGTGCAGCAGAAGATTTCTGGTGTTCGTGTAGTGCTCTGGCAGATGATTCTTTCGTTACCACTGTTCGCCATCGCTGGGGCCACACTGGAAACCATTCGCTGGGAGAACCTCGCTTTTGCACCAATTGCTGGGATGCTTTACCAGGGCGTTGTGATCGCCGGCGTGGGGATGATGGTGATTTCCTACCTATTAAGTCGATACACACCAAGCGTTATTGCAAGTTTCAACTTTATCTCTCCAGTCTCAGGTGTATTGCTCAGCGCCGTTTTCCTGGGGGATCAAATAACCCCTGCTATTATTTGCGGCGTGGCACTCGTCGGCGTGGGACTTTATTTTGTCTCACGGCCCAAAGTAGTTTGAACGGCACGGTACAGGACTAGGGTATCGGCGGTGCTAATATCTGGCCAGACCAGAGACATTGAACAATCAGACAACAATTCAGACAAGGAGGTTGCGATGGCTATTGAAACTCGTTATTTGTTCACAGCAAGCATGGATGTGGACCCGGACAAGGAGGATCTTTTCAACGAGGTATACGATACAGAGCACGTACCGAATCTGTATGAAGTACCGGGATTGTTGTCAGTCACCCGATTGGTGAATGAGCCGTTTACCATGGCGATTGGGGGTGAGTTACGGTCGGTTGAGCCGGGCAGTGAACCTCGCTACAGCGCGATCTATGAGATTGAAAGTCCGGATGTGATTGCCAGCCCGGAATGGGCGACGGCAGTGGAGAAGGGTCGCTGGCCAACGGAGGTGCGCCCCTTTACACATAACCGCCACCATCGCTTACAGAAGGTGACAAAAGCGGCACAGTAGAAGGGCGGGTGCTGGACCAGAGCGGGCTCAGGCCTTGACCTGCTTAGACAACGCTGGCGCCCCCATCCATCGGCAGAATAGCCCCGGTCACCTGGCGCGATTCGTCTGAAGCGAGATATACAGCCAGTGGTGCGACGTCTTCCGGCTCGCTGGGACCTAGCGGTGTTTTCAAGCGTATTGGGTCATCATCGCTGAGCAGTCGACGTACCCGGTCGGTCAGGACGACCCCTGGCGAGATCGCGTTGACCCGGATACGGGCGTGTGCCCATTGCAAGGCAAGCGCCCGGGTCAAAGTGACGATACCGCCTTTTGCTGAAGTGTACGCATCCGCACCCGATGTCCCTATCAGTGCCCGAATAGAGGCGCTATTGATAATGGCGCCACCACCTGCTTCGAGGAGGTGCGGAATTCCGTACCGGCAACCGAGCACTGTGCCAAAGAGGTTCAGCCGGATCGCGTGCCAGAATTCCTCCAACTCAATTTCGGTGATCAGTCCGTCATTTCCGGTGGCACCGCCGGCGTTGTTATAAATCACATCCAAGCCGCCAAAAGCTGTGACTGCCTGCTGAAAAGCGGTTTGCATGGCCTCGGGATCGCCTACGTCGACATGAATAGCCAGCGCTTCCCCTCCCATATCACGGATTTCCTCGGCCAGTCCGTCGTTCTCCTCAGCCTTGATGTCACAGAGCGTCAGTCGGGCGCCCTCCTTTGCAAACAACCGGGCCGTAGCTCGACCGATCCCGCTCGCGGACCCTGTGATGAGCGCTCGCTTTCCGTCCAGTCGTCCCATGGTATGCCTCCCTGGTATAGAGAAAAAAGTATAGCAAAGTCCAGCAAGTGCCCCGGGTCCGATTAGAATGTTGGTTGGATCATCGTTAACAAGGGATGACAAATGTCGGATTTCCAAATTCTCGCGACCAATCACACCAGCTTTACCGTTTCCGATCTCGATCGTACGGTGGGGTATTTTCGCGACGCGCTGGGGTTTGAAGTCACGTCCAAAGCGCCGAGGGATCCGAAGAAAGTGGCCGAGATCACAGGTATCGAAGGGGCCCAGGTCATGATTGCCTATGTTCGTGGCGCTGGACACAGCATCGAGCTAATTGAATATCTGGGTCCGAGCGATCGGGCATCGGTTCGGCCCAGGCCATGCGATGTTGGATTCGCCCACCTCGCCTATGATGTAGATGACATCGATGCAGCTATTGATAGATCGGCCGGGCACGGTGTTTTTCCGATCGGGTTGGTCACGGTAATAGACCAGGGTCCGAATCAAGGCGGCAAAGTGGCCTATCTGCGGGACAGCGACGGAATTACGATCGAGTTTATCCAGAAACCGTGACCACCCCAAAGCCACCATGCATGCCGGGCTTTTTGTGACGGACCAGGGAAGTGCTGCCGATAGTGATTACACTAACGGAAACTATTCAGGAGGGGGTGATGACAAAGAAAACCATCGTCGTAACTGGCGCTTGTGGGTACATCGCGCAACGCATGTGGCCGGAACTCAGTGAGCGTTACCACCTCGTTGCCCTTGATGTGGGCGAGGTTATGGGGGATGGAACGAAGTTAGCTGACGTTCGAGTCTGTGACCTGACGGATCCGGATCGAAGTGTGTACCTGGAGCATTTCAACGGTGCGGATGCGGTGCTGCACTGCGCATTTGTGAGCCCCCCCGGTCTGGATGCCGCGAACTGGCAGGACCATAGCGATCCAAAGTTCCAGGCGGAGTATGCCAATGTGGGGATGGCCTACAACGTATACCGCGCCGCGCAGGAGGCCGGCGTGCGGCGGGTTGTTGTCGCCAGTTCCAATCACGCGGCCGATCATCTCGAGCGTTTAATCTGGTCGGAGCGGCTGGAGTTCGTGACCCCCCAAATGGCTCCGTACACCGATAATTTCTACGGTTGGTCCAAGGTGGCTTATGAGCAATTGGGCTTTGTGTTCGCAACGGGTCAGGTGGGCGGCCGTTCGCTCGAGATTGTGCAATTGCGGATCGGCGGCCCCCGTGATGACGCAGATCTAGGCAAGGTGGCCCCTGGTGACCTTAAAAGAATGCACCGGGGGCTTGGTGCTTACTTGAGTCGACGCGACCAAATCCAACTTTTCGTTAAGAGCATCGAGACAGAAGATATCGGTGACGAGAACGGAGTCCCGTTCCAGATATTCTACGGTGTGAGTGGAAACAGCCATAACTTTTGGAGCATTGTGAATGCCCGCCGCGTGATTGGGTATCAGCCGCAGGACAACAGCCAGGTCAATTTTGCCGACCGCATCGCAGAAATTGCCCGTGAGGGGTCCGGGTGAAGATTGTCGAGATCGACACCATTCCGCTCGCCATACCGTTCACTCATGGGGGCAAGCCCGCTGGGTGGGGCGGCCAGGCGTGGACATCGCTCAGTATTCTCCTGGTTAAGGTCACCACAGAAACGGGTGTCACCGGTTATGGAGAAGCATTCAGTTATGGCTGTCTTCGTGCCGTCCGGGCAGCGGTAGAGGATATGGTCGCGCCTATCGTCATCGGCCAGGAGTTTGACGACATTGGCGCCTTTGTTGCCCAACTGCAACAGAAATTGCATCTATTTGGGCGTTACGGTATCACGATGTTCGCCTTGTCTGGCCTTGATATCGCCTTGTGGGACATCGCGGCGAGGACGGTTGAGCTGCCGCTTTGGCAATTGCTCGGCCGCAGACAGAGGAATCGACTGCCAGCATACGCAAGCCTCTATCGGTACGCGGAGCCCGAGATCGTTGCAAAGCGTTGTAGCCAAGCGATCGCCCAAGGGTATGGCTGGATAAAATTACACGAGACTGAGGACCGCGAAGTGGCCGCAGCGCGACGAGCGGTGGGAGAAGACTTTCCGATCATGCTCGACACCAACTGCCCCTGGACAGAGGCCGAGGCGCATGAGAGGGCCGCGTCCTTACGCCAGTACGGGCTGTACTGGCTGGAAGAGCCGATTTTCCCGCCCGAGAACTTCAAAGCACTGGCGACGCTCCAGGCTGCCTGCAATATTCCTATCGCTGCCGGCGAGAATGCCTGCACTGCGTTTGAATTCGAGAAAATGTTCGAAGCGAAAGCGGTCCGTTACGCTCAACCCAGCGTCACCAAGGTAGGGGGTATTACGGAATTCAGGAAAGTTGCCTCTCGTTGTTCGGCTGCCGGAGTACATCTGATGCCGCACTCGCCGTATTTTGGGCCTGGGTTCCTGGCGACCTTGCACCTCGCGGCATTAGAGCCAAAGGACTGCATGATCGAACGTTTTTACCTCTCACTGGAGGCGAGCCTCTATGGAGATTGGATCGAGCCGACCCAGGGGGCTTTTGACCTCCCTGACGGGCCGGGGCTCGGTTTGCTACCAGACCCCGATGTTATTCGAGAATACCGGGTCGGGCCATAAGGCGCACCTTCGATCAGAGATTTATCCGGTCACTATGGACGGTGTTTGATCGAACGAGAGAGTTACAGAGCCGCGAGCAAGATTTCATGCAGATGCCGGCGCGCTCCCGACAGCCTGCACGTACTAGCGGTCGCGTTCGGTATGTGGAGTGACACTCGGATCGCCTTCGCTGATCCGTTTCTCGATACTGCCTATGTGATCAAAGTCGTAACTGCTTGTTTGAAGATCCAGGACCCGGTCGGTTGCCCATTTGTCATCCGCATCGAGGGCACCGACGATGAAATAGTGAATCGCCAGTACGACGCCCCACAGAAGCATCGGCCAGAACAGCCACCAGTTGCCCACCGTCAGGAATTCTAAGGCCACCAGAACCAGGGTGCTTAACCCATAGGCTGCAATATGGCGACGAAACCCAAACTGAGCAGGGAAAACACGACCGCCGGGGAACCGCAGCATCATCGCTTAAAGAGTCGCCGCTGGGGTGATTTCTCGTCACCGGGCTCCGGAAAGTTAGTATAGGAATACGCCAGCGCGATAAGCCGCAACGAGTACCACAGGAACAGTAAGGCAATGATCGCGACAACAATCGTATCGACGCGCGCCCGATCAGAACCGAACCCGTAGACCAAAAGATAAACGAGTCCGGCCAGTGGTGTTGCACCGAGGTAGAGTGCCGCTGGGTAACTCTTGGTAAATCCCAACACGATACAGGCGCATACTACCGTGAACGCGTAGAGGCCGATGCCGGGAGATCGCCCATGCGGTGTTGCGTCGCTTAATGCAGTGATCGCGATAATGCCAAAAAGAACCCCAACAAAAAGGCAGTAGGCGAGAATCTCGTGATGAGCCTGACGTTGGTTGAGTTTGGAAAGTGGCACCAGGTAGGGCGTGGTTCGGTTATCCCAGACGTAGCGCTTAAATAAACTCTCCCAATCCAACATTGTGCCGTACGTTCGTAGTGTGACCCCGCGCGGGGTTACCCGCCGGCGTCTCGCTGGGCGTCCTCTTGCTCCCGCCGAATTCTTGCGCGTTCGGCAACCTGATCGACGAGTGTTTCCAGATCCAGGCGTTCCTTGCCTTCAACGACGGAACCAATGTCTTCGGGCCACTCGAGGGTCATTAAGTCGTATCGCCAGTGTTTTGGGCCGAACAGCACTACGGCCACCTGCAGCCATACCGCGAACCCGGCAATAATCGTTACCCCGAGGCCGAACACAAGAACAGTCTTGATAATCCAGCGATGACTCAGTCCAACCAGGGAGGCAGAAATCTCCCCGCACTGGTACCAGGCGCAACCCTCAGGGCGATTAATCGCCCAGGAATCAAATGCGTACACGGCAGCGTAATAGACGACGACGCAGGTATAAGGAATGAGAAAGAAAGTCAGGCCGATGAACTCAAGCCACGCCCGATGACGAAAGCCGACCCGCTCGCGCACCAGATCCACCCGAACATGCGTGTTCCAGATGTAACCAAATCCCAGTACCAGGGTGATTAACACCGTGTGGGAGTGCCATTCGAGTTCCTGCAGCAGCGTCGAGCCAAAAATTGGACTCACGTTCTCCACCAACCAGATTTGTTGCAGGGAAAAAAATTTCCGCACGATCAGATCATAGCTCGTGATCAGGATCAGCGGCAGTGCAAACCAGGCGCCGAATCGTCCGACCGCGTCAACGAATCGACGCAGTTTTTCACTGACGAGAAGAACAATAGGGAGTTCTTCAGGCGAGAAATATTGCGTTTCAGCCGACGCAGTGTTGATGTCGGGCACGGTTTCAGAAGCGGATGGGTTCACGGTAGTCAAGTCTAAACTCGGGTCGGTGGGGTCAATAATCGTATACCGCTTTCATCAGGGACAGCGCGATATTGGGTTTCCACATCACCAAAATCAACCCGATTAACTGTAGGAAGACGAACGGGATGATGCCTCTGTAAATCTCCTGAATTTTGACTTCCTTCGGCGCGATACCTTTGAGATAAAAGAGCGCAAAGCCAAACGGTGGCGTCAGGAAAGATGTCTGCAGGTTGATCGCCATCAGGGTCAGGAACCAGAACACGATGTCCTTTGAGGCGACATGGTCACCAAAATCCATTCCTGCTACCAGTGGTGCGAACACGGGAAGAACGATAAGGGTAATCTCGATCCAGTCGAGAAAGAAACCCAGCAAGAAGGTGATGACCATCAGCAGGATGAGCAGTTCCCACGAACTGAATCCGGCTGAGAGGATCAAGTGCTCTACGATATCGTCGCCACCGAGTGAGCGGTAGACATAAGCAAAGCAGGTGGCGCTGATCACGATGAAGAAGATCATGGCGATAGTGCGGGCCGAGGTCATAGACACAGACCGTAGCAGTTTCATGCTGAGACGGCGGTTTCCGGCGGCAAGTAGCATGGTACCAAAGGCACCGACCGCACCGGCCTCGCTGGGAGTGGCAACACCAAACAGGATAGAACCCTTGATCATTGCTATCAGCGCCACGGGAGGCAGGAAACTCTTGAAAATCATCCCCGGGTATTCATTCTTTGGCACATGGAGTAATTCCGGTGGCAACGGTGGGGCGACCTCCGGCTTGACTTTGGCGTAGATCGCCACAAAGACCAGGTAGAAAAAGGCAAGGACCAGTCCGGGGACGATTGCGGCCATGAACATGTTGCCGACCGACACAGCCATCAGGTCGGCCATGATAATCAGCATGATGCTGGGCGGGATGAGGATGCCCAAAGTTCCCGAAGCCGCGATACAACCGCAGGAAAGCGAATTCTTGTAGCCCTGTTTGATCATGGTCGGCAGGGCCAGGGCAGTCATCATGGTGACCGAGGCGCCAATAATACCGGTCATCGCTGCCAGCACCGTGCCCATAATAATGACCGCGAGCGCGAGCGATCCTGCCACTCTTTTTAGCAACACTTGCACGCAATAAAGGAGGTCGTTGGCAACGCCGCTGCGTTCCATCATGACGCCCATGAAGACAAAGGCGGGAATCGAGACCAGAACCAAGTTCTCCGCGGCCTGAAACCAGATGCGTGGCATGAAATTAAAGAACTCGATCAGGGAGAACATGTCGAGGAAGTAGCCGAGGATGCCAAATAAAAACGAGAGCCCCCCGAGGATGAAAGCCACTGGAAACCCGGAAAAAAGCAGGATCGCCAGCGTTACAAACATGGTGATCGGCAGATAGTCCTGTACGGTGTAGAGCAGGTCTTCCTGATCATCCGGACTCATGCCGAGGATCCGGGCGTAGATAACGCCAACGATCACTAGGAGCGCAACCACGATCGTCAAACCTTTGCGTCGGGTTACAGCATTGAGGATCGCTTCCATATTCGCTATCAAAAAGTTAGGTAAAGGGGTAGGGAAAAACAACCGGAGCCCCAAAGGGCTCCGGTGTCTTTAACTTATGATGTTACAAACGTTAAGAAATTAGCAAATTAATCCAGATAAGTTGCTTTAAGGGACTGTGCATCTCCCCATTTCTTATAGTCTTTACGAAAGCTGAAATAGCTGTCGGCCACCTTTTTGAACAGCGGATCGCCAGCCGAATCCTCAGCGACAACCTCATTCCATGCTGCTTCAAACACGGCGATTTGGTCGTCCCGCCAACGTCGGGTGATTACACCGTACTTCTCGCCCATTTCGACCATGGCATACGGGTTGACGTACTCGGTCTCGGCGTAGATGTACATGACACTTTCACCGGCAGCGATCTCGAGGATCGCCTGGTTCTGGTCCGACAAGCCGTTCCACTTGTCCATGTTAATCAGCACATGGCTAACGGAGACCTGCTGGTGCCAGCCCGGGAAGTAGTTGTTTTTGGCGATCTGGTAGAAGCCGTACTTGATGTCCATGGCGGGCATCGAGAACT
>JBBWVW010000159.1:0-3007 GCA_050256425.1 Arenicellales bacterium | reverse complement strand
GATCGAAAGAGCAGCTATTTCTTTTTTTACATGGGTCTAGAAGATTACCAAAAGGCTTATCAAGTCATTGAAGAGGTCGTGGCGGAATTACCAGACGCTGGTTCTTATAGGGGTTTTAGAGCATCCGTGATGGGTTATCTGGATAAAGGAGATGAAGCGAAAGCTGCGCTTGATCACTATTTGAAGTTACGACCGAATCTTAAAACCAAAGATGATTACAAAAAAATCTTTGTACCGAACTCTTCACTGGCAGATATTTTGATCGAAGGTTTGGTGAAAGCAGGCTGGGAACCCGAGGGCGGGTAGAGCCTTAGTGGTCGGGGTGAGAGGATTCGAACCTTCGGCCCCTGCCTCCCGAAGGCAGTGCTTTCTACGGGGTATAACGTTAAATCAATCACATACGCACACCGATCCCGCGTGTATGTGACTCAAATGGACTGGAGTGGACTCCTGTCGGTCACATTCTGGTCACAGTGGTCTCCACTGTTGCTGGCTGTAACGCAGCCGGGCAGGGGAGGGCTAAACCTCCATCGGGCGAGAGTATAGGCAGTATTAACGCCCATTATGGCTGTGACGCGGCGACCAAATTGTCGGCAACAACGGCCGAGCGGCGCGAGGGATAGTGGTGATTCGCACGAAGATGCATGATCGGATGTCTTTCTAATGTTGAGCGGCCAGGTGACGGGTCAGGTCGGGCCTGACAATATGGCCTCGACCAAAATCTGAACGCGCAGCGCCTCCTCTGGGGTTGCCAGGCTGTTTGGCTTGCCTTCACAAAGCAGGACAAGATCATCAAGCTGGGCTTTCAGGCTGGTTGCGCGCGGATCTTCCCGGATCTGGCCGACCGGAACATAAGGCCCGCCATCCGAGGCCGCGTCGAGGTGGAATTCGCTGATGCGCCTGCTTACAACCGAACCTTTGATCGTTAGTTCCTGCCGATCTGGCTGCGCGCCGCCGACACTTCCCATGATGGTAACAGGAAGGCCGGTTTCAGTTTCCAAACGGGCGGCCACATGGGTTTCGCAAAGGTCCTGTCGATTGGGGTAGTCAGCCCGCGACCACACAATGTGCAGTGGCCCCAGAATTCGTTCGCTAAAGAAAAGGAAATGGGAGATGACCTCTCGGGTCATGCCACCTTCGGCGCGAAAGCGAAGCCAGTCCGCGCCCAGCTGCCATTGGCGCGGCCACGCCGCATAGGTCACCACGATATCTGCGCCCGCAAGATCACCCAGCGCCCCGGCCTGCGAATCCTTGGAGACATTGGCCAATGCGTCACCTGCCGCCTGAGTGAAGTTGACCGCGGTCGGCACGCCGGATTTTGCAAGCCGTTCAACCAGATCCCGGCTTTCTGCGATGTCCACACCCAGAGGCTTTTCCAGAAAGACGCCCTTACCAGCCAAAGCAGCCATCAAGGCATAGGCCTTGCGCGGCTTTGGAGGGCAGGCCAGATAGACCAGATCGGCGGTTTCGATTGCGGCTTGCGCGCTGTCTGCAATGACAGCTTGCGGGGCAAGCTGCGTCGACAGAGTGCAGGCTGCGGCGTCCGGGTCCCACATGGCAACCACGTCGAACTGTGGGTGGATTTCCATATGTTCGACCATGCGCCGACCCATTATTCCAAGGCCGATTACTGCTGTTTTGATCACTGTTCGAGTCTTTCTTTCAAGGCGCTGTTATAACGGAAACGGAACGCGGCCAGGCCGGCCGTCCATCAAAGTTCATCAAAACCCTGGTAAAACCGGTTCCAGGTTGGTGAGATCAGGATTTCGTTAATACAAACATGCGCCGGCATCTCGGCAACAAAGCGCACGGTGTCAGCAAGGTCCTGCCCCTGAAGCATACGGTCCATGTCTTTCGTGGATGGCGGGGTGGGTCGGTTTTTCAGGATGTCGGTAGACACCTCGCCCGGCATGATGACGGTTGATCTTATTCCGGCCCCGCCTTCTTCGGTATTGATCGTTTCCCCCAAGGCGAGCACCGCCCTTTTGCTGGCATTATATGACGCCCCGGTCAGGCGGCCAACGTAGCGGCCGGCCCAGCTTGAGATCAGAATCATCAATCCGCCGCCTGAGGCGCGCATACCGGGCAAGACGGCCCTTACCGGGTAGAAAACACCATTCAGATTGACGTCTATGACAAGGTCCCAATCGTCAGAGGTCAGTGACCCGAGCGACCGGTTTGGCACGTTCAACCCGGCATTGGCGACCAATATATCCACCTGCCCAATATCAGCGGCGGCTGAGGCAACCGAATCTGCGTCGGCCACATCCAGCGGCACGGCATGGGCTTTTCCACCGGCCTTGGCGATAGACTGAACAATCGACTCAAGCGGTTCCAGACGCCGCCCGGACACAAAAACCTCAGCCCCGGCCTGTGCCAGAGTCAACGCTGCTGCTGCGCCGATGCCTGTGCCACCGCCGGTGATCCACACACTCTGATTGTCCAACTTTCCCATGTACCGCTTTCCCATCTGTTAGCCGCCCTCGCCAAAAAGCGGGGCGCGAAGGCCAGATTATGTCCACCAACCGCAGTATAGCAACCGCCTCGCCGGGTCGATTTGGTCACATAGGTCGGTTTTGCCGGTTTTCGATCAGATATATCAAGCCGCCGAACTTTGGGATGAATGAGGGGTTAGCGACCGCCCCTGCTCCCACACTGGCGGGACATTTCAAACACCGGGATAACCTGAACACCTCACTGCCGGTCGATGACCAGCAGGAGGGTCAGGTTGTTGATGCAGGCTTTTAACCGGTAAAGGCCGGGGGTATCTTTGTGCTAATTGCAGGCACTAGGTGCTCACCATTGGGTGCAATCGTCGGCTCCTAATTGATTAGGGGTTTTCTTACGTCTGATGCGGAATTTAACGCCACTGTGGGCGATCGGGCCAACGTCGATTGCTTTGCGGCCTATCCCATCAAACTTGATGTATCCCCGCACCACCCGCAACACCATCCAGTTCCTCATCACTTAACTCAGCACCTGCCGTTAAATCATCTGCAGTGAACTC
>JBBWVW010000158.1:0-2676 GCA_050256425.1 Arenicellales bacterium | reverse complement strand
ACGATTTGGGTTCCCATCTCGCCGCATGGCGGATTGTATTCTTCCACCAGCAACACCGCCCCGGAAGGAAACAACAGTTTGGTGCCTTTCGGCAGCAGCGAAAATTCAGGGATGCCCTCGACGCACAGGTTGGCGCCCAGCATGTCGGGCGCCAGCGGCTCGGTGAGCGCCAGGCGTTCCGTAATGTGAGCCAGTTCTTCTACTGAAACAGCGGACCATTGACGCTCGTTTCGGCGTACCGTACCCGCGGGTTGCCAATCAACGTTAAAGGCTTTCCGCGTGGGGCCGTGATGCTTGTCGCCGGCAAAACCCCCGATTTCGGCGGTCAGTGATCCTTGGGCCTCCTTGCTCAGGTCTTCGTTGCTGCCACTGTGGACCGAAACTACTTTCCCGGTCACAGTCTTGCCGATAAATTTCTTCATGTATTTTCCTTGAAAGGCAATGTTCGAAGGTCCTGTCACTCGAGCCTGAGAGGTACATCTGGATCGGGTTCGGTGTCGAGTTCTCGCGCATAACGATGGCCCGAGTAAACCGCTGCAGCAATAATCGCTGGCGCGTCACAATCGCCGATGCGTCGTAATGAGGACAACAGAAGTTCCTCATCACTTTCGAACCGCTGCTGCAAGGCATGATACAACCCGTCATTAGGCTGTCGGGCCGTGACCATGATCAACGCATCTGCTTTGATTGACTGCTGATGCTCTGTGTGGGTGCACGAGATAATCACCTCGTAGCCGTCAAAGGCCAGCAGCGATTGTGCCGTCTTAATTTCGACCCCAAGTTCCAATAGGCTTTTTTGCACCTGATACTGTTCGCAGGTGTATTCGCACCAGTCGGATACCGTATTCTCAGGGGTTACCAGCACCACCGGTAGATTGGCGCGGCGCAGCTTTTCTGCAATAACGCCGCCCATATAAAAACTGTCGTCGTCATATACAACGGTAGGTCCATCGGGCATGCGTCCCGCCATAACGTCATCTGGTGTCAGAATATTCGTGCTGGGGCCCAATGCTTTAAAAGGATAGGGATGAGAACGCCCAAAACCATCGGCTCGCCATGTAGCGCCCGTTGCGACAACGACATGATCCGCCCCTAGCGAGAGCACTTCATCAACGCTGAGCTCACTTTCCCGGAAGATTTCCACGTTTGGCATTTGTTCTATCTGCCCCAAGCGGTAGTCGCGCACTCGGCGCCACTCTCCAAGGCCCGGCAGGCTCGATTCACGGGTCACCCTGCCCCCCAGTTCTCGAGTCGCCTCCGCCAGCATCACCTGATAGCCGCGCTGACCCAGCGCCCGCGCAGCCTCCAGACCCGCTGGGCCGGCACCGACCACCAGCACACTCGATTCAGAGCCCTTCTTCGCAATAAATTCCGGATGCCAGCCGCGGCGCCATTCCTCGCCCATGGTTGGATTCTGGGTGCAGCGGATCGGTACGCCCAGGCCATCGCCTGTGTAACAGATATTGCAGCCGATGCATTCGCGAATATCTTCTGGGCGCCCCTCTTCGATCTTTTTAGGCAAAAATGGATCTGCGATTGAAGGGCGCGCCGCGCCGATAAAATCCACAACCCCGCGTTTGACCTGCGAGGCCATCGTGTCAGGTGAGGTAAAGCGTCCGACGGTGACCACGGGTTTAGTGGTAACGGATTTGACGAAGGACATGTGCTCTTCCAGGGAGCCTTCCTTGATGAATCGGGAAACACCCATCTCCTGGTAGTAGTTATTGATATTGATGTCCCAAAGGTCCGGTAGCTCTGCCAGCATCTCGAGCCGGTCCCGGCGCTCGTTGGTAAGCGACGGATCTTCACCGTCGTCACCACCAACCGAATAGCGTACCGCGACTGCACACCGGTCCCCTACCGCGTCTTTGGTGTCTTCAATTAATTCTCGCAGCAGCCGAGTGCGATTTTCCATTGAGCCGCCATACTCATCGGTGCGAAGGTTGGTTTGGGCTGATAGAAAATGAGACAGTAGATAGCCATGGGTGGCATAGACATACACAATGTCAAAGTCCGCCTCCTTGGCGCGAAGCGCGGCCTCGCGATGCCAGCGCCGGAGTTCGCGAATATCGGATTTGTCCATAGCTCGACTCTGATAGGCGTGCCCCGCGAGATTTGGCATACTTGCTACATCCATAGAGCCTTCCCGGGTGTAGAGGTTTGCCGTGCGGGCCCCGCCTATCCAAAGCTCGACACCGGCAAGTGCGCCATGGCTGTGCACTGCTTCTGTCATCAGAGCGTGATCCCGGATGTGATCCTGATTCCACAATGCCGCATTGGGATGAGGCAGGTCGTCAGAGGCCGGGTGGATAGAGCACCACTCGGTGCAGACCACCCCCCAGCCACCCTCAGCCTTCATTCCCCGAAGTGCGGCCGCCATCTTTGGGCGTAACCAGCCCATACCGGTGCAGTGCGGCACCTGATAGAAGCGGTTTTTTGCGGTTACCGGGCCAATCTGTACCGGCTCAAACAATAGGTCATGGCGTTTATCGCGCAAAACTCTGAGGCTCCTGATAGTAGCGTTGGCCAGGGAGTGTCGGCACACTTACCCCGTTGCGGTCAATCGTGGGGAAGCAGTATCAGTGCGTTTTCGGCCCACGAGAGCCAAACGGTGCTTTCGCGGTCAAGCGGTTTTTCTCCACTCGCCTCCGCTTCTGCTGCCGCGACGGCGAGCGG
>JBBWVW010000157.1:0-8756 GCA_050256425.1 Arenicellales bacterium | reverse complement strand
TCGCTCTGCGGGATCATCCCGAACCATCAGCCACACCACCAGGCCCAGCAATAAGCCAACCCCCGCTGCCGCAACAGTCACCGCCCGCCAGCCAAACATACCACTTGCAAACTGCAGGGGTACTCCGGCAAAAACCGCGCCCGACATTCCGGCAACCAACAGCAGACCGATTGCCATTGAAAATCGGTGCGCCGGCAGCCAATGGGTAGCCAATTTCAATGTGCAAACAAAGGCCACAGACACCGATCCGCCAATTAAAAAACGACCGATGCCCGCCCAGATCAGATCGGGTGCAAAAGCGAAAATCAGCGCCCCTAGTGTACTCACCAGGAGGCCTCCCAAAAGAAGACGGCGCGGCCCTAAGCGGTCGACAAGAAGCCCTGTGGGCACCTGCATTGCCGCATAGGAATAAAAATAAAGGGCCGACAGACTTCCCAGGGTGGCTGCGCTCAGGCCAAAATCCAGGCTGAGTTCGCGATGCAGTACGGCCGGTGCGACCCGATGAAAAAAGCCCAGAAGGAAAAACCCAGCTCCCAATCCCCAAATAAGCCAAGCAACACTTGCGGGTGGGTAGCGGGGCTGTGGGTCAGGCCTTAACATCGGATTGGCGTGTAAACGATCAACTTTGCATCACCTTCGGTTTAACATTGGCTCTGTCCAATGGGCGTAACTCACACTAACATCCGGCATTGAGTGACGACAGAGGTCGCACAATGGATAGGTTGCCCTGATCTGCCCAATTATTATCGTAACTTGCTGATAACCACTCTAATCTGGCCACAACAGAATCCATGAAACCTTATTCCGCCTGGAATGTCTTCCTCAACGGCCTGTCGAGACAGAAAGGCTGGGAGCGCGCCTGGCGGGATCCCGAGCCCAAAACCGAATACGACGTCGTCATCGTTGGTGCTGGACTTCACGGCCTGGCGAGCGCGTATTACCTTGCCAAGAACCACGGTATCACAAATGTCGCCGTCTTGGACAAGGGCTGGCTTGGTAGCGGTAACGCCGGGCGCAATACCACGATTGTCCGATCCAACTACATGATGCCCGGCAATCGGGAATTCTACGAGCACTCGCTCAAGCTCTGGGAAAACCTAAGCCACGAACTGAACTACAACGTCATGTTCAGCCAGCGGGCGCACGTCTCGCTGCTACATAGCCCCGCCGCACGTGATGCCGCGGCACGGCGCTACAACACCATGCGCCTGACCGGCGCTGATGGCGAACTGTGGGATCTGGCAACACTGAAACGCAATATTCCACACCTGAATTACAGCGCTGATGCCCGATTTCCAATCATTGGAGCCACAGTACAACCACGCGCAGGCACTGCGCGGCACGACGCCGTTGCCTGGGGTTATGCTCGCGGCGCTGACCAACGTGGGGTTGACATCATTCAAAATTGTGAGGTCACCGGCGTTGAACGTACTGCCAACCAGGTGACCGGCTTAAAAACCAGTCGCGGCGTTATCCGGGGGAAGAAAGTCGGCTTCGCCGTTGCCGGCAACACCTCAAGACTATGGCGAATGGCTGAGCTTGGAAAACTGCCGATCGAATCACACAAACTGCAGGCCTTTGTTTCTGAACCGCTCAAGCCTCTACTCGATCAAGTCGTCGTTTTCGGGGTCGGTGGGGCCCACTTCTACATTTCTCAGTCGGACAAAGGCGGCATGGTCTTTGGCGGCGACCTGGACTGGTACAAATCCTACGCGCAACGCGGTAACCTGCCAATCGTGCAGGATGTCGCCGAATGCGCCACCTCCATTTTGCCGTGCCTGGGCCGGGTGCGGCTTTTGCGACACTGGGCGGGAGTCATGGATATGTCCATGGACGGGTCCGCGTTTCTGTGTAAAACGCCGCTCAGCAACTTGTACCTGAATGCCGGCTGGAACTATGGCGGTTTCAAGGCAAGCCCGGCATCGGGTTGGTATTTTGCCGACCTGATCGCTAACGACCGTCCCGACCCGGTGATCTTGAACCACACCCTGTCTCGCTTTGAGCGGGGTATCAATATCGACGAACGCGGTGCGGGCCCAGACCCGAAACTGCACGGATAAATCACGACCATGCTGAGAATTCCCTGCCCGTTCTGCGGCACACGCGACCACAGCGAGTTCAGTTACGGTGGCGATGCATCTGTTGAGTATCCTGCTCTCGAGGCACCGGCCGAGGCGTGGCTCGAGGCAGTATTCCAACGCGACAATATCGACGGTGTCCAACTCGAAACCTGGCAACACCTGCACGGGTGTCGTATGTGGATCGTAGTTGAACGAGACACCCGTACCCATGAAATTCATTCTGTCCGCCCGGCTCACGAAGGCCTGGCGAGCGCCTTGGCGCAAAGCGCTGACCCGGTGAACGAGTCATGACGGCTACACGACTTGCCAAAGGCGGTTACATCGACCGCGACCAATTGGTGAATTTCACCTGGGACGGTCGAACCTTGTACGGCCACGCGGGCGACTCATTGGCCTCTGCCTTGCTGGCGAGCAACCAACAAGTACTGGGGCGCAGTTTCAAATACCATCGACCCCGTGGATTAATGTCCGCCGGAGTCGAGGAGTCCGGGGCACTGGTGACCATCGGGCGGGATGATCGGCGTGACGCTAATGTCCGCGCCACCACCCAGGAACTCTATGCAGGCCTGGTCGCACAAGGCCAAAACGCATGGCCCAGTGTACGCTTTGATGCAGGCTCAATTAACAACCTCTTCGGGCGCTTCCTGGCCGCTGGGTTTTACTACAAGACCTTCATGGGTTTACCCCCCTTCGAGTGGGGCTCGGGGACCGGCATGTGGATGCGCTATGAAAAGATCATCCGCAAAGCAGCCGGGATGGGTACAGCGTCTCGCTCGCCAGACCCGGATCACTACGAGCATGCCCATGGTTACTGTGATGTGCTTGTGGTCGGCAGCGGCCCGGCGGGTCGCGGCGCAGCCTTAACCGCTGCGAAAGCCGGCCTTGATGTCATCCTGGTTGAGCAAGAAGGGGTGCTGGGTGGAGATACACTGGCTCAACCGCAAGCAGCAGACAATCTTGCAGACCAGATCAAAGCACTCAAAGGTGCGGGTGTACGCATCATGGCCCGTACCACAGCGTTCGGCCTTTACGATGGAGGTGTTGCCGGCCTGCTGGAGCGTGTAACCGACCACCTGGCTGAACCGCCGATGTGGATGCCACGGCAACGCTGCTGGACACTGCGCGCCAGATACACCGTGCTCGCGACCGGGGCGCTGGAGCGTCACGTGGCTTTTGGCAACAACGACCGGCCGGGCATCATGACGGCAAATGCAGCTCGCGTTTACCTTAATCGTTTTGCGGTTCGGGCGGGTGAGAACATCGTGATCGCCACCAACAACGATTCTGCCTACGCCGGCGCGGTCGAACTCGCTCAAGCTGGCGCTTCGATCCAGATCCTGGATGCTCGCAAGAGCATACCCGATGCTATCCGCGCCCAGGCCGTGGATGCTCATGCAGCATTGCGTACTGGCGCAGCCCCACTGATGGCGCATGGTGCAAAAGGCATCACAGCGCTCGACATCGCTGAACAGCATGCGGCCAACTGGCGAGAGGCCGGCAAAACCGACTGTGACCTGCTCCTTGTTTCCGGTGGCTGGTCCCCTGTGGTCAACCTTCTGTCACACCGCGGGGTGAAGCCGGTGTGGGATGCCGATCTCGCCTGCTTTGTCCCTGGGCAAACCAACGAGCCTTTAGCGATGGCAGGTAGCGCCGCAGGCATCTGGAACGATAACGCGTGCCTGTTATCCGGACAGGCAGCCGCGGAGCGCGCAGTGGCGCACCTGGGAGGCGCTCAAGGCTCTACCGCCGCCCCTGCCCCCGGAGGCTGGCAAGGGGCAATAACACCTCTTTACGAGGTTAAGGTGCCTGGGCGCCAGTTGAAATCTTTTGTCGACCCCCAGGTTGACGTCACCACCGAAGACATCCGACTGGCTCATCGCGAAGGCTACGTTTCCGTTGAACACCTTAAACGCTATACCACACTGGGAATGGCAACCGACCAGGGCAAGATGGGTAATATCATTGGCCTTGCGTTAATGGCTGAAGCTCTGGGTAAAGAGATTCCCCAAGTCGGCACCACCACCTTCCGACCGCCCTACACTCCTGTCAGTTTGGGTGCGCTTAAGGGCCGCAACGTCGGCAACCATTTTCGCCCCTTGCGGCGCACACCCCTGCACGAGTGGAACCTCGAGCACGGCGGCACAATGACCATGGCTGGGCTTTGGCACAGGCCCTGGTACTTTGCCCACTCAGGTGAAACGATCGGCGATGCCTATGTGCGTGAGGCGCAAACGGTTCGTCGCACCGTTGGTCTTTGTGATGTGACCTCGCTTGGCAAAATTGCAATTCAGGGGCCCGATTCAACCGAGCTATTGAACCGCATCTATAGTAATCCGTTCGCCAAACTCCCGATCGGCAAGGCCCGTTACGGCATCATGCTGCGTGACGACGGCTTCGTTATGGACGATGGCACCACCTGGCACCTTTGCGAGTCAGAGTACTTCATGACCACGACAACGGCGCACGCCGGCAAGGTTATGGCTTTTCTGGAAGAACTACTGCAAACCCGCTGGACCGATTTGCGAGTCCATGTGACCTCGGTTTCCGAGCAATGGGCCGGTGTCGCAGTGGCAGGTCCCAAGTCGCGGCAAGTACTCGAATCCTGTGTCGAGAACCCCGCTGCCGTATCGGATGCCAACCTTCCTTTTATGGGAGTGCTGGAAACAACTTTAAAAGGCGGAGTCCCTTGCCGAATCGCACGCATCAGCTTTTCAGGCGAGCGCGCCTTTGAGGTTTACGTACCCTCTGATTTTGGCCCGGACATCATGGGCGCTCTGTGGGAGAGTGCCCGCTCAATGAACGGTTGCCTGTACGGTCTCGAAGCACTGGGTGCGCTACGCATTGAAAAGGGCCATGTGACTGGAGCCGAACTCGATGGTCGGGTCACTATTGAAGACGCAGGGCTCGGCCGCATGGCATCTGACAAGAAACCTTACATTGGTAGCGCTCTTCGCAAACGCCCGGACATGACGCGTGACGATCGGCCACGACTGGTGGGAATTTTTCCCCGCGACCGCCGTGAGATCTTCAACGCAGGGTCACTGCTGTGTGCCCCGGACCATATCGAAGGTTACGGTGAAGGCTGGATTACGGCCGTCACTCACTCACCAGCGCTGGGCCATTGGATTGGCCTGGGCTTTATCTCAGGCGGGCACAGCCAGTGGCATGACAGGGCTGTCGTGTGCGCCGATCCGATTCGTAAAGGTAATACCCCAGTCGAGATCGTCTCTCCCCATATGTTCGATCCTGACGGGGAGCGCATGTATGGCTGAACGACATTCCGCACTAGGTGCCGGTTATGCGCGTGGCCCGCACGGTAAGCCAGGTGAACCCGGCGTGCGCCTGCAGGAAATCACGGGGCTGGCACTGCATCAGGTGGCTGCATGGCCGCAAACTGTGGCCCAGGTCGGCGATCAACTGGCGCGGGCTATTGGCTGTACATCAGCACCGCAGCCCGGGCATTCGGCCACCGGCTCTGGCGGCATCGCTTTACGCATAGAGCCATTAAAGTGGTGGCTGCTTAATGCCCAGCCGCCTCAATTGTCTGTTGACAGCGGGGCCACGCTGGATCTATCCCACTCCCGCACTCATATCCGGATCAGCGGGCCTGAGGCATCGACCTGTCTCAACCGTTTTATTCCCATTGATCTTCGCGAATCACACTTCACGGATGGACAAGTTGCCTCCAGCGGCTTTCATCACGTCGGGGTAACGCTGTGGCGCTCCCCAACCGGGTTCGATCTTTTTGTCCCCCGGGGCTTTGCCCTTTCATTGTGGGAGATTCTGCGGGACACCGCCGAGCAGTTCGGGCTGGATATCAGCTAAAAACCGCCCCACTCCCAAGTCGGGAGAAGCTCACCCCAACACTGAGAAACTGCTGTCGGGATTGACCTTACGAAGGCGTGACATAGTCGCCGTATCAAGTACAAAATCGATGTGCATCAGGCGAAACTGCAACGGCTGGCGATCATGGTCATTGCCCGCCTCACAGTAATCTATCAGGCCCGCCATCAGTCGCCCTGCCGCCGGGGCATTTTTGAACTGGTTGCCACTGGATCCACAGGCCATATAAAAGCCCTCAACAGCTGACCGGTCGTAGATGGGCAGCCAGTCTTCGGTCACATCGTAAAGATCTACCACGCCACGCATGCGAGTCGGCACTTTCAGCCCCGACATCCGCTGAGCGAGCCGCAATGCCTGGGTAGTCGCCTGCTCGGTGAAATCACGGCTGAAATCATCCGGATCGACCCACTCGCGCAGGTCACACTCAGGATCCTCACTGCCGGCGAGCACGAAATTTCCTGTTTCCGGGCGGCAATACACCCCGATATCATTATCCGATATCACCAAGCCAGAGCTCTCAAAATCAAAACCTTGCGGCGCGGGCACATGCGCAACCTCCTGGCGCAGAGCCCGCGTGGTGATTTTCATATCTACATCAGCCCCGACCATCCGGTTCACTTTGGACGAGTGCGGGCCGGCTACGTTAACTACAACGGGAGCGCTAATCGTAGTGCCATCGTCCAGAGTCACACCCCCCACCCGGTTGGCGCTCACCGGTATTGCCGTTACCTCGCGGTTAAACAAAAACCGGGCGCCTCGCGTCGTTGCTGCCGCTTGAATATTTTGTGCAGCCAACTGGGGGTCACTGACAAAACCCGCAGTTGGAAAAAAAACACCCCCTTCGATACGCCCCTTACCTGGCTCGCCGAAACCGGGGTCGTCTATGCGCCGAGCAGGCGCGAAAGACTGTAAGTCATAGCCCGGCAGGCGCTTTACAATCTGGCGCGCATCCCAATGCTCATAGGGTATGGATAATTTCTCAACGTTGGCTACAATTTTCTCAAGGTGGCCATTACCCTCGGTTTTCATCACCAGACATCCGCTTTCCTGGAATCGGGCAGTTTCGATACCGACAGGGGAATCGAGAAACGCTTTCCAATGTTTCCAATCAAAATAGCCGTCGTAGGCAAACGCGGTACCTTCCAGAGTCGAATAGTGAACCCGGATGATGGCGCAGGAACTGGACGTTGAGCCGTAACCGGCTGCCGGCAGGCGGTCGACACTGATAGTTTGGCGTCCGCCACGAGTAAGCTCAAGCGCTACAGCGGCACCGATCACCCCGGCACCGATAACGACTGCGTCGCAGCAATAACGATCGCTCAAATTGAGACCCTCAACCGGGCTCCACGGTTAACGGATTCAGGCCTGTTTTTGAGTTTCTCAAGGACCGGCATTAATCAGTTGGCAATGGTACCCACTGTGGCAATGATTCCCGTCAGGTAGTGATGATACTTGAGATTACCAGCAGGAGTGCCAAGATACCCATCGACACCCCACGCATTATTCATCGTCACATCCATCAATGAGAAGTTCTCGCTGTCGTAACGAGGATCAAAAGCACCGTGCGTGTGATAAGACGCCGTGGTCGTGGTTCCAGAAGGTGAATCCAATGGTGAACCCAGATTGACTTTATCAACGGTACCTTTCTTAGGCTCGCTAGCGCTGAAGGTGGAATCCGCATTGCGGTACACCCAGCCTCCATATTCGAGGTTCTGCGCAACTGACGTCGGGTTGATGCCGTTCACTACATTGTAGGCTGCATTAGTCTGAGTGGAGTAACGTAACTGGGAATCGGTGCTATCACTACCGGAACTGGCAACCAGAGCGATCCCGACTGCAGCCGCTGCCAGCAACGCGGTGTGGGCGAACCCCTCCTGATCCTGAGCCGACTGGTCTGCAAGCATTCCCCGGGGTAGTCCAAAATGCCCAGACAGGCTTACCATCCAGCGTTGGTAGGCGCCATCCACATAACGAGCGCTGTCGCCCTGGCGAAATTGCACCGCCAATTGTGCCAAGGGACCTAGCCCCATTTGCCAGCCTATTATGCTGAGTCCCGCCTGGTCAGGAGCAGCCACATGAGTTGCCCGTAATTGCCCCAGGGGTAAATTCAGATTCAGCGCCAGTGCGTGAGCCGCTACGCCATCAGGCCGATCAACCTGGAATACCTGGGCGCCTGCCTGCCTCGAACGCACGCCCAAAAACCAACTCGTCCGATCAGGAGCATCATCCGCTTCAATCAGTGAGCCACCGGCTGTCCAATGTAATCCGAAAGGATGAAGATCAAAAGCAGCACCGGAAAAACTGACACCCGAATTTCCAATTGGATGAAACAAGCTGGCATCACGACTGGAATAAGCATCTGCGAAAGATGAAAGGCCCTCGCCACTACCCCAAAAACCGCTGGCGCTGAAATCAGGCTGGTTGATGCTGCCAACAAACATCTGCTCATCGCCAGCAAAACCAACGAGTGTGCGAAGCTCATCAACCCCAGCGATCGGTGATACTTGCATCCACAGTGGCGACGTCGATTCAACTGTTTCAGCCGCAGCAGGCAGCGAAGCCAACCAAAGAAAAAGCAAGCTAAAAGGCAGCCAAGTCAGTAGCGGTCTGGACATGTCGGTTAAGGCCAAATCAGAAATACGAACGACGCACAGACTAACTGATCCTAACCGGGCTGCCAACTCCCCTGACTCGGGTCGCGCCCAAGATACCTGTGTAGCCGCAAGGTCTGTAGGATCGCTTCATGAAGTTCCGTGAACTGTTGCTCGCCAGTTGCGTACCCTTGACCTGGGGCCTGGGATTTACGCTATCCAAAGCCGCGCTTGCTGAGTT
>JBBWVW010000156.1:0-22937 GCA_050256425.1 Arenicellales bacterium | reverse complement strand
TTCCCCTGGACGCCTCCGTCAGGATTAACTTGTCCAGCGTCAGATCAGAGACAGCTCGCCTGAGCCGCTCGTTTTCCTTCTGGAGCCGTCTCAACTCTTTGAGCTGATCCGTTCCCATGCCACCGTATTGCTTACGCCAGGAATAGTACGTTTGTTCTGTGATGCTGATCTGACGAATAGCATCAACACGCGCCATTCCTTGTCCAGCCAAAACCTCAACCTGCCTTAGCTTCGTTACAATCTGTTCGGGTTTGTGTCTCTTGATTCCCATATCTGATCCTCCGTTTCCTAACTATAGGGGTGGACCAATTCAAAGGGGGTGGATCAAACAAGCGCGACAAGATACAGGTCAATGTTGATGGCTCTGTCGATCTATACTTTGGCCAACAGCCGCCCGAAGGAAAGGAGTCAAACTGGGTTCAAACGGTTCCGGGTAAAGGATGGTGGGCCGTATTGAGGCTCTATGGCCCGCTGGACCCCTGGTTTGATAAAACTTGGCGTCCGGGTGACTTTGAGAGGTTGGATTAGGATCAACCGTAACCAGGCCGATGAGGATTCGCATGGAGCCATGGTTCGATGAAGCCTGGAAACCAGGTGAGGTTGAATTACTGAACTGATTCACCAGGCAGTGCCACCGCAGCGACCAGCACAATGCCGGCTGCTGCGGTAGATTCCCAGGCATAGTCAATCGAAGTACGCTATTTTCACCGCAGCTTGATCGCGATGACGGTCAGTCCCGACCTTAATACACCAGGTGATCCGTCTAGCAGAGCACCTCGAAAGATTGATCCAGGCGGGTTTTGCCATCAAGGTTAATTTCGACCTGCCAGGTGCCGATAAAATCGTCCATCCCCATGGCTGGGTTGAAGAAACTGAAAAGCGCGGCGCCTTTAGGGGGATGCAGTTGCAGCCACACCGTAATCCGGGTGGTACCACCGCTGTGAAATGGGTAATCGATGTGTTCGCGGGTTTTGCCTGTGGGATCCGTCCAATCCACCTGCAGTTGATGGTTGCCGCCAGCAAGAGCAGTCAGGTCAATCACCGCATAGATCTTGTCATTGCAGCCAAAACGCAAAGTATCAGTCTGAACCGGCGCTCCGTTTTCAACTGTCGCGCTCAGCCACGTGTCGATAGAGGGCTCTGCCATCACCGACAGGGGGGTCGCCAGCCACGCAAGAGCACCAGCAACCCGCAGGAGACTTCGGTTCAGTAGCAGTGTTTTGATTGACACCTTTAGGCAGCGCGCCGCAGCAGGCCTTCAGTTTCACTGACGGCCTCAGCCAGCGAGTCGAAAAGCTCGTCTATTTGTGTTTCGGTAATGATCAATGGCGGGCAGATGCCGATGACATCGCCAGGCAAGGCGCGAACAATAAGTCCCCGGGCCTGCGCCCGGGCAGCGAGCATTGCACCTGCTTTGACTTCGGCTGGGTATTGTTCTGCCGAGTTCTTATCCATCACCAGTTCCAGTGCGCCGATCAGGCCGACGCCGCGCGCTTCACCCACCAGAGTGCTACGGCCGAGTTGCGCCAGTCTTTCCTGAAACTGAGGTGCGACACTGCGAACATATCCAACCGTATCGCGTTCCTCATAGATTTTCAGTGTTTCGAGTGCTACTGCGCAAGATACCGGATGCCCGCCATAGGTGTAACCCATGCCGAGCGCACCGTGTTTTCGGCTTTGCGCCTTGAGTACTTCGTACACCTTGTCAGAGATCAAGAGCGCCGATATTGGTAGATAGCCTGATGAGAGTTGTTTGGCACAGGTGACCATGTCCGGGCGGATATCGTAGGTCTGCGAGCCCCACATGTTGCCGGTGCGACCAAACCCGCAGATGACTTCATCTGCCACCATCAGCACGTCGTATTTGTCCAGCACCGCCTGAATTTTGCCGAAGTAGGTGGCCGGTGGCAGCATGACACCGCCAGCACCCATCACCGGTTCGGCGACAAAGGCGGCGACCGTGTCTGGACCTTCATTGATGATAAGTTGTTCAAGATTGTCAGCAAGGCGACTGGCAAAAGCTTCCTCGGATTCACCGGGTTGGCCGTAGCGGTAATAGCCAGCAGGATCGGTGTGGATCATCCGTTCCAGGGGTAAATCAAAGTCGTTCTGCATCAGCGGAATGGCAGTAAGGCTGCCGCCGGCGACCGTTACACCGTGATAGCCGCGTTTTCGGGAGATGATTTTCTTTTTCTTTGGCAACCCGCGGCCGTTGTTGTAGTACCAGGTGAAGCGGATCATGGCATCGATCGCCTCGGACCCGGAATTTAGAAAAAAGGCCCGGGTCATGGGCTCAGGCGCTATCTCGATAAGTTTTTCCGAAAGCGCTATCACCGGCTCGGTGGAGCGGTGGGCAAATGTGTGTGAATAGGGCAGTGCGGCAAATTGATCCGCCGCGGCCTGCGCCAATCGTTCCTCGGAGAATCCGAGCGATACGCACCACAGGCCTGCAAGCCCTTCCAAATAGCGATTATTCTGGTCATCCCAGACGTACACACCTTCTCCGCGGGTAATGACCAGCGGACCTTGTTCCTCGTGGGCGGCCAGGTTGGTATAGGGGTGCAGGGCGTGGGCGATATCTTTTTTATGGATGTCGGTAATTCGGGTATTCATTGTAGGTCTCCATTTTGGCCGTTGGCCATGGAATTCAGTCGTTGGGTGGTCGGTCGCACGAGGACATTCTGCCTTGGTGATACAGGATCAACAAGGCGGCGTTAATCGTGCCTTGGAACGCTGGCCAGCATCGAAGCCGCAGCGTGACCTTCATTGGCACGCCAGGCGCGAAATCATCCCAGGCCCCGGTTTTGCCATTGGACATGAGGATTTGTCCATCCCTGGCCCGGGCGCGGTCAATATCCGTTTTACTGAGTCTGCCCCTGTTGACAAGTTTTTGCCAATCGGGCGAAACCCTGACCCACGGCCGGTGTCGCCAACCCGCAATAGCGGGTGACCTAGAGATCATAAATTGCCACTACGAGAGTGTCGAACTTGTTATGCCCGCCTGAAACGCCGACAATGGGCAAGGTTATTAACGCGCCACCGAGCAAAGCCTGCCTGCGCGACAAATGCGAGAAGTTATTTCGTTGTAATCGGGGATTTAGCATCAGCGCCAAACTTAAAGAAGGCGAAGGGCTATTGTAGATGGTGCCCGAGTCGGCAAGATTTTAAAAGACATCAAGCCATCACAGGAGCTAGAAGATGGATGCAGCGGTAAAAGAGATAGTTGGGCATTATGTAGGTGGTCGGCCGGTCGCAGGAGCGAGCGACCGTTTCGGTGACATATATAACCCAGCGACGGGAGAGGTGGTTCGCACGGTCGCTCTGGCCAGCGCCGATGAAGTGCGTGCCGCAATTGCGAATGCCTCACAGGCATTCCCGGATTGGGCGCAGATGCCCCCGGCCCGGCGGGTACAGGTGCTGTACCGTTATCGTGAATTACTGATTCAAAATATAGATGAAATGGCTTGGCTGCTGTCATCTGAGCATGGTAAGACTGTCGACGACGCCAAGGGATCGATCACCCGTGGACTGGAAGTCGTCGAGTTTGCCTGTGGCATTCCGCAGATGCTCAAAGGAGAGTTCAGCGAGGGAGTAGCCAATGGGGTGGATTCGTGGAGCATGCGCCAGCCTTTGGGAGTCGTCGTGGGCATCACGCCGTTCAACTTTCCGGCCATGGTGCCGATGTGGATGTTTCCTGTCGCTATCGCTTGTGGCAATACCTTTATCCTCAAGCCTTCCGAGCGTGATCCTTCCTGCGCCGGCTTCATGGCCCAGTTGATGACTAAGGCGGGTTTGCCGGATGGCGTTCTCAATGTCGTGAATGGCGATAAGGAAGCCGTTGATGTGTTGCTTTCGGATCCGGCTATTCAGGCTGTCAGCTTCGTCGGCTCCACGGCTGTCGGCGAGTATATTTACCAAACAGGTTGCGCGCATGGCAAACGGGTTCAGGCGCTTTGTGGAGCGAAGAATCACATGGTAGTGATGCCTGATGCTGATATGGGTCAGGCGGTAGACGCCGTAATGGGCGCAGCCTATGGCTCGGCCGGTGAGCGTTGTATGGCGATCTCAGTGATAGTCGCGGTTGGGGACGACACCGCAGATCGAATGATGGAGCAATTGGTGCCGCGCATCGAAACACTCAAGGTCGGTGCCTATGATCAGGATGGAGTCGAAATGGGTCCTGTGATTACGCCGGATGCGCGGGATCGGATCAAAGGCTATATCGATCGTGGCATCGAAGAGGGCGCTGAATTGGTTGTGGATGGCCGTGGGGTTGTTGTGCCGGGGTACGAGTCCGGCTGTTTTGTCGGAGCCACGATATTCGATCGGGTCACGCCGCAAATGGCGATCTATCGCGACGAGATTTTTGGGCCGGTGCTTTCGGTCGTACGTGTGAGTAGCTACGAAGAGGCACTCACACTGGTTAATGATCACGAGTACGGCAACGGGACTGCCATTTTTACCCGTGACGGTGATGCCGCCCGTGACTTTGGCCATCGTGCACAAATTGGCATGGTGGGGGTTAATGTGCCGATTCCCGTGCCACTGGCTTTCCATAGTTTTGGGGGTTGGAAGCGCTCACTTTTTGGTGACCACTATATGCATGGCCCCGAGGGTGTTCGGTTTTATACGAGAATGAAAACAGTGACGAGTCGTTGGCCATCAGGCATTAAAGATGGGGCGGTCTTTAACTTTAAGGCCGGGGGCGAGCACTGAGTCCGCGCGCCAGGCGCTGGCCGAAGCCATAAAGTTAACGGCCAGAACCCGCTTGCGCCGCCTGTGCGACTGAAGCCGTCTCGTCGGCGTGGTGGGCATCCAGGCGCAGGGTATCAATCAGGCGTACCCGGCCGATACGTGCTGCGATCAACGCTTGCGCCTGTTGCAGGGGTACATCCGGCATGGCTGCGGTCCATGCGGTCGGGTCACGGACCTCCGCATACTCGACACCAAGGTCAGTGTCTTCCAATATCTCTACCATTATGTTGGCCAGTGTCTTTGGTTGGTGCTCGCCCGTTGTCCAGGCTTGGTGGGCCGCCAACAGGGCCTGGTAAATGCTGTGAGCCTGTTTTTTCTCGGGCGGACTCAGCAGGGCATTGCGTGATGACAGGGCAAGCCCGAATTCGTCGCGAACCGTAGGACATACCACTACCTGCGGGTAGCCGATTTCTGCGGCCAGTTCGGCGACGACCAGGGTCTGCTGAAAATCCTTTTCCCCAAAGTAGGCGTGGGCAGGTCCCACGGTGCGAAACAGCCGATCGATAATGGTTCGTACGCCGTCGAGATGGCCGGGCCGAAAGGTTCCTTCAAGCCCGTCCCCGTGGCGACCAGCGCCAAGCGTCTTGATTTCCTGTGGGTCGGTGATCTCGGGGAAAAATTGCCCAAGACTGCCGACAAAAACCATTGCGCAGCCTTGGGCTTGAAGTGTTGTCAGGTCTGCCTGTAGGTCGCGTGGGTAGGTGTTGTAATCGGCTGGATTATCGAACTGCAAAGGGTTGACAAAAATGCTGACGCAGCAGGTGTCATTCTCAACCCGGGCCCGCTCAACCAGCGAAAGATGCCCTAGATGCAGGGCACCCATAGTGGGTACAAAGCCGACGCTGCGGCCCTGACTGCGCTGCGTGTCGCACCACGCCTTGGCTGCGTTTGGAGAGGGAAGATGGCAAATCATCGCCTTTCAGTATGACATGTTGCAGTGCAACATGTCTACGACCTGGAGTCTGGCACCCCAGCTCTTTGACCTACCTTGTCAGCTGAATCAGCCTCTTGGTATCGTAACCTCGTGCCCCGGGCTCTCCGGTTCATCGTCGACCATTTGGGCAGGAAATCCGGGCGCCAGCAGTTGCTCATCACAGGCCTCTTCAAGGCGGCGGACGATATTGGGCGACCATTCGCCCCCCCCATAGCGGTGTTGGCCGTCCTTGAAAATACTCAGCAGCAATGGGGAGATCTCAAGCGGTACCGCAACTCGATCCGCGATATCCTGGAATAGTGACAAATCCTTGACCACCAGATCCATGGTGAAGTTGATATCACGACTCCCGTTGAGGATCACCTGGCTTTCGGTTTCATGAACGAAAGAATTACCAGAGGAAATACGAATCGCTTCGTAGGTGGTATTAAGATCCATACCGGCCCGGCGAGCCGTCATCAGCGCTTCTCCTAAAGACGCAAGATTGATCGAGGCGAGGTAGTTGGTTAGTACTTTCAGTACCGATGCAGAGCCCAGCGGGCCGGTATGGAGAATTCGCCGACCTAGGGTCGCAAGGACCGGCAGAATCTTTTCAAATGTTGCGCGTTCCGTCCCGGCAAATATGGAGATGTTTCCGGTGGCAGCACGGTGACAGCCGCCGGACACGGGGCAGTCCACTGGTTCGCCGCCGGTGGCGCTGACCAGTGCGCCGAGTCGGCGCACTTCGGATTCATCAGTAGTGCTCATTTCTGCCCAGATTTTCCCCGGGCCTAGCCCATTAAGAGCCCCATCCTCCCCCTCCATCACGGCGACGCTGGCCGCCGGATTCGGCAGACAGGTAATCAGCAGGTCGACATCAGTGGCCATTTGCGATGGGCTATCGGCAACCTTTGCACCGCGTTCACAGAACACTTGTTCCAGATCCTTGTTCAGGTCCCGGACCACGAGGTCAAATCCATTACGCAGCAGGCTGCCTGCAAGTTTTCCGCCGACATTGCCCAGGCCGATGAAACCGATTTTCATATATCCTCCTACCTACAAGTCAAAAATCCCTCTGACAGACCGCTGCCGCCGATTATCCTATTGGGCTTAGCTCCGTGGAATAGCGTTCAGCCTTGTTGAGATAACTTTGCACGTTGGCACGCAGCAACTGTAATTCCTCGTCACTCAGTTCTCGAACAGCCTTTGCGGGTGACCCCAGAATCAGCGAGCGTGGCGGAAAGGTTTTGCGCTCTGTGACCAAGGCGTTAGCGCCGACCAGACTGTCAGCACCGATCTTAGCGAAATCCAGGATCACTGCGCCGTTTCCTATCAGTGTGTTATCGCCGATGGTGCAGCCGTGGATGACCGCGCTGTGGCCGACAGATACATCGTTGCCGATGATGACAGGTGCGCCGGCATCCACATGAATCACGGTGTTGTCCTGGATATTGGTACGGGCGCCAATCACGATTCGGTCGTTGTCACCACGCAGTACCGCGCCGAACCAGACGCTGGACTGTGACCCCAGTTCAACTGAACCGATGACGTCGGCACTTGGTGCTACGTAGGCATCATCGGCGACCGTCGGAATGTGAACGCCCAGTTGGTAGATCAATTTTTTACTTCGCCTGTACGGTTATTTCAATGCCAGAAGTGGACTCAGGTCAGTCGGGTCATCGATTGTGAATTCTGGGTTAGCAGGTTGTCGCCTCGCAGACGGCCGATCAGCCCAGAGAGCCGATCAAACATTTTCTTTTTAATGCTGTATTCCACTTCAAAAATGTCGGTGGTGTCGCGAAGACTCATCAGGTAATCATCGCTGGTGCGAATTTCATCCACCAGCTTCAGTGCATGGGCCCGGGTGCCCAACCAGTGTTCGCCGGTGGCGACAGCATCAAGGTCGACGATTGGACGCTGCTGCTTGACGAAATCCTTGAACAAGGTGTGGGTTTGTTCGACTTCTTCTTTAACTTTGGCCCTGGCCCGGTCGGTGGTCTCGCCAAGCATGGTAATGGTTCGTTTAAATTCACCAGCCGATATCTGTTCATAGTCAATGTCGTGCTTTTTCAATAAGCGGTTGAAGTTGGGAATCTCGGCGACTACACCAATAGAGCCAATCACAGCAAACGGCGCAGCCAGAATCCGGTCTGCAACGCAGGCCATAAGATATCCGCCACTTGCAGCAACTTTATCGACCGCAACGGTTACTTCGACACCAGCCTCGCGTAGCCTGGCAATCTGAGAAGCAGCCAAACCGTAGGCATGCACCATGCCGCCTGCACTCTCGAGCCGGATAACGACTTCATCTCCATCGCGCCCTGCTAATAGAATTGCGGTGATTTCCTCGCGAAGGAGTCCCACTTCACTGGCACGGAGATCACCGTGGAAGTTGAGGACGAACACCCGTTTTCGTGCTTCAGGGGGGTTACGTTTTTCTGCCTTGGCTTTTGTTTTGCGCTCTTTCTTACTAGATTTCTGCTTTTTTTTCGCCTGCTCAGGGCTTAGAGTGGCGAATTCGATGGCGTCGGCCATATCGCGGTAGCGATCATTAATCCGTTTTACATCAATCTGCTCGGGGGATCTGTGCCGATTGCGGATCGCGATACCTACCACGGCGCCAATGACGCCGATTACAGCAAGAACAATAGTCAGTGATTTAGCAAGAAAGAGACCGTAATCCGCAAGGTAGGCCATCCCAGTCTCCAGGTGAGGTTGAAGGGACGGCGAGTGTAGCACCGGCCCCGTGTGTTGGTGGTATGTTGACATCATCCCCGGTTATTGTTGTTGGGGATATATCGCTAGGCACAGTCAAGGGAAAAGATTTATGAATGACCAGGTTATCGAACAGTTGAATGGTCTGTCCGATTTGTTATCGATCGAGTCGATTAAAGATCGACTCAAGGAAATGATTGTCATTCCAAGCGAGAATCCAATGGTTGGCGAGCCCCGCCCCGGCCATCGCGAAAAGGAGATTGGCGAGTATTACCTGGAGCAGATGAGCCAACTTGGTATGGCCGTTTCTTCTCGTGATGCGGCGCCTGGGCGTCCCAATGTCTTTGGCGCGCGTCAAGGGGTTGGCGAGCGGCCATCACTGATGCTGTGTGGACATCTAGATACTGTGCCGGCCGAGGGCTATGAAGAAGCCTACTGTGCACGCGAGGCGGACGGTCGGATCTACGGACGTGGCTCCTGTGACATGAAAGCGGGACTGGCTTGTTATCTTGAAGTGGTACGCCTGTTGCAGGAGGCAGATGTACAACTCCAGGGAACATTAATGCTGTGCGGCGTCGCGGACGAAGAGTGGCAGATGATCGGTTCCCGTGAAATCGGCCGTAATGGTCCGAGGGCAGACCAGTGCATCATCGGCGAACCCTCAGACCTTGCTGTGTGCCCCGCACATAAAGGGCAGCATGGCCTGTTCATCCGCACCTTTGGTAAGGCGGTGCACTCCAGTATCCCTGAACACGGAGAAAACGCGATTGAACGTATGGCTCGGGTTGTCACGGCATTGTCTGATTACAACGCAGAGCTCGCATCCCGTGAGCCCCATCCGTTGTGTGGTCATGGGCGTTACAGTCCAGGCGTGATCCGCGGCGGTGATCTCGTTAGCGCAGTACCTGATTTTTGTGAACTTGAAATCGATCGCCGTCTGCTTCCAGGCGACAGTACCGAAAGCGTACGCCAGGATATCGAGAAGCGGCTGGAATCTCTGAAGGCGGACGACCCAGGGTTTCGCTACGAGATTAGCGATCCCTCTTGGGATATCCCGGCCAATGATGTTCCGCTGGACTCCCCAGTCGTGCGTTCATTACTCGCATCGTCGCAATTACTCACCGGATCGCCGGCACAGGCGTCGGCTTTCCCCGGGGCGACTGATGCGCCTCATCTGGGCAGCCCTGCCGTGGTGTGTGGCCCTGGCTCTTTAGTTCAGGCGCACTCGCTTAATGAGTACGTCGAGATTGAGCAGTTGACCCGGGCGACGCAGATGTACCTGCATGCCGTATTTGACCTGCTAGCCTAGCGCGCAAATCGCTCCGGGCGGTACGGCGCAAGATCCACGGTGGGTGGGTGTCCATCGATGATCTGCTGGACAAGTTTGCCAGTAATGCCACCGAGCGTTATGCCGATATGGTGGTGGCCGAACGCATAGATCAGCCCCGGATGCCGTGAAGAACGACCGATCACCGGCAGGCTGTCGGGCAGAGTAGGCCGAAAACCCAACCAGGTATCCCCGCGTTGTCCCACTTGAGGTAGGACACGATGGACCCATCGCTCAATGTAGGCCAGCCTGGCTGGGTTTGGTGGGGCGTTCAGGCCGGCAAGCTCAACGGTTCCTGCCGCCCGTAGGCCCAAGTTAAGTGGCGACAGATAAAGGCCAGCATCTGCCAGCCCAACCGGTCGGTTCAGCAATGTAGCGCTATCTGGAAACATGACGTGATAGCCTCTTTCCGTATCCAGCGGCAGCGGGTCGATGAGTCCACTGCTGATAGTTTGTGACTGCGCGCCCGCTGCCAGCACTACTTGTCGGGCGCTGATCGACCTTGAGTCGCCGATGACCTGTATATCGCCCAAGTCATTGCGGGCCAGGGAGGTCACTTTCTCACGCAGAACTTGGCCACCATCGGCAGCGAATTTCTCAACCATTTTCAAGATAATTTGTTGCGGGTCCAGCAGTTGAAAACCGTCATCGTAGAGAATGCCTCCAGCGAATACCGAGGCCAACTGGGGCTCAAGGTTCTGAATGTCACTGATATCAAGTTCTGTGATTGCGACACCCTGCCGACGCCGTCGTTGGATGTCATCCTGGGCGCCAGCCAAACTTCTTTCGCTTGAATACAGGTAGATGGTGCCGTTGCGCCGGATCAGGTTGAGTGCATCAGAGCTGCGAAACAGGGTCATCGCTGCATCCTCGGCATGCGCTAGCAGAACACCCAGTGCCCTGATGATGTGGTTGACCTCAGTGCGCCGGCAGTGGCGCAAAAACGAGAGCAGCCAGGGCAGCATCGTCGGCATATAGGTCAAAGAAATGGATAGTGGTCTGGCGGACCCCCACAGCAGTGCCGGTAGCGCCGTAAGCAGTTTGGGGTGATTAACGGGAATACAGGCGTAACTGGCAAAGGTAGCCGCATTGCCGTAACTGGCGCCACCACCCGGTTCGCCCGCATCTATCAGGATCACCCGGTGACCTGCACGTTGGAGATACAGGGCGCAGCAGACGCCGACCATGCCGGCACCGATAACGACTATCTTCGTAGCGTTCTTTGGCTGATCCATTGTGTCAGTTGGTATGACCCCGATTATCGTTGTGCAATCGTTTTATCGAGCACAAAGAATTACAGCGAGGTCTCCACCATACCTATTCTGTAGACCCAGGCAAAACGGTGGTCACCAGCAGTTTATCCCGGGATCCTGACGTACTCGAAATCGTCGGGCTGGTTGTCGATTGAGCGGGCCGGCGGTGCGATCCATGATGCGTATTGGCCAGGTTGATGCAGCGGCCGCATCAGAGATTGCAAGAAGTCAGCGTCGCCCGTGGTGGGCAGGTAGTGGTCGCGTTGCTGTTGCCACTCTTTTTGTTGCATAAGATGGCCTTCTGGCGAGGCCTCGACTGAGGCAAATTCGCCGATTGCCCGGTTGAAAGCAACGTGCGGCAGTTTCAGCTTGAACTCTATGCCGGCCTTGGTCATCACCAGGTTCCATCTCTGGACTCCACGGGCGCATTCGCGCACATAGTCGTCACGCAGGCGCATGTTTAGAGCGGGTAATGCCGGCGAGTCAATGCTTTGAATATTCCCATCTATAACCTTGAGCACCGGATACAGGGCATCGATGAGCCGATGGTCATCATCGATATCGGATTCCTTGTAGCGCCCCTTGAGGCCGGCGTCAAAAAAGTTGGCGGCGTTGGTCGACATCTCAGAGCCGAACAGATCAAGCGAAACAGAGAAGTGAAAGTTGACTTTACGCTGCATCAGGGGCAGGTCAATCGCGCCCAACCCTCTGATTTGATCTACCCGGAATGGGTCGTCGATCTGGTTCTTTGCCATGATCTGGCAGGTGTTTTGAAGAATCCGGGCGATGCCACTTTGGCCCACGTACATATGATGGGCTTCCTCGGTTAGCATAAACCGGGTGGTGCGTGACAGCGGATCAAATCCGGATTGAGCCAGGCTTTCGAGTTGCATTTTGCCGTCACGGTCTGTAAAAAAAGTGAACATGAAGAAGGAAAGCCAATCTGGTGTTTCTTCATTGAAAGCGCCCAGTAGTCGTGGCGCATCAGGATCTCCCGATCGACGGCGCAGAAGTTCCTGCGCCTCTTCACGGCCATCCCGGCCAAAATACTTTTGCAGCAGGTACACCATAGCCCAGAGATGCCGAGCTTCCTCGACGTTAACCTGGAAGACGTTGCGCATGTCGTATAAAGAAGGCGCGGTTTTGCCCAGAAACCTTTGCTGTTCTACCGATGCCGGCTCGGTATCGCCCTGGATTACAATCAGGCGGCGCAACAGTGCGCGGTACTCACCTGGCACCTCTTGCCAAACCGGTTCGCCTTGATATTCACCGAACCCAATTGTGCGGTTTTCTACCTGCGGCGCCAGCAGGATACCCCAGCGATACTCTGGCATTTTTACATAACCGAATTTGGCCCAGCCTTCACGCTCAACGCTGATTGCGGTGCGCAGATACACGGGGGATTCCTGAAATCCATCAGGCCCCATTGATTTCCACCAATCCAGAAAAGCAGGATGCCATTTTTCTAGCGCCTTGAGGACTTTGCGATCAGAGGCGAGTCCTACGTTGTTCGGGATAATGGTGTCGTAGGCTACGTGGCTGGATTCACTCATCGCGATCGTCTCCATCAGGGTATTTACAGGGGGTCATCAGATTAAGTCCGTGCCTTGTCAAAAGAGCCTTTTTGTCCGCTGCCGTAGCGGCGCAGAGCGCCGCTTTCTCCAGAAGCGTTGGGTCGTTGAAAAACCCAGTTCTGCCAGGCACTCAAGCGTCCGAAGATCTTTGTTTCCATGGTTTCTGGCCCAGCGAAGCGAAGATTAGCTTCCATGGCAGTCAGGGCGTCCGGCGAGAAAGCGGCTCGTTCTTCGAGAAAAATTCGGATCTCGTCTTCCCAGTCGGACTCGTCCAGAGCAAAGGTGACCAGACCCAGATCCTCGCATTTCTTGGCGTCGATCAACTGTTCCAGATAGGGTTGAATCCTCTGCAGTGCATCATCATCCCCTAAAAAGCGGGTCTGCAGACGGGTCAGATCATTACTCATCGGCAGTGACTGAAGATTCGTTTCGGTAATGCATAGGGTCGCCGGTTGCGGGCATTCGCCATCCTCATCGACCATGATATAGCTGCGATCGCAGGCTAGAACGATTTCCGCCAGCAGTCCGACAAAGCAGCTACCCGGGCTCACCAGAGCGACCAGTGAGCGCCCAGTCAGGTCGAGTCGTTTCAATACCCGCTTCCAGTACAGGCGAATCTCAGATGTTAGCCAATGATTGGAGTGCTCTCTCAGAAAACGATCATGTGAGAGTACTCGTTCTGGTTGTCCAGTGCTGCGAAATACCAGAACTCCGATCTCGGGTTCATTAAAGCGGAAATGAAGCAGGCAATCATCGAGTTCCCGGGCGCAACGCAGCAACCAGGCCTGATCGCCTTGTGTGATCAGGGCGTCAGCCGTGTCTGGTGGCGGGGTGTCTGGCCCATGCAGCATTATCGTTGCGGTGGCCCCTTCTCGGTCCACGGTTGCTGTTAAGGTGCTGTAGCGCAGACTGTCCTGTTCGATGGTTCGTTGCAACGGTAACAGCGTAATGCCCGTGGCGGTGGGTCTGGGTTCGGTTTGCGTTGCCAGTTGTTGCACCACGTCGGCGATGGCGCTATCCAGGTCCGATGCAGCAACCGCTTGGTCAACCAGACCCCACTCAACAGCCCGAGGTCCTTTAACGCCTTCCGTCAGGGTGGCGAAGACATCTGCCCGGTCACGGCGGACCCGGCGTTTATCGGTCAGCCGGGTCAACCCTCCGGTCCCTGGTAAGACTGCGAGCAGTGGAACCTCAGGGAGCGAAACTGCCGCTGAACCATCGTCTGCCAGCATAATATAGTCAGTCGCCAGTGCCAGTTCGTATCCGCCACCCGCGCAAACGCCTTCGATCACGCTGATGTATTTTTGCCCGGATTCGCGGCCCGCCTCTTCTATGGCGTTTCGGGTCTCGTTGGTAAATTTACAGAAATTGATTTTGTAGCCATGCTCGGCGCCCGCGAGCATGCGGATGTTGGCCCCGGCACAAAAAACCCGTTCTTTTCCGGAGCGCAGTATGACTGTATGCACCTCGGGATGTTCGAAGCGCAGTCGTTGCACCGCATCATGCAGCTCGATATCAACGCCAAGATCGTAAGAATTCAGTTTCAGATCGTAACCGGCAAACAAGCCGGCATCCTCGCGTACGTCGAGGATTAAGTGAGCAACCGTATCATCGATTTCAATGCGCCAGTGACGGTAGCGCGATGGGTGAGTTTCAAAGTCTATTTGCATGGTTATGATGTCTCGTGGTCATCGGCAATCTGGGCCTTACCCGTTGCGCCAGCGAAAAACAGATCCAGAACAAACGCGATTTTTTGTGCCTTGGTCGGCAATACACGTTCACCGTGGTGGCTGACACAATGCTCGACCAAACTAATAAAACAAAATGACGCCAGGCGTGCATCGATCGGACGCAATTCCTCGACACGGATGCCGTGCTGAATAATCGAGCGCACCTGGTCGGGTAGGGCGTTCTGGTAGCAACGTATCAACTCTTGGCGTGCTTCCTCGCTGAGCGTGTTGATGTCTCGGCGGATCAGCCCGGCGAGACGTCTCTGTTGGGCCGGCAAAGCCAGAAACGAGCGGGCCAGCGTCTCAAGGCGCTGACGGCAGGAGCCCTCCATAACCACCGCTTTGTTGAATAGCCGGTGCTTTTCTGACAGGTCAGCCTGCATCATTACCAGGTATAGCGCTTCCTTACCGGCAAAGTGATGATATAGGCCGCCTTTGGTAACGTTGGCTGCTGCAGCGATCTGGTCCATGGTTACATCTGCGTAACTGTGGGCTAGAAAGAGCTCACGCGCGATCTTAAGAATTCGAACAGCTGTGCGATGCAGAGTGTATTCTTCTTTCATTAACATACCGACTGGTCGGTATTTTAATGATTCTATCGTAGTGGCGCAAACCAAAACCGCTGAATGTCTTTTGCTTGTGCTTGGGGTTTCGCGGGAAATCAGCGTGAGCCCAAGCGCTAGCCAGGCTTTGACCTGGCTTGCAGACAAGGAATCTTTAGCTGTGAGATTCGGCAGTTCGTGAATCCGTTATGAGTTGGCCACTTAGTAAAATGCTACGGCCGTTGAGTGCTAAAAAATGACTGGTAGAATCGACTCTTTTTTGGGGAAGTAACTTGGTATTCAGGACCAGCATTACCGTGGGCTTTCGACATATCGATTACGCCCGCATTGTTTTCTACCCTCGGTATTTCGAGATGTTCAACGAGGTGGTTGAACGGTGGTTTGATGAGGCTCTCGGCTGTCCATTCGGGCAATTGCATGAAGAGTGGGCTGCTGGAGTCCCGCTGGTGAATAGCGAGTGTCAGTTTCGACGGCCCAACCACCTTGGGGACAGCCTGGATTTTTCCCTGCAGGTCAGTAGGTTGGGGCAGGGTTCGTTCACACTGGATATTGAAGGAAGCCACGAGGGTGTAAGTTGTGTCACAGCACGCCTCACCATGGTATGGGTTAGTCTTGGTGAGCGACTCCAATCGAGCCCTGTGCCGATAGATATTCGCCAGCTGATGTCTGCTTATACGGTCGCACCTGATGAGATGGAGCCCAGTGCATGACCGTGATGCCGTGCCATCGGGAGGATGACTATGGACTTAAGTGCGACAGTGCCGGTAGCAGTTGAGCTGCCACGGCAGTACAACGCGGCGACCCATTTTATAGATCGTCATCTTGACGAGGGGCGCGCGAATAAACTTGCTTTTTTGGATGATCAGGGGGAGTACACCTATTCCGATCTTGCGAAGCGGGTCAACCAGGCGGCTGGGATGCTATTGGGGCTTGGCCTGTTACCCGAACAACGGGTGTTGCTATGTCTTTCCGATACGATTGATTTTCCGGTTGTGTTTTGGGGCGCTGTCAAAGCAGGATTGATACCAGTCCCTGTCAACACCATGCTCAGCGCAAGCGACTACGCCTATATGCTCGATGACAGTCGCTCGCGCGCATTGATTGTGAGCGACCATCTTCTTGATCACTTTGCCGATAATCTGGCTAGCCGCGTGTTTCTGAATCATGTAGTGGTTTCCGGGGAAAGCCGTGACGGCAGTCAATCATTGGATGCACTCTTGGCTGCCGAGTCCAACGCCTTCACCCCCATTGATACCACCTGCGATGACAATGCCTTTTGGCTCTATACCTCCGGCTCTACTGGCGTGCCCAAGGCGGCGGTACACCGCCACTCTGATCTTGTGCAGACAGCAGAACTTTATGGTAGGGGTGTATTGGGTTTGACCGAAGCGGATCGGGTTTTTTCTGCCGCTAAATTATTTTTTGCCTATGGCCTGGGTAACGCCATGTCTTTTCCGCTGCATGTCGGTGCGACCGCGGCGCTGATGTCTGCACGTCCGACACCAGACGCTGTGCTGGAACGTTTGCGGGAAAGTGAAGCCAGTATTTTTTTCGGAGTGCCGACCCTATACGGCGCAATTCTGGCAGAAGCGGATAATGACCGAAGTCGGGTTTCAAACAGTCTGCGCTTGTGTGTTTCGGCAGGAGAAGCTTTACCGGAGGAGATAGGCCACGAGTGGCAGAAGCGCTTCGGTGTGCCAGTGCTGGATGGGCTGGGCAGTACCGAGATGCTACACATTTTTTTGAGCAACTCACCACAGGACGTTCGGTACGGCACTTCGGGCAGGCCGGTGCCTGGTTATGACCTGAGGATTGTCGATGAAGATGATGTCGATATCAGTGGCCAGGAAATCGGGGAGCTACTGGTTCGCGGCGCATCGAGCGCCTCGTGTTACTGGA
Organism: Arenicellales bacterium; assembly: GCA_050256425.1. Classification (GTDB taxonomy): domain Bacteria; phylum Pseudomonadota; class Gammaproteobacteria; order Arenicellales; family UBA868; genus UBA868. The sequence goes on along the minus strand of JBBWVW010000156.1, from coordinate 6,208 downwards.
ATCAGCGGGCGAAAAGCTTGATCACCTTCCAGGGGGAATGGACCCGTTCGGGTGACAAATATTTTCTCGACAGTGATGGCTACTACCATTACTGCGGTCGCTCGGATGACATGCTTAAGGTTGGCGGTATATGGGTTGCGCCTTTTGAGGTGGAGAGTGCTTTGTTATCGGAAGAGCGGGTTCTCGAGGTCGCAGTAGTCGGCCATCCTGATAATCAGGGCTTGATTAAGCCCAAGGCTATTGTTGTGCTGCAAGATGGGGTGGTGGGGTCGACAGCCTTGGTCGAGGAGCTAAAGGCCTTTGTCAAACAGCGGCTCGCGCCGTATAAGTATCCACGCTGGATAGAGTTTGCTGATGAGCTACCGAAAACAGCGACCGGCAAGATTCAGCGCTTCAAATTACGCGAGCGGCCTAACGGTGACATCTGAGGGGATCACGAGGTATGGGGCAGGGCGAGAGGAAGTTAATCCGTGAATGACGTCTATATTTGTGACGCGGTGCGCACCCTGGCTGCTACCGGCGCGCTGTCGACCGTACGAGCAGATGATCTTGGCGCCGTGCCAATAGCGGCGTTGATTGAGCGCAACCCACACGTCGATTGGACAGCGTTTGAGGACGCCTACTACGGCTGCGCCAATCACTGAGGTGAGGATAATCGTAATGCGGCGGGTCTGGTCACTACAGCGCTTTACCAGCTAGAACGATGTGATGGCTTGGGGATGTGCACGATGGGTGTGGGCGCTGGTCAGGACAGCGCTGGTTCTTGAGACGTCGTAGATAGTTGTCGTTTGACGTCGACCCGGGAAAACCTTGCCCTCCTCTACGCTAGCGATAGACTGGGTGTCAGGATTGAGTGGCTTTTCATCTATTCAGTGCAGACCCTCATCAGATATTTGCTCGTCGGCAGCGAATAGACCGCAACCGTCGCTGACAGAGAATCTGTTTATAGTAGAAATTGAATCTGGTTAAGCTTGCGTGCAAGAACGGTACGGATTTTGAGCAGGCTAAGCCCGAAGTACCTCAAACAGGCATGCAGACAAGTCGATGGACTTTTAAGGCCAGAACTGGAGTTGGTTTCAGTAGTCCCCCGGTTAGCCCTCTGGTAAAAACACCAGAAAGTAACTTCCAATATTGCGGTAAGATTTACGGTTGAAGTGACAGCCGTGCAGGATGGCAGGGAATGTTGAGCGCAGAACAAAATGACTTGATTACACAGACGGGGCCAAGGACCCCGGCCGGCCAGGTATTACGCCGCTACTGGCAGCCGGTAGCGTTGTCTGAGGAACTGCTGGGAGAGCGTCCGCTGACGGCAGTGACAGTCCTGGGTGAACGGCTTGTTCTTTTTCGGGATGAGCGAGGGTCCCTGGGGTTGATTGATCGACACTGCCCGCATCGTGGTGCCGACCTTTGCTTTGGCCGCCTGGAAGACGGCGGCCTTCGTTGTCCGTTTCATGGCTGGCTTTTCGACACGAATGGCCTTTGTCTGGAACAACCCGGTGAACCTGAAGGCAGCTTGTACTTCAAGAATATTCAGCAGAACGGTTATCCGTGTATTGAGCGTAACGGAATGATTTTTGCCTTTATGGGGGGCGGGCAGGTGCCGGCTTTGCCGCAAATCGATTGTTTCGAGGCGCCGGAGGAATACACCTTCGCTTTCAAGGGACACTTGGAGTGTAACTGGCTTCAGGCGCTGGAAGTAGGTATTGATCCGGCTCACGCCTCATTTTTGCACCGTTTCTCCAAAGCAAGCGATCCTGGCCTCATCTACGGCCAACAGTTCAGGGATACAGCTGGAGAAGATTGCATTTCGATGACAACACTGTTGCGTGAATTCCCTCGACCCCAGATAGAAGTAGACCGGACCGAATACGGTCTGCGCTTAAGAACAGTGCGTGATCTTGGCGATGATCACAGGCATGTCCGGGTAACCAACCAGTTGTTTCCTCAGGCCATCTGTATCCCGATGAGTAGCGATATGACTATCACTCAGTGGCATGTGCCGATCGACGACAAAAACTGCTACTGGTACGCGTTATTTACAAACTTTAATGCACCAGTCGATCAGGAAAGGATGCGCAGTCAGCGTCTGGAGCTTTACCAGTTGCCGGATTATCGGGCACGCCGGAACAAGACAAACGATTACGGATATGATCCGCAAGAGCAACGTACACGGACTTATACCGGAATGGGCGACGATATTAATGTCCACGACCAGTGGGCGGTCGAGTCGATGGGCGCCATTCAGGATCGTACTCGGGAGCATCTGGGCACAACAGATGTCGCGATTCGGGAATATCGAAAACTGCTACTTCAGGCGATCACTGATCAAAAGAAGGGTTGTCCGTTAGATCACGCGATATCGACAACTGGCAGATTCGGACCCGAGGCGGTAGATGCGATCTCCAGCGGTATCGGCTGGCAGGATCGCTGGCTCGGCCTTGATCGTGAGCGCCGTGCGGCAAGCCCCTGGAACGCCGCACTACCGGAATCGGCAGACCAAGCAGAGCCGGGAGCAGACAGCCGATGACTGATTCGACAGGCCTACAGGATTTTATTGAACGATTTGGCCTATATTCAAAAGAGCAGCACATCGTTGCTGGGGAAGTCGCTCAGAAATCGGAAAAAGATCTCGACACGCTTCGGCTGTCGTTTGCTGATCAGCATGGCGTGCTTCGCGGCAAGAGTTTGGTCGCAGGTGCTACGGGCGCTGTTCTAAGCAACGGCTGCACGATTACTTCTTCATTGCTGGTTAAGGACACCTCTCACCGGACTGTTTATCCAGTGTGGTCAGAGGGTGGCGGGCTCGGATTGGCTGAGATGAGCGGCGCACGGGATATGATTATGGTGCCCGATCCAACCACATTTCGGGTCTTGCCGTGGCTTGGCCGAACTGGCTGGATGCTGTGCGACCTGTATTTTTCCGATGGCCGAGCGGTGCCATTTTCGACGCGGCAGATCTGTAAAGACGTTCTAGGCGGTTTGTCCTCCAGAGGCTACACCTATCGCAGCGGGCTGGAAATCGAATTTCATGTCCTGAAACTGGATGAGGCATCGATGAGTCCAGAAGATGCGACACAGCCCGCAATGCCGCCAAAGACCTCGCTGCTGGCGACAGGGTGTCAGCACCTGACTGAGACCCGCTTGGATGAACTGGAGCCTGTAATTGAGTTGTTGCGCCTGCAGGCGGTCCAGCTTGGATTGCCGTTGCGGTCCATGGAGTCCGAATTTGGACCCAGTCAAATCGAATTCACTTTTGATCCCCAGGATGGATCGGGAACTGCCGATAGCGCCATGCTGTTTCGCAGTATGGCCAAGCAGGTCTGCCATCGTCACGGTTATCACGCCACATTTATGTGCCGGCCCGCTTTGCCCAACCTGCTCTCCAGTGGCTGGCATCTGCATCAATCGCTCATCAATAATATTAACGGCAATAATGTCTTTACCCCTGAACAGCCAGGTGGATCATTATCGCCAATAGGCATGCAATTTCTTGCTGGCATTCTGGCGCATGCCCGAGGGGGTTGCTTGCTGACGACGCCGACTATCAACGGTTACAAGCGTTACCGGCCATTCACACTGGCTCCAGACCGGGCTTGCTGGGGTTGGGGCAATCGTGGCGCCATGCTTCGCGTGATCGGCGGGTATGGTGACCCAGGTACCCGCGTAGAAAACCGTATCGGTGATCCGGCCGCGAATCCTTACCTTTATCTGGCGTCGCAGGTTGTCGCTGGGCTTGATGGAATTGATCAGGCCATGGATCCCGGGCCGGCGACCCAGACACCTTATGAAAGTGAGGCCGAAGCGTTGCCGCGCAGCCTTATGGAGGCTATTACTGCATTTCGTTCGGATGCGCTTTATCGCAAGACGTTGGGAGAGTCCTTTGTCGACTACCTCGTAACGCTTAAAGAGGCTGAGGTCGCCCGCTTCCTCTCTGAAGTCACTGACTGGGAGCAAAAAGAATACTTCTCACTGTTCTGATTCAACCCTCGCACCAGATGAAAGGCCGGACAGCCAATAACGGTGAGCTTATCTACCGTTGGACCATATGGACTCAAAAAATCGGGCAATCATTGCCGACACCCTAATATGATCAGTCTCGTATGTACGCAGTTGTCTCATGAATAGTACTGGTGTGCGGATCCCGTCGGCGCGATGCTGCCGGTGGCGTTGGCAGCAAGATATTGGAATCCGTAGCCGGTCCAGAGTGTGGTGTTTTCTTGAAACCCGACAGGCTTTTTTGCAGCGGGGCGGGTGGTTCAGGTGAACGGGTCGACACAGTCTCGAACTGTCCAGATCAATGGTGATCTGCTGGAATGCCAATGGCAGGCGCCTGGCGGATCTGCGCCAACCTTAGTGTTTTTGCATGAAGGGCTCGGTTGCGTCCGAATGTGGCGTGATTTCCCATACCAACTTGCCGCGCAGACAGGGCTGGGAATGCTCAATTACAGCCGCAGTGGTTATGGCGGTTCCAGTGCTGCTGTATTGCCCCGACAGGTTGACTATATGCATCATGAGGCAATAGTGGTGCTGCCACATGTGCTGGCAGCATTTGATATTCAATCGGCAGTCCTGGTGGGACACAGTGACGGTGGTTCGATCGCTATCATTCATGCCGGCAGCGAAAGGGCCGGCCGGGTCAAAGGGTTGATCTTAATGGCGCCACACGTTTTTGTTGAGCCACTGAGTATTGAGAGTATTACGCAGGCGGCCAAGTTGTATCGCACGACCGATTTGCCAGAAAAGCTCTCTCGCTATCACAGCCCTTGTGTTGACAGCACATTCTGGGGTTGGAACGATATTTGGTTGAATGAGGATTTTCGACACTGGAATATAGAATCTTACCTACCGGATATTGATGTTCCCGTGCTCTTGCTACAGGGAGCTCAGGATCAGTACGGTACACTCGCCCAGCTCGAAGCCATCGAATCACAGGTATCTGGACTCAGCGAGTCCCATTTGATTCAGGACTGCGGGCATGCCCCGTATCGTGATCAGAGTGAAGCGGTACTAAAGTTCTGTAGTCGATTCATCGACACGCTGATTTAGTGTTGACTGAGTGAACTCAAATCTGTCTATCAGTAGATCAGCATAATTCAGGACGGCGCCCCACGGAATCTGGACGACGAAAAAGTCGTAGCGCCTGGCGATATCCAAATGCAGATAAACACGCAAAATACCCTCCGGTTGTCATCCTGTAGCCGGAGGTTTCGCGTCGCGACTGTATTTAATTAAAGGTTCTTTGATTACCGCAACTGTTTTTCGATCAGGTCCAGAGTACGCATTGCTGGTAAGCATTCAGCCACACTGCTGCTGGGTTCTCGCCCTTCCCGGATGGCCGAGAAAAATTCTCGATCCTCAAGCTCTATGCCGTTTTGAGATTCGGCTACGCCCGACAGATCGACCGGGTCCTCATGACCATCAACGAGATCATCATAGCGGGCGATATAGGTCCCGTGGTCACAGATATAGCGAAAGAAGGTTCCCAGCGGTCCATCATTATTGAATGAAAGTGACAGCGAGCAGGTCGCTCCGGATGGTACTTGCAGGCTGATACTCATATCCATAGCGATGCCCAGTTCCGGGTGTACCGGTCCCTGCAAGGCCTGCACTTTGTTTACGATCTCGCCAGTCTGATATTGAAACAGATCAACTGTATGGCAGGCGTGGTGCCAAAGGAGGTGATCCGTCCAACTGCGTGGCTGACCCAGGGCATTGAGGTTGCTGCGGCGGAAGAAGTAAGTCTGAACGACCAGATGCTGAATGTTCAATTCGCCTGCGGCGATCCGATGATGCACCCATTGATGACTTGGATTAAAGCGGCGAGTGTGGCCAGCCATGGCAATTCGACCAGAGTCGCGCTGAACCTTTACGATACTCTCGGCATCCACCAGTTTCTCAGCCATTGGAATTTCAACCAGGACATGCTTTCCCGATTGCAGGCACTGTATTGCCTGGGCAGCATGTAGCGGCGTTGGCGTCGCTAGAATCACCGCCTCGATATCTGGCCTTGCCAGACTTTCGTTCAAGTCGATGGTCCAGTGTTCAATTTGCTGTTCCTTGGCAAGATCCTGTATTAAATCCGGGATTGTGTCGACAATGGAAACCACCTCTACTTCATTGATGGCCGTGATAGCTTGCAGATGCTTTCTGCCAAAGGCGCCTGCAGCACCAGCAACACAGATTTTCATGGTTGGCGCTGCGTGTTTTT
>JBBWVW010000155.1:0-7945 GCA_050256425.1 Arenicellales bacterium | reverse complement strand
CGTGTGCTCTTCCGATCTCATCTGCCGGAATTTTTTCCCCTGCTGGGCCTTGATAGTGCACCCGAGGTGTATGCCGCCAAGAGCCTTTGCGCAAAGCCCTGGCGCTACGATTTTTTTGATAGCTGCATGGTGGCCAAGCCTGGGGGCTGGCTGGGCGCGACCGGCGTGTCGCTGCACACCCTGATCGCGCGGCGGGTTCTGGGCCAGGCCGATGCCATGCAGCCCCCGGGCGCAAAGACCGGGCTGGTGTTCAACATGGGCGGCTTGGGTGTGGCGAGCTATGCCAGCGTCATCGAAGGGGTCTTTGCATGAACCTGGGCACCTGGCTCGAGCGCACGGCACGACATGATCCGGATCGGCCCGCTTTGTTTCTGGGCCAGGACCAGGTCGCGACCTATGGCCAGTTTCACCACCGTGCCGGACAGGTTGCCGCCTGGCTCGAAAGCCAGGGCATCCAGCCCGGCGATCGCGTCGGGATTTTCATGAAAAACGTGCCGGACTACCTGATCGTGCTTTACGGCATCTGGTACGCAGGCGCCGCCGCCGTTCCGATCAACGCCAAGCTGCACGGGCGCGAGACGCGGTTCATCCTCGAAAACTCCGGCACCCGCCTCACCTTTGCCACGGGGGAACTGGCCCGGGCATTGGCCGAGGCTGGCGTGACCAGCCCGGTGATCGACACCGACCGCCCGGCCTTTGCTGAATCCCACGCCGCTGCGCGCGCCGCGCCGATGCACTGCGCGCCCGACGATCTGGCCTGGCTGTTCTACACCTCCGGCACCACCGGCCGCCCCAAGGGCGTGATGATCACGCACCGGATGATGATCACCATGTCGCTGTGCTACCAGTCCGATGTGGATCAGGTCCGCGCCGATGACGCGATCCTTTATGCGGCGCCGATGAGCCACGGCGCCGGGATCTACAACATGGTGCATGTGCTGGCTGGTGCGCGCCATGTCTGCCCGACCAGCGGCGGCTTCGACCCGGCCGAGATCTTCGATCTCGCCCGGCATCATGGTGCGGTGCAGATGTTCGCCGCGCCCACCATGGTCCGGCGGATGACCGACGCCGCCAAAGAGGTCGGCGCCACCGGCGAAGGCCTGCGTACGGTCATCTATGGCGGCGGGCCAATGTATCTGGCCGATATCATCGAGGCCGAGATCCATTTCGGCCCCATCTTCGTGCAGATCTATGGCCAGGGCGAGTGCCCGATGGCCATCACCGTTCTGTCGCGCGCCGATGTCTCAGAGCGCGAACACCCCGACTGGCGCAGCCGGCTGGCCAGCATCGGGCGCGCGCAGTCAGCGGTGGAGGTCCGCATCGGCGCCCCCGATGGCTCCCGCCTGCCCCCAGGCGAGCATGGCGAGATCATGGTGCGCGGCGACACCGTGATGCCCGGCTACTGGGGCAATCCCGACGCGACCGCCAAAACGTTGATCGACGGCTGGCTGATGACCGGTGACATGGGTTTCATCGACGTGGCCGGCTATGTCACGCTGCAGGGCCGCTCCAAGGACATGATCATCTCGGGCGGCTCCAACATCTATCCCCGCGAGGTCGAAGAAGTGCTGCTGACCCATCCAAAAGTCAGTGAAGCCTCGGTGGTCGGCCGCGCGCATCCCGATTGGGGTGAGGAGGTCGTGGCCTTTGTCGTCGGCAGTGCCACACCCGACGAACTCGACAAGCTGTGCGCCGAGAACATTGCCCGCTTCAAACGGCCCAAGGCCTATGTCTTCGTGCCGGAACTGCCCAAGAACAATTATGGCAAGGTGCTGAAAACCGAACTGCGCAAGCGACTGGAGGAGCAGCCATGACCGTTCTGACAGAACACATCGTACTGACCATCGGCTCGCTTCAGGGCATCGGCCGTGGGCCAATCCGAAGTTCTACCCGGACGTGAAAGGCGCTTTGCAAAATTCAGAGCTTGCCACCAAAAGCATCGACGATCTTCTCACCAATACCGGTGCTTAAGGAAGGCCAAACCAAAAAGGTTCAAAAGAAGCTCGAAAACGAACCCATCGGCAAGCCTGAACAGGCGATCGCCAAAGAATCAGGCGATGAAAATGCAAAAGCTCAAAAAGATGCCGGCAAGCAATTGCTCAAGGGCTTGTTTTACAATAATTAGGCGGATAGCTAGTAAGTTGCCCGCCCGCCCGAAAGATCGAAAACTGCACCTGAATTAAAACTGCAATCTTGCGAGCTCAGCCACATCGCCATGCGGGCGGCTTCTTGCGGTGTACCAAGGCGTTTCATAGGGGATTTATCAATCATCACCTGCACGAAGTCAGGGGCCATCTGGTCGAGAATTGCGGTTTTTATCGCCGCAGGCGCGATGCAATTTACCCGAATATTTGTTTCCGCAAGCTCTTTGGCAAGTGATTTGGTAAAACCGATTACACCAGCCTTTGCGGCGCTGTATGCAGATGCGTTTGGCGTGCCCTCTTTGCCGGCAAGCGAGGCCATATTGATGATACGTCCAAAGTCTTGTGCTTTCATAACTGACACGATTGTTTGGCAAACTCGGAAGGTGCCCGTGAGGTTGACGTCAACAATTCGTTCCCATTCATTCGGGTCATATTGAGTTACCGGAACCGTTGAGCCTGCAAATCCTGCGTTGTGAGAGAGAAAATCTATCCGTCCAAGCTCCGTGAGTGTTTTTGCACAAGCGTGTTGCACATTTTCTAAATCGCGCACATCCACCTGGCAAAATCTGTGCCCAGCATCCAGTTGTTGAGGAGTGTCCAAGTCCCAAATGCTCAAGGACGCACCGGCAGCGGCGTAGTGGCGGGCAATCTCGGCCCCAATGCCATTAGCACCGCCAGTGACAACGGCCACACGGCCTTTGAAATCGTAATTAATGTCACTCATAGCGCCTCAGCGGGTGAAAGTATCAACATAAGATGTGGGCCTTGCACCATCAGCATGGTCAGAACCTTAGGCGTTGTCTGCCTTGCATCACCCCTTTCAGCCCTAATGGCAATGTCGCCCCGCCTGCTCTTCTCGTTTGAGCCCACAGTACACAATTTGCGCCCTTATAGTATCTGTTTTCAAGTACCCATACCCTGCAACCGTCATACGACCCCGTGCCTGGGTCAAACAACAGCTCAGGCGATATCACCAACAAAGCGGTAGCTAAGTGGGATCTGGCGGTGCTTGGGCCAGTCTTGTTGAGCCGGTGGGGCATCCAGTAAGGTTGGGTGAAGTGTCCCGGGCCACGTGGCTTTATATGATGTGGCACACGATCACTTGTTAAACAGTGCGTTTCAAGAATCAAGTTCGGCGCCGTGGCAGGCGGTGGAGTACAACAATATGAGTCATGCTTAGCAATGCATCTATCGAGGTGAGCATTAAGGAAGCCAATACTCCGGTCGCAGACTTCCCGTGTTCTTTTTCTATTGGCAGTGTCGGCGCAGGTTGTTGCATAGCGAGCCTTGCTAGAGCTTTGGTCATCGAGGTTTCTCAGCGCTTGGTTTACACTATGAGTCCCTCGCCAATAACTCGACTATCAGGGATTTTTCGAACTGTGGCGTGATGAGTCGGTTCGATTGCCCAAGCGGTTGCAGTCGTGTGGTTGATTCCAGATGTGCCAACAGGGTTACCCATTGTTTACCTTTCGAGTCGATGGGGGGCCGGGGGTATCGTTTGCCGGAAGAGTATTGAGTACACAATTTGCTTTCTAACAATCTGTCTCGTTCTGACCAATACAAAAGTGGCCGTAAGTTAGACCCAAATATCCTGGGGCGAATCTGCAGGCTGGTTTTTAAGCACCCGATGAGGGTTGGTGTCGTGACGCTTGCGACGCTGTTGTCGTCCGGTTTTCAACTCTTTATCCCGCGCTATTTAGGTAAGGCCGTCGATAGCGCACAAGGCCTTTTGCAAGGGACGGCGGCGGGCGTAACGGAAATCGAAGCAGCGCTGTGGTTATCCGCTTGGATGATTCTTGCCCTTAGCATTCTTCGCGGGTTGTTTGCCATGGTGCAGAATTATTTTGGGGAATCATTGAATGACTGCATCGCGGCAGACCTTCGAAAAGCGTTTTACTACCGCGTACAGCAGCTCGATGTGAGTTTTCATGACAACACCCACACTGGAGATCTGATCACCCGGGGCATGTTGGATCTGGAGGGTATTCGTCATTTTCCGAGTACCGGTTTGGTTCGAACGGTCATGCTGTTGGTTCTCGTGACCGGCAGTGGCATCCTCTTGATTTCAACCGATGCAGTCCTTGGGTTGATTTCGCTTAGTTTCGTGCCGGTCATTGCAGTCCGATCAACGATTGCTCGCATTCAGCTACGTTATCTTTGGTTGAAGCAGCAGGAGCGATTGACGGTGCTGACCAATGCCATGGAGGAAAATCTCACCGGTATTCGCATCGTCCGGGCGTTTGGTGCACAAGCATATGAATTGCTTAGTTTCGACAAACACTCATCTGCCGTTCGTCAAGTTGCATTTGAGAGGCTGATGGCGCGTGTCCGAAGCATGACATTTATGGGGTTTTCCTTTTTTGCTTCATTAACGCTTGCACTTTGGGTTGGTGGCAACAAAGTAATCGCGGGTGAGATTACTGTAGGGACACTCACAGAATTTCTTGCCTTTATGATGATTCTTCAGATGCCGGTGCGGCAGATCGGCATGACGGTGAATTCGTTCGCACGTGCGTCAACTTGTGGTGCACGATTTTTTGAAATCCTTGATTATCCGAACCCTATAGAGAGTGGGAAAACCCTGCCTGACCTGAAAATAACAAAGGGTGAAGTTCGCTTTGAAGGGGTCTACTTCGGTTATGGGGAGAGTGAAGCCCGGGTCAACGTCCTGTCTGATATTACCTTTAATGTCCAAGCCGGGAAGACGTTGGGCATCGTCGGCCCGCCGGGCAGTGGTAAATCGACCATTGCCCGTTTGATTCCACGGCTGTATGAAGTCACTGCTGGTCGAATTCTGATCGATGACCAGGATGTCAGAGAGGTTTCACTGCATTCTTTGCGAGGATCAGTGGGCGGCGTACAACAGGACTCGTTTGTATTCACCGCGTCCGTCGACAACAATATTGCATACGGAAATCCGTGGTCAGATGATGCAGGCGTCATACAGGCAGGGCGCGATGCGCAGTTGCACGACTTCATTAGTCAGCTGCCCGGCAATTATCAAACGCTGGTGGGCGAGCGAGGGGTATCGCTTTCCGGTGGACAGCGTCAACGGGTATCTATCGCGCGCGGTAACTTGTTTAACGCGCCCATTTGCATATTGGACGATGCAACAGCGGCCATCGATGCCGATACTGAACGCCGCATTCATGATGCGGTAATGGCCCGCCATGATAACCGTACCAGCATTGTCATCTCCCATCGGCTGGTCAGTGTCATGCATGCAGATGAAATCCTTTTTCTTGAAGAAGGAAAGATTGTTGAGCGCGGAACCCATAAGGAACTTCTGGATCTGGGAGGACGGTATGCTGAATTGCACTCCCTGCAGATGGGGGCAGCGGACTCAGTTGAACCCACTCTCGCGCAGGTGTCGCCAGGGTGAAGTTACCCGCTGAAGAGGCGAGTATGAGCCCAGGAGTGCGGCCGCCCCGGGGCGTCATCGGGGCACAGGTCAGCCACGATGAGGAGATGTTTGGGCGTGTCTTCGACGGCCGGGTTATGCGTCGATTCTTTTCCTTTGTGTGGCCTTATCAGCGCCTGCTGGCGCTCGCGTTGATCGCCGTGTTGATTTTTGTCGCCACGCAGTTGGCTATTCCCTTAGTTATTCTTTATGCCATTGATCATGTTATCCAACCGGGGGCGACAGCCGAGGTTGCATTGAGCAGTGTGATTATTTTTCTCGCTGCGGTAGTGCTGATCAATTACCTGGCGAATTATTCCCAGGAAGCGCTGGTCGGGAGGATCGCTGAGAACGTGGTGGTTGATTTGCGACGTGCCATGTTTGCCCATCTGCAGAGAGTTTCCTTGTCGTTCATGGATAAAACAGAGGTCGGTCGGGTGATGTCGAGGTTGCAAAGTGATACCGGCACGTTGCAGGAGTTTCTGGAGACATCAGTCTTTGCGATTGGCGATGTGGTGCTGTTGTTCGGCATCGTCATTACACTATTGGTGCTTGACGCTGAACTCGGCCTGTTGACGCTTTCGATTGTGCCGATTCTCCTGGTCGTCCGGTATTTCTGGTTACCCCATGCCCGGGCCGCCTTTCGAAGAGCGCGAGAAACAAATTCGATGGCCAACGGCGCGTTGGCAGAAGCGATCCACAGCGTCAGAACAGTCAAAGCAATGGTGCGAGGAAAGGAAAACCATGAGCTTTATTCTGATCTTGCGGATCTCAATCTGAGAACGCACTTGCGGGCTGCCAAACTGGCTCAGGTCAATGTGCCGATTGTTGATGGGTTAACGGGTGGAGCAATGGCAATCATTGTCGTTGTCGGGGGCCGCATGGTTTTTTCTGGTGCGCTTGAATTGGGGGTGATGGTCGCCTTTCTTTTCTATGTGCAGCGATTTTTCGATCCCATTCGTTCACTGACCATTCAGTACAGCATGATGCAGCGGGCAACGGTGTCGGGCCAGAGGATTCTGGAAGTGCTGGACGTGCCTGAAACGGTGAGCGACGTTGCCGACGCATTGAATCTGGTGAATTGTAATGGTGCCATTTCGTTTGATCAGGTCAGTTTTCAATACACGCCTGAGATTTCGGTTTTAGAAAGCGTTTCTTTCTCTGTCTCTCCGGGGGAGAAAATAGCGATCGTCGGGCCTACAGGTTCTGGAAAATCAACAACCGCAGCCTTGTTGCGCCGATTCTATGATCCACTATCAGGTCAGGTTTGTATTGATGGTCATGACTTGCGAACCCTGTCGCAGGACTCCATTGGTCGCCATGTCTCGATGGTGTTACAGGAGCCGTTTTTGTTTTCAGGCACTATATTTGAGAACATTCGCTATGCCAGCGTGACCAAGGATGCCGCTGACGTCGAGCGTGCTGCGCGGACGGTAGGCGCGCATGACTTTATTGCACGACTTCCCGGCGATTATCAATTTGTCCTGGATCAGGGTGGGGGCAACCTATCGTTGGGTCAGCGGCAACTGATAAGTTTTGCTCGTGCACTGGTAGCGGATACTCGGATTCTTGTGCTGGATGAGGCGACAGCTAATGTTGACAGTTATTCGGAACGAAAGATTCAACGGGCTCTGAAGGTTTTGCTTGAGGGCCGCACGGCGATAGTGATTGCCCATCGATTGGCGACTATTCGCGACTGTGACCGCATCCTGGTTTTAAATCATGGGCGGTTGGTGGAGGAAGGGAGCCATCAAGAATTGGTGGAGTTAGATGGTTTGTATGCGCGACTTTGTCGGCTAAATTACGCGTCGTTTGACGATGTTCCCTCATCGGCAATACGGTAATGACTGTGTTGTTAGTGGCTCTTATTGGGCCAGTGCAACACCACTTAGCAGAAACAGGAGAATGAAGGTAAGGGGTTTCAATTTGTTCTAACCTTTTTCATTGCTCGTTATTGATAATAGCGAGAAACATATCCCCATACTTTTCCAATTTTTTGGTTCCTACGCCAAATAGTTTGGAAAACTCATCTTCATTGGCAGGTTTTCTATCGACCATCTGATACAACACTGTGTCGGAAAACACGACAAACGCCGGTACATTTTGCTCTTGCGCTATTGCTAATCGTTTTTGTTTAAGTCTAGAAAATAGATCGGCATTCTCATCTGTGTAACTATGCTCTGTAATACTTTTTTTCAAACTACGCGAGGACTTGCTTTCCACGGGCATGTCCTCAATCTTTTTATATTCAAAATTCAATGCATCCCTTAAGATCACTGAGCCACTTTGCGAGATTTCAAGGCCACCGAATTTTTTGATATTCAGCGTCACATGACCTGCAGCCACAAGCTGTCTGATAAACCCTTGCAAGTAAGTTTTCGAGTACTCGGGCGCAACTCCG
>JBBWVW010000154.1:0-14880 GCA_050256425.1 Arenicellales bacterium | reverse complement strand
TCTGCTGGCATCATTACGGGGCAGGAATCTGAAACTGTATCGTGTGGTTTCAGGGGTAGGCGAGGAACTCCTCGGCGGGCGCGCTGTCGCCGTGCAGATCGATCAACCGGTCGATCTCATCGTATAACGTCTGTTCCTCATCGTCTTCGATTTCACCGATGCCGATCAGTTCAGCAACCAGTCCGTCATGCAGGGTCCGGCGTACTTGCCCGAGCGTGGGCGGCCCCGCATCGCTGTCGTGGTCGATACAGTTCTCGATGACGTTGGAAAGGGTTTCACTGGCCCGGGGGCGCACGAAACCGTCAGCCGCAGCATCGCCGAAACTCTCCACCAGGGCGTCGAGCTCTTCACTCACGGATTCGTGGTCAGCTGGGTCAATCAGGCCGGCATCACTCATCTGCTCCAGCAGGTCGGTTTCCATCATTGTCTGCACGACCAGCAAAGTGATCGGCAGATCATCCTGCGCGGTGTTGATGACGTATTGCAGTGTCACCGACAGTTCGCTGCTGACTTCTTCGCTGATGTCTTCGGGTATGTTCATGCAGGCCTGGAATCCAGTTTACTGCAGGCCATTGTGCCTCAGCCACATGGTGATGGCAAAGGAGTGTGCCTGATGTTGGAGGATCTTAAGCCGTGCCAGGCCCGGGGTAGACCAGAGTACCGGTGCCGGGTGGCGGCGAAGGGCATTACAATGGTTGTGCTGGAAAGTACCTCACATGATCCCACTGCACGACGACAACCCCACGCGGATCACGCCGATCGTAACGATCGCGCTGATCGGACTTTGCGTGATGGCATTCCTCTGGCAGTTGTCGCTGGGCCCGAGCCAGGAGGCGGCGCTGTATGCGCTGGGTGTGATCCCGGCAGTAATATTCGACAAGGCGCAACTGGCGCCGCAGTTGGCATGGGTAGACCCGGTACTGACCCCTTTTACCTCGATGTTTCTGCACGGGGGCTTCATGCATCTGGGTGGCAACATGCTGTACCTGTGGATCTTTGGCAATAATATAGAAGACGCTATGGGCCACGGTCGGTTTATCGTCTTTTATCTGTTGTGCGGTGTGGTAGCCGTGTTTGCCCAGGCGCTACCCGATCCCGAATCGACTATCCCGATGATCGGTGCCAGTGGCGCGATCTCTGGGGTACTCGGCGCTTACCTGCTGTTGTTTCCCCACGCCCGGGTACTGGTGGCCTTACCGTTGGGCTTTTATATCCACACCATGTCGCTCAAGGCCGCGGTGGTGCTGGGTATCTGGTTTGCCATGCAGATTTTCAGTTCGCTTAGCGCCGGCGATGGTCCTGGGGTTGCCTGGTTTGCCCACATCGGGGGTTTTGTGGCTGGGGTGGTGCTGATTCCCTGGTTCAAGTACCCTGAAGTACGACTGTTCGCTCCGGCGCGCTCAGGTGAACGCTGGCACCGGCGTGGACGCAAGCACTGAACCGATGATCGCTAACGCCCCGCAATATCTTTTTGATCCAGCCGACAAGCCCTCTCTGCCATTGCACTCGGCACCCCTGGTTGAGGCAACAGACGACTCGGTTCAAGGTTATGGTTGTCTCGTCGATCATCCCGATGATATCGAGATCGAGATCGTGCGCTGGCCAGCGACCGGTTGGCGAAAGGTGGATGAGGACAGCGGCGACGAGGCCGGCTGGGTAGAAGGCATCTTCCACGGTGAGTGGCACGGAGATGTGCTCTATGGGCGCAACGAGGCAGTCTCGGGTCATTACGTGCTGGGTTGGTCGACTGCCAGCCCGCAGTTGGCCTCCACTACCCAACAGACGGTCCCCCGAGAGCGGGTATTGTTGTGGCACATGAACTATCACCCCGATGGCGGCCAGTTGTTTTTCCCACAGGATCGCAGCGATTTTGTCGTGCCTGTGGCTTTACCCGGCGATGATCTGGCGGTGGAACAGGTGATTGCGCTGTGGTGTGACGGCAGCCGGGGTCTGTACATCCACCCCGGGATCTGGCACGACGGCATCTTCCCAGCCGCCGAACGCCAGCGCTTTCTGGATCGCCAGGGCCGGGTTCACGCCCGGGTGAGTTGCGACCTCGCAGCTGAGTTCGGGGTGTATCTGTCAGTGCCTTTGGTACACAACTGAACCTTCGCCCGCATCGGTGTTGGATTCCTTGCAGATGCGCTGGCCTCGCCAGCGGTTCCCAATGCAGCACACTGACTTCGATCACAGCCGATTAGCCGTTACGGCCCAACGCGATTATGATTAGTCCCACTGCCTGTGCTGTTGATGCGTAAACTCAGGAATCGATGATAAGGAAGATTGTCATGGCCAAGACAATGGACGATATTCTCCACCCGGGCTTAAGTGATACACCCCCTGGCTACCCTCATGCCCCGCCAGGATGGTCACCAACGGATGGCGAGCAGGCAATAGCCGATGACGGGCTGGTTTTGGGATCGGCCCACTGGGAGGTGGTACGTGCGCTGCAGGAATACTTTGCGCGTAACGAGAATCAGGTCAGCAATCTTCGCGAGTTACACGATGCACTGGAAGAGAAATTTCACCGCCAGGGCGGGCGGCGCTACCTGTTTCAGCTTTTTCCCAAGGGTCCGGTGGTACAGGGCTGTCGACTGGCTGGGCTGCAGGCACCTGCCGGGCATAACGACCCCGCCTTTGGTGCCACTTACTGAATCGATTAGGGTCAAGCCGCGCCGGGTGCTCAAGCTTGGGGGCGTTTGCCCGAGTTAAGCGACAGGTATACGCCCACGCTGATGATGAGGGCGATACCAGTGAATGCCCAGGTGTTGGGAATATCGCCAAACAGCCAGTAGCCCAGCAGTACCTGCATGATGATCTCGGTATACAAGAAGGGGGCGAGCAGTGAAGCCTCGGCGTATTCGAAGGCGCGGATCAACAGCAGGTGACCGCTGGCGCCGATGACGCCCAGCGCTCCCATCAGCACGAGGTCCACGGGTGTGGGTGGAATCCACACCAGCGGGACAAGCGCACTCATCAGCACGAAGCCGCCGACACCCTGCCAAGTCAGCATCACCAGCGGTGGCGTGTTGCCACTTAATAGTCGGGTCGAAAGAAAATACAGGGCAAAAAGAAAAGCCGCTGCCAGTGCCAGAAGACTGGGCCAATGAAACTCGCCAAAGGCGGGCTGGACGATCAGAACGACGCCACCCAAACCGAGCGCACAGGCTATCCAGCGCCCCAGGGGCACCCGCTCGCGCAGAAGCAACCCCGAGAGTATGACTATGATAACCGCGTCAAAAAAGATCAGGGCTATGGCATCAGCCAGTGGAATGGTGCGAATGGCAGCGAAAAAACAAAGGGTTGCTCCCATCAGGCATAGCCCGCGGCCGATCTGCAGTGCCGGCCGCGGCACCAACAGCACACTGCCACCGTGTCGCCACAGCGCGATTGGAAATACCAGCAGGAAATGAAAGAAGAACCGGGCCCAGACCAGTTGCAGCACCGGGTAGCGGCTGCTCAGTAGTTTTGCCAGAGCATCCATGAACGGTACGATCATCATTGCTCCGATCATCAGGGCAATGCCGCGGCTCGGCTGCAAAGGCAAATTAGAGGTCAAGTTTGATAATAATTACAGGTTGCCCTCGGTCCGAAAGGGATAAAAGGGCACGCCCGGGTATGATAGTGTCTCTGGGCTGGTGTTTTGCCCCGATTAGGCGCGACATGTCTGCCCGCCTCCGGTCGATGGATAGTTACCAGATCATCAAGAACATACACGTTAGCTGCGCGAGGTTATCGATTGTTGGTTTTGTGTTGCGCAGTGCCTGGGTGCTACGCGGTTCACCCTGTGCCCACCACCGCTTGGCCCGGGTGGTGCCTCACTTTATCGATGCTACTTTGCTGCTAAGTGCACTGGGCCTGCTGTATCTATCGGCGTATCGCCCAAGCGGGAGTGACTGGCTGACCTTTAAACTGATGGGTGTGATTCTCTATATTGCGCTTGGCATAGTCGCGCTGCGTGCAGGCTGTACCACAGGGCAGCGGGCTATCGCAGTTGCCGCGGCCGCTCAAGGCAACAGCTACGATATAAGCGAAAACAATCAGAGCCAGCGCTGGCCTTTTGCCTGAACCGAGCCCTGGTGCCGATGACTGACACAAGCAACCCGCGCATCATGGTTTTTGCCGTGGTCATCACCTACCAGCCGAATCTGGAAGCTCTGGGGGCGCTGCTTGAGCGCCTTGCCGGGCAAGTCGACACGGTGTTGATCATTGATAACGGCTCCGACAATGCGCAAGCGGTCGCGCAGCGGGTCAAACAGCATGCCTTCGCACGGTTTACCGGCGCATCAGAAAACCGTGGTTTGGGCTGGGCGCACAACGAAGGCTTACGCACTGCCCTGGCCCACGGTGCCGATGCCGTGCTGTTGCTCGACCAGGACAGCCTGCCGCGCCCGGGGATGGTTGCTGCGCTGGTTCACGCGCTGGACGAACAGCGCCGTGCCGGTGTGCGTGTGGCAGCAGTAGGTGCGCGTTATCTTGGCACCGATCTGGGTCACCCATCGTACTTTGTGCGCTTTGGCCGGCTGCGTTTCAGGCGATGTTTTTGTCGTACCGATCAGCCCGGCTCGACAGTGCCGGCCGACATGCTGATCTCCTCGGGCGCGCTGTTTGGCCGTGATGCACTGGAGGCGCTCGGGTTGATGGACGAAGGGCTTTTTATCGACCATCTCGATACCGAGTGGTTTTTGCGGGCAGGGGCTGCGGGCTGGCGCTCTTTCGGGGTATGCGATGCGGTCATGGATCACGAACTGGGCGAGCGCACGGTGCGGCTGTGGCTCGGCCGTTGGCGTTACCTGCCAGTACACCAGCCGTTTCGCTACTACTACGTGTATCGCAACAGCGTGCTGCTTTGGCGGCGTTCCTACCCCAGTCGGCGCTGGAAGCATACCGATATGTTGCGTCTGGCGAAGATGTTCCTGGTGTTCTCCCTTTTTACCGGCCAGCGCCTGCTTAACCTTGGCATGATGGTTCGGGGCATTCGTGATGGCCTGAGGGGCCGGAGCGGGTCGCTCGAGGCTCATTTGCCGCGCTAGGGTGATCGCCTCACAATAGGGCCCGCCGGCCCAGGATCACGCCGGTCAGGCAGAATTCAGACACTCCAACAAATTGTAATAACCAAAGGCGCTACCCAGTCGATGCAGGTTTCTTTTCTTGTGCCGGTCTATAACACCGACCCGGCGGTGCTGACGCTTTGCATCAACAGTGTCCTTAAGGCTGCTGCTGATCGACATCAGGTGGTGATCGTTGATGATGCATCCGACCGTGAAGAGACCCGCGCATTCCTGAGCCGTTGTGGTGAAGCCAAGCTGGCTAACCTGAAATTGCTGCGTAATGATGCCAACGCAGGAGTTTCCTTTGCCCTCAATCAGGCTGCTGCAGTGGCATCAGGGGACTTGCTGGCACCAGTGGATCACGATGATGTGGTGGTCAGCCAGGGGTTTGCCCAGACTCTGCGCTGCCTCGATTATTACCAGGCATCGTGGATCTATTCTGATGAGATACAGGTAAATGCCAATGGCTTTTTGATCCGTCGCATGTTCAAGCCGGATTACAGCCCGCAACTGCTGCGCTCGACCATGTACATCAATCACCTGCAGGTTTTCTCGCGGGAACTTTTCGAGCGCGTCGGGGGTTACCGCGAAGGCTTTGAAGGCAGTCAGGATCACGATCTCGCGCTGCGTATGAGTGAGCAGGTAGAGCCGGTACATGCCGAAACGGTTGCCTATCACTGGCGTATTCTCGAGCAGACCCAGTCACGCTCGGGCGAGCAGCTGTCTGCCCAGACGGTGGACCACGGCCAACGAGCCCTGCGTGAACACTTTGCCAGGCTACAGCACGAAGCCGCCGTAGAGCCTGTGCTTTTTCGTCGTCGTCCCGACAGCCAACCCGAACCAGTGGGTGTCTATCGCTGCCGAATCTTGCCAGCGGCGATGGCCACAGTGTCTATTATCATCCCGTGCAAACTGGGTACGAGGCGCATGATTAACGGGCAAAATATCGAGCTATTGGCTCATTGCATGAAGCGTATGGGCGAGACTTTATCTTCAAGCAGGCCATACATCGCCAACATAAACTCAGAAGTCATCGTCGTTACCAATCATGAAGATGACCTGGACCAGGCGAATCATATGATCGGATCTTACGGCCTGGAGGGTTTTTCTATTCAGGATGAGGACGGGTTTGATTTTGCCCGCAAGTGCAACCTGGGGGCGCGGCACGCCAAGGGCGATATCCTTGTTTTTCTGAATGATGACACGGTGTTTGAAACTGAGAGTTGGATCGCGGAGGTAGTCTCGTTACTGCAGCAAGAAGACGTCGCCTGTGTCGGCGGTATGTTGCTGAACGCCGATCTCACTGTGCAGTCCTGCGGTGACAACGTTGGGCGTAATTCGGCAGTGCATTACGCACCCCATCCGAGCGCCGATAACGTGGGCGATGCCATGCACCGCTACTTGGCTGACCACGAGACCACTTCAGTCAGCGGCGCCTTTTTGTGTTGTCGCAAGTCGACTTTCAACGAGCTCGGCGGTTTCTCTCAGGCTTTTCCGAATAGTTTTCAGGATGTCGATTTTTGCCTGCGCGCCCGATCCCGTGGCCTGCGTTGCATCACCGCTCCGGGTATCCGGTTATTGCATTTTGAATCCGCGACCCGCGATGCTAAGGTCGATTTTGAAACCTTAAGTGCGCTACGCTCATTTCATGGGCCGGGACTGGCCGGCACGGATCGTTATGCATTGTGGCGCTACCAGCCGATCTACTTTTCGGTGTTTTCCTATAATGGGCTCAAGTTCCGCGCTTTTCTGCTCGCCCGGGTTTTTGTACGCGCGGCTCGCCGAGTAGAAAAAGCATTGACCCACAAGCCACGATGCTGGCGCGGGGTTTTAAAGAAAAGCGAGTATCGGGTGCACTGAAATAAACACCAGACACTAATGAAAACAAAGGAGGGGGAGAATCAATGAGTCGCGATCCACGTTATGACATTCTGTTCGAGCCGGTAGCGATTGGTCCGGTAACTGCGCGCAATCGTTTTTACCAGGTACCGCATTGCAATGGCATGGGACATGCCATGCCCAACAGTGTGGCAGCCATGCGTGGGATCAAGGCAGAGGGCGGTTGGGCCGTGGTCGCCACTGAGGAATGCGACATCCACGCCTCCACTGATGTGTTGCCGGCTAGGGAGGCCCGTTTGTGGGACGAGGGTGATCAGGATTGCCTGGCGCTGATGGCGGATCGAGTGCATGAACACGGCGCGCTGGCTGCGATCGAACTGACGCACAGCGGTCACAACGTTTCTAACCGTTACTCCCGTTTACCGGTACTGGGCGTGTCTGATGCCGGGGTCAACAGTTTTGATCCGGTGCAGGCCTGCGCTATGACCCGCCGGGATATCGCCAACGTACGGCGTTGGCACCGCCAGGCCGCGATCCGTGCTCGCGATGCCGGCTTCGATATCATTTATGTGTATGCCGGTCACGATCTGTCTTTGCCGATGCATTTCATCAGTCGCCGGCACAACCGGCGCAGCGACGAATATGGTGGCTCGCTGGAAAATCGGGTACGGCTGACCCGTGAGCTGCTTGAAGACACCAAGGATGCCGTGGGGGATCGCTGCGGGATCGCTATTCGCTTTGCCGTAGATGAACTGCTCGGTGACGCGGGTATTGCCAGTGGGGCCGAGGGGCGTGAGGTGGTGGAGATGTTGGCCGAGTTGCCCGATCTGTGGGACGTTAACGTGAGTAACTGGGCCAATGATTCGGTTACCGCCCGTTTTGCCGAGGAAGGATCGCAGGAGTCTTATATTGCTTTCGTGAAACAGCTAACCAGCAAGCCGGTGGTGGGTGTGGGGCGTTTTACCTCGGCCGATGCCATGGTTTCGCAGGTGAAACGGGGCATTCTGGATATGATTGGTGCCGCGCGGCCCTCGATTGCTGATCCTTTTTTGCCACGCAAGATTGAAGAAGGGCGGATCGAGGATATCCGTGAATGTATCGGCTGCAATATCTGTGTCAGCGGCGACTGGACCCAATCGCCGATTCGCTGTACCCAGAACCCGACCATGGGCGAGGAATGGCGTCGCGGCTGGCACCCGGAGATCATCAGTCCACGTGGGTCCAGCAAGAAGGTGCTGGTGGTAGGCGCCGGGCCGGCGGGCCTTGAGGCGGCCATGAGCCTGGGCCAGCGCGGTTACGAGGTGGCACTGGCCGACAGTGGCGATGGCGGGGGGCGTGCGGTACGTGAGGCAACTCTGCCGGGGCTTGCCAGCTACAAGCGGGTGAGTGATTACCGCCTAGGCCAGATCGCGCGCTCGACCCACATCAGCTTTTATCCGGGCAGTGAAATGGACGGGCCCAGCATCCGAGATTTCGGCGCCGATCAGGTACTGATCGCAACGGGTTCCCACTGGCGCGCTGATGGCCTTGGCCGTGCAACGTTTGCGCCGGTACCGGGTATCGAGGGTCATCCGCAGTGTTTGACGCCCGATGATATTGTTACGGGTACGCTGCCGGCGCGTGGTCCGGTCCTCATCTACGATGATGATCACTATTATCTTGGCGGCGTCATTGCGCAACTGCTGGCGGATCGCGGACTGTCGGTCACTCTGGCGACCCCGGGTCCGGAAGTATCGTGTTGGACTCAGAACACGATGGAGCAGCACCGGATAGAGCAGGCTTTGTTAGAGCGAGACGTTAAACTCGTCACAAAACACACGATGGTACGAGTTGATTCCAGCACCGCAACATTAACCTGCAACAGTACTGGCCGCGAACTTCAGTGCGAAGCCGCTGCGCTGGTTATGGTAACCCTGCGGGCTCCGGTGAATGACCTGTACTTCGCGCTTGCGGGCCAGCGCGAAGAGCATCTGGATGATCTGCCTTTTGGAATCCTGCGTATTGGTGACTGCATGGCGCCGGCGACCATTGCTGCCGCGGTTTATGATGGCCATCGGGCAGCCCGGGAGTTGGATAATCTTCCGGATCCAGATACCGTGCCATTCAAACGAGAGCGGACGTTGATCGATGGGTCTTAACGGGTCGGCTCAGTCGATCTGGTTGTCGCGATCACGGCTTAAGAGAGACGGCTCGCGCTCAGCAGGATCTCCGTAACCGCCACCTCCGGGGAGTTCCATCACCAGTCGTTCACCTGCCGGGATGATCTGCTTACCCTTGGTTTTCAGCGTCTTGCCACTGGCAAGGCGAACCACGCCGGGAGCGCCATCAGTGCCGCCGTTGCGGCCCCGAGCCGGGTAATCGACTCGGTCGAACAATGCAAAGATCGCGAATGGCGCGCCCTGGGCATGGGCGATCTCGATCAACTGGCCGTGACCACCGCGGTAGCGGCCATCACCGCCCGAGCCTGGGCGCAGTTCTTTGCGATGGAAGATCACCGGAGCGATCGACTCGGTAATCTCAACCGGGGTGTTGCGCACTCCGGAAGGAAAAGCGGTAGCTGAAAGGCCATCGCGCCAGGGTAGTGCTCCGGTGCCGCCGGAATGGAAAATAGTGACCGAGAACGGTGTGGCGTTGCCGTAATCCTGACCGTCCAGCAGCCCGGGCCCACCGGTCATCATCGGGTTCCACAAGCTGGAGCTGCCTTCAGCAGGTGCCCGGTGGGGCAGGGCCTTGTCGATACAGCCCAGCACGACGTCCGGCAGCATCTGGCCAATGACATGGCGCACGGCTACGGCGTGCGGCCGTGGCGCGTTGAGAATACAACCGGGTGGTGCGGTAACCTTGATCGGCTCAAGCGAGCCGGCGTTGTTCGGTATTGCCGAACCAATCACGCAGCGTACCCCGAACGAAGCATAGGCTTGGGTGTAACTCAGCGGCACGTTGATGCCAAAGGGTGAAACGCCTGAAGTGCCGGAAAAATCGACCGATACTCCCTCATCACTGATCTGTAGTTCGGCCTTGAGAGTGACGGGTTCACCGTAACCGTCCACGGTCATCTCGTTGCGCCAGAGGCCACGAGGCAGGTCTGCCATCTCGTCCAGCATGGCTGAGCGCGAACGCTCAATGATGTGCTGACTGATTTCATCAAGGTCGCTCAGCCCGAATTCGGTCATCATCTCGACCAGACGGGTGCAGCCGACTGCATTGCCGACGGTCAGCGAGTACAGGTCACCGATCACCTGATCGGGTTCACGCACATTGGCGCGGACAATGGCCATCACCGCTTCACAGGGTTGACCCTGTTCAAAGAGTGGCAGGATTGGCAGGCACAACCCTTCCTCAAATACCTGGCCGGCATCCGGGCCGAAGCCACGGCCACCGATATCTACCACGTGGACAGTAGAGGCAAGCAGGCCAACAATGCATTCGTCGATAAAGGCCGGGGTTACTACGGTGAAGTCAAAGAGATGGCCGGTGCCAAGCCACGGATCATTGGTAACGTAGACATCGCCTGCGCGCATGCGCTCCAGCGGAATGGCCTCGAGAAAGTAGCCGACTGATGCGGCCATGGCGTTGACATGGCCTGGAGTGCCGGTGATAGCCTGTGCCAGCATGCGCCCGGAAAGATCAAAGATGCCGGCTGACAGGTCACCAGCTTCACGCACAGTTGTCGAGAAGGCAGTGCGAATGAGCGCTTGGGCCTGTTCTTCGACAATACTGATCAGTCGGTCCCAGATGACCTGGCGCTGGATGGTTGCCAGAGTACCCCCGATCGCTTCGCTATGACTGGCTGTTTGATCATTGTTGGCAACAAGGTCGCCATGTTCGTTGCACGATACATTCCATTGTCCCGGGACAATCAGCGTGGTCTGGTCTTCGGTAATCACTACCGGACCATCGATGGATGCATCTGGTGACAGGGCGTTGCGGGACAGCACCGGGCAGTCGACCTTCTCGTCGGTGCCGGGCATCTGCACTGCCCGCCGGGCCGAGCTATCGTCGGCTGATGTTGCTGACAATGGCTGTGTCTGGCGGACGTTGTCATTTGCCGGG
Organism: Arenicellales bacterium; assembly: GCA_050256425.1. GTDB lineage: Bacteria > Pseudomonadota > Gammaproteobacteria > Arenicellales > UBA868 > UBA868. The sequence continues at coordinate 3,937 of JBBWVW010000154.1, read as the reverse complement.
GCTGAAGCCGTCAATGACCAGGTCAGAATCTCAAGGGGGACGCCGGGGATGCCCTGGCCGTATTGTGTTTGGTAGGCGTGAGTAAAGGCGGCGTTGATGATGTCACGATCGGCTTCGGTCAGTGGCCGGTCGGGCAGGCGGACTTTGATCTCGTGGCCCTGCCCAGCGTAACGGATGTAGGCATGGCGTGTCTCGTCGATGCGCGCCTCTTTGGCACCGAGTTGTACAGTGGATCGCGCTTCGTGCGACATTTCATCGAACAGCGTGTTGATCAGCGCCGGGTCGAGTTCATCCAGCGTGGTGAAACGGCTGCGCACAACCTCAAAGGCAACCGGCGCGAGCAGAAAGCCCACGGCGGAGCCCACGCCGGCATCACGCGGGATGATGACCCGGGAAATGCCCAGTTTGCGTGCAACCGCCATGGCGTGTAGTGGCGCACCCCCGCCAAAGGCGATCAGGGTACGCTGAGTCACATCAGATCCTTTCTCCACCGCGTGTACCCGGGCTGCGCTGGCCATGTTTTCATCGACGATTTCGATGATGGCCTGCGCGGCAGCGCCTGCATGGGTGCGCAGCGGTTCACCTACAGCCTGGTGCACGGCATCGTGCGCAGCTTGGGAATCAAGAGACAGGCGTCCGCCGGCAAAATTGTCGGGGTCGAGTCGTCCCAGCAGCAGGTTGGCATCGGTGACTGCAGCGCCTTGACCGCCTTGACCGTAACAGGCGGGCCCGGGATCAGCTCCAGCACTGTCAGGTCCCACGGTGACGCGGCCCAGTTCGTCGACCCGGGCCAGTGAGCCACCGCCGGCACCGATTTCAACCATGTCCACGACCGGGATCTTGATCGGCATGCCGCTGCCTTTCATGAACCGGTGAGCGCGGTCAATTTCAAACGTGCGCGACAGCGGCAACTCGTAGTCATCAATCAGACAGATCTTGGCGGTTGTGCCACCCATATCAAAAGACAGCACCGACGATTCGCCGAGTGTGCGGGCAAGATGGGCTGCCAGGATGGCCCCCCCGGCGGGTCCGGATTCCACCAGGCGTACCGGGAACGCTGCCGCTGTGTCGATGGTGACCTGGTGACCTCCCGATGTCATCAGCAGGCAGGCGCAGTTGAAGCCACTGTCAGCCAGCCGTTGGCGCACGTCAACGAGGTAACCCGATATCAGCGGTTGAACGTAAGCATTGGCGCAAGTGGTGCTCTGGCGTTCGTATTCGCGGATCTCGGGACAAACCTCGCTGGACAGCGAGATATAAAGATCCGGGAAGTACTGCAAAAGAATCTCGCGTATGCGCGACTCATGTGCCGGATTGGCATAGGCATGCAGCAATCCCACTGCGACGCTTTCGATGGATTCGGTCTCGATGCGTTCGATCAGTGCATTGACAGAAGGCTCATCCAGGGCCTGTAACACCTGGCCGCGGTAATCAACCCGCTCACGCACGCTCCAGCGTAGCGCGCGTGGCACCAGCGGTGGATTGCGATTGGCGTCAAAGTTGTACTGGTCAAAGCGGTTTTCGTAGCCGATCTCCAGCGAGTCGCGGTGTCCGCCAGTCACTACCAGCGCCGTTCGCGCACCGCGCCTTTGGATCAGCGCATTGGTTGCCAGTGTGGTGCCGTGGGTAATCAGGGCCACATCGGCTGGCGCTACTACGGCTTGCGACAGCAGTTGCGAAACACCCTGCATGAAGCCCTCGGCCGGATTGGCCGAGGTGGTCAGTACTTTTGCGGTATAGCGTGTAGCCCCGACCTGCAGAACCGCGTCGGTAAAGGTGCCGCCGATGTCAACGGCAATACGTGGCGCGGCACTCATACGGATGCCCCCAGTGCAATGCCCGGGCGCCACTCACCCTGAACCATCGGGCCTGCCATAACGTGCAATGCAATTTGACATGCGAATACCTCTGTCAGATCCGGCTTGGGTGGGGCTTTTGCTGGCGGCATGCCAAGGGATCAGGTGTCGAGCAAAACCATTCAACGCCCGATATTTATCGATAGCGTTTGAATTGTAGCGTTTTGTAGAACAAGACTCATGCCTGACAAGGTTAGAAACTGTCTTTCAATTCCCGGGTGCGGGCAAACACTTCGACATCAGGGGCGCCGACGAGTCCCACGGTCTGCTGCAGGTTTGAACTGTGAGGTCGCAGGAAGGGGTTGGTTTTTCTCTCCAACGCCAGCGTAGTTGGCACGGTGGGTTCGCCGCGTTCGCGGGCCGCGCTGATCTGGGCGTTCCGTGCCACCAGGTCGGTGTTACCCGGTTCTACCGAGAGCGCAAAGCGCGCGTTTGCCTGGGTGTACTCGTGGGCGCAGTAGATCAGGGTTTGATCCGGCCAGGATAAGATTTTCTGCAGCGAATCCCACATCTGTGCAGGCGTGCCTTCAAAGAGTCGCCCGCAGCCCAATGCAAACAGGGTGTCACCAACAAAGGCGATCCCCGCCTGTTGGCAGTGATACACAATATGGCCCCTGGTATGTCCAGGCGTATCGTGCACGGTGAACCGCCACTCGCCCAGGGCCACCGAATCACCTTCGCCCACCTGGCGATCAATCCCCGGGATGCGCCCGGCATCGGCACGTGGCCCAATAATCTCGCAGCCGGTTTTTTCCTTTAGCGCCAGGTTACCCCCGGCGTGGTCATCGTGGTGGTGGGTGTTAAAGATAAAATCCAGTCGCCAGCCTTTTTTTTCCAGCGCCTGCAGGATCGACCCGGTGTCGGGGGTGTCGATGGTTGCGGTCAGCCCGCTGACGGCATCATGAACCAGATAGCCGTAGTTATCCGAAAGGCAGGGAATCTGCTGTACCTCAAGAGTGGTCGTCATGGGTCAGGCCTTGTTGTGGCCGCTGATCAAGGCGTGTAGCGGCTTGGTTGTTTCGAAATCTGTTTTTTGCTGTTCAGTTGCCTCGCGCTGGTAGTCGCGCTTCCATTCATCGTAAGTGATGCCATAGACGATCTCGCGCGCAGTGTCGTAATCCACAGACACCCCTTGGTCTTGGGCGGCTGCCATGTACCACTTGGACAGGCAGTTTCGACAAAAGCCTGCGAGATTCATCAGGTCAATGTTCTGCACATCGGTGCGTCGCTGCAGGTGCGCTACCAGCCCCCTGAAGGCAGCGGCTTCAAGCTGGGTGCGTGAATCTTCGTCCATGTTTATCTCCTTGAGCTGTGATGGCCAACAGGCGCCGAGGTACTGTTGCGCAAATGGTAACGCCTCGTGGCTTGCCTGTTGCAGGATCGGTCCACCGAGGGGGGGATAATAGCAGTCCAAAAAAGGCGCGCCCAAAGCTGAGGTTATGAGCATGAAAAATGCTAGTGGCATCTGTAGTCAAGTTCAATATTCGATCCGCTGGTACGCTCACTGCCATTGTTCGATCAGTTGCCTTGGCTCGATTCTATTGACGTGGCGGCGGTGCGACCGCCCTCACCGATAAGACTGAACGGTGCCCAGAAAATAGGGTGGGCATAGGCGAATACAACCTTACCGGTTTGCGGTTCTATGTAACCAGGCCCTTCAATCAGATCAACAATAGTCTGCCTCAACGCCTCAGCACGACTCAGTTTGGCGTTTGCTATTTGTTTCCTGAATAGACCTGTTGTCAAAGCTCTGGCCGACGTAGTTTCTACCGGCCAGTTGCTGACCAGTAGCGCCCGGGCGCCGGCGTAGAAGAAGGCCCGGCCCAGGCCCGAAATGGCTTCAGCCCCAGCCCCCTCACCAGCGCCGGTGTTACAAGCCGATAAGATCACCCAGTCTGCGTCCAATTGCAGGCCTAACACTTCACCCATCGTCAACAGTCCATCCTCTGTACCACCCACCACTTCAGGGGAGGATAACGCAAGGGCCGGCTGTACGAGCCCGCTCAGATCTCCCGGGTTCAGTCCATGGGTGGCGAAAGCAATCACCCTGTAATTTGCAAGGTCCAAACTCTTGACCCGGG
>JBBWVW010000153.1:0-17426 GCA_050256425.1 Arenicellales bacterium | reverse complement strand
TGATCGGCAGAATGCCGATGACCCTGACTACCAGGCGATGATGCCTTCGTGTGACGGCGTTGCCTTCAAGGCAGCCTGCGATCTGCTCTTTAATGGGCGGCAGGTTTGCAACGGCTATACCGAGCCACCGTTGCATCAGCGCCGTCTTGAGAACAAAGCGGGAGAGTCGATCTCGTCAGTTGCATAGGCTTTCCCTTGCCGAGAAAACTGACCGCTTCAGAGTCAACCGAATTTGTCGTAACGGATATCTGCCACAGGTGTCCCTACGCCTAGAAGTAGGGCCAAGGAACTAGTCAGCATCGCGGGTGGACCACCGAGAAATGCCAACCGCTCGGAAAAAATGTCGCCACTCAACTGTTCGGCGACCTCGTGCACGAAGCCGTAATGCAAGGCGAATCCATGGACTTGTGAGTCGACGCTGCCTCCCGCCTGGGAATCAGAGATCGCCAGATGAATTTGAATATGCTCCGGAGCACTTTGCTGCACGACTTTGAGTTCCTCCATAAAGAAAAACTCCTCTAGCCGGCGCACGCCAAATACCATAGTCAATCGATGCTTCTTAAAGTAATCAAGGGAGACCGCCTGGCTCAGGATAGACATTATTCCTGCAATGCCGGAACCACCCACGAGGCATATCAGGTCACGATTCTCCCGAGGGTCAAAAGTGGCCAGGCCCATAGGCCCAAATACATCGACCCGATACTCCGCAGCACCACCGGCAAATAACGCTTCTGAAAATCTCCCGCCTGGAAATCGCTTGATCACAAATTTCGCTTTCCGGGTATTGGCGTCGAAACTGGTCATTGAGTAGGGTCGATACCCTTCCATCCCCGGCATACGAAGTAAAAGGTACTGCCCCGCAATGAAGTCGATCGGTTTATCAAGCTCCAGTTGAAAGATAGTCACATCCGGGGCCACCGTCTGCATCCCTTTCAGTCGTGCGGGTTGATGCAACGGCTTCTGGTCAGCTGTTTCCGTCAGGACAAGCTTGCCGGGGACAAGGATTTCACAATCGGCCGAAACGGTACTCTGGCACAGCAGACACTCGCCTTTTTCCCGTTTGAGGTTTTTCGCACCCGGCGCCTCGGGCCAACCGTCTCGCACGGTACCTGGCCTTGCCCGAGCAACGCAGGTAGAGCACACGCCAGCACCACAGCCATAGGGAAGCGGGACTCCCTGGCGTAGTCCGGCCTGCAGCAGCGTTTCCTCCTCTAAGCATTCGACCGTCACCCGGCCCTGTTTATTCAGAAAAGTAACGTTGGCCAAAATCCCGCCCTGGCATTAAAAGATGGATAACGGCAAACAACTACCCTACCACTCAAAATCATCGTCGTCTTCTTCATCAAAATCGTAGGTCAGCTCTTCTTCGATGTACGCCCATACCTCATCGCCCCGCAACTCCGACCGGTATAACAGCAACGGCCTCTCGGCTGGCCCCCGCTGCTCGCCGGTCAATATATTCCACTGCCATAGATGCTTGGAACAAGTCAGCGTACCACCCTTACAGATGCCTGACTCGTGAAGTGGTTCGGCCATATGCGGACAAAAAGGAGGAAAAACTCGAAATTCGTCGCCGACTCTTGCGACCACCACTGCGACCTCGCCAGAGAGATGTTTCTGCAATTGGCCATCGGCCAGGTCGGCGGCAACACAAACGCGGTGCCAGCCCTCATCTTTCGAGATATTCATTTTGCCTTCGTGATCGATGTAAAGAGGGATTCGAAAAAATTCGAATCTCGGCAGGATCGCGTACTGCCAACACTCCCTAGACAGATCTGTGTGATTTAAATGGGCCAGTGCGACCCTTTATCGAGACGACGGGTATCGAGCTGAACAATGCGTTCGACAAACAGCGGTCGACCCGAATTGATTAGAAACCGGTCCCGATATTTTCCCACCAGAAAGACGTTTGACTCTCCAGCGAGCACGTGGGAGTTGATGCCGTCCAACTGTGTCTGATAGACCGCAAAAGAAGAAACTGTGCTTGCGGTCTGCTGTGTTTCGTCTACATCAACCGTGTAGACCACAGTGTGCCGGGCCAGGGGCGAGTGATCTGAGTTGTGCTTGGGCAGCATCTCGGTAATCGTGACCAGATCTGCACGACTACCGTCCAGATATATCATGTCGTAACTAATCTCGGGACTGAACGCCCGGATCGCATAATAGAAGTCTTCATGACAAAGACTTAGCCACTCGTCCCACCGCAGCTCATCCAGATAAAGGCTCGCTCGATAAATGGTGTCCTTGATGCTTTCAGTAATGCTTTGGTCAGTCATAACTTTCCTGTCAATCTATTGCTCGCGTTAACACTTGACCTGCCGTGAGCGCCGACTGGGCTCACTCAACCCCCCGCTGAGAGAAACCCAGTCTGTTCCTGACTTCACAGCCTGTATGGCGTCAGAGCGTGCGACCTTAGGCCGCTTCTTTATTCTGGCCTTCTTCATAAGACAACTCGGGGTCGCCCGGCCACCGATCCATCCACTGACCCCAGGCGCTGTAATAATGGCGCATGCCCTCTTCATCGTGAATGGTCGCATCGCCCTCAGCATCTGTCTCATGCCGGCCATGAAGGATGCGACGCTTCTCTGCCCACTCATTCATAGCCGATTGCTGAGTCGAGACAGCCAGAAGATCCTCATGAAGGTTTCGGCCAAATGGCCCCCAGATCGTGTTGTGGTGCCTTTGGCGAATCAGGCGCTCTTCTGGAGTGTCGCTCTTGAGCCCCAGACCACGGAATTCGATCATGACTTTATCTGGACCAAGTGGCGTCATGATATCGGAGCGCAGCGCCGAACCACGCAGATTGAAATTCACTCCTGGGAAAAAATCGATCATCTCCCAATGGTTGGTTGGCAAATGCGGAAACGAAAGTTCTTCTCGGGATTCAAAGCCTTCGTACTGATCATACTGCACTTCGAAAGAGCCCACGTTCACATGGCCGTTTTTGAACCCTTTATTCTTTCGGGCGAAATACGAGTCATTAAACCCCGTTACCCGGTTATGGTAATGCAGATAGTCATGATAAAACTCTGAGTTGGTGTCGTGCCAGAGTTTGTAATTACATGGGATGATTGCCTTGTGGTAATGAAACACTTCCAGCGGCTCAGCATCCAGTGATTTCTGCATGCAGTCAAAAGCGCCTCCAGCCCATTCTTCTACAGTCTGCTCTATGGCATCGTTCAGTGTGACCCAGACAAAGCCGCCATACTTCACTTCGCAGCGGAGTCGTCGCAACCCCACATCACTGCAGGCAAGACGATCCTGGTAGCCCTCGGTGCCCCGGGATATATGGACGCAATTACCTTTCATATCGAACTGCCAGGCGTGAAACATGCACGTCATGTGCTTCGGGGCGCCGGAGGGAGCTGCAGTTTCAAAAGACCCCGCTGGACGATTCTCGATCATGTTGCCGCGATGCGGGCAAACATTCAGGAAGGCGCGAATTTCGTTATCCGGGCCTCGCACAACCATTATCGGCTCTCGAGCAATGGTCGTGGTTCTGAAACAATAGGGGTCGGGTAATTCGGACTCATGACAAACTGGCATCCAGACCTTGCGGAAAATCTTGGTGATCTCCTCTTCAAAGATGCCCCGATCGGAATAGATTCGACTGTCAACATATTCCCCAGAGGTTATCTTTCCAGGAATTGTTGCCCACTGCTTCGCATTTCTGGCTGGCATATCGTTTGACTCCTTGTTATTTGACCCGGGCAGACATACTGACCGTCTCTTTTACAAATGCGTCTTGTTGTCAATTAAAAAGTCGGCAAGGCGATTTGTAAAATCATTCAAATCAATAATTTGATAGTTTGAACCAATTTATACACTGCGTAAAAGACAATCGAGATTTCTCGGTCCCATTTCGGCTGATAAATTGGGATCTCCTGCAAAAATCTGGTAGTAATTCACGGTTTACCGAGCTCGAGATTCGAGAATTAAGCCCTCGGAACTGAGGCTCACGCCAGTCCCGGGGGCAATTCACACCCTACCCAATAGCAAAACCCGGACTACTTACGGCCTGTTTTCTTCCGGGCGGCCTTCTTAGCGGCCCTCTTGGTCGTCTTTTTTGCCGGCAATGATGTCTTCTTCGCGGTCTTGCGCTTGGAAGCCTTGCTCGCCTTGGTATCCAGTTGCTCCAGTTTGGACTCCCACTTCATCTTACGAGCGAACTTCAGGGCTTCCTCATCACTCATATACACCGTGTGCTCAGGCCCAGGATATATTTCAGCCTTGACCTCATCCCGGTACCGAATAAACACATCTTCGATAATGGGTATCAGATCAGTGTAGATCTTTGAGTGGCGTGGCGTGTGTTCCTCGTAAAGGTGAAATAGGTCTGAGGTAATAATATGAACCCCATGTGCTCCCAAGCCCGCGCCTAGACTGATTACCGGAACTGGCAATACCTGAGCCAGGTACTCGTTGACCTCCTGGGTCGTTACCTCGCACATGATCGAAAAACATCCCGCATCGACCATAGCCCAAGCATCATCGACTAATTCTTCTGCACGGACTGCTGTTTTGCCCTGAGCAAAAAATCCGCCAAGCTGCGGCATACGCATCGGGGTAATACCAATGTGGCCTTGGACCGGAATACCTGCCCGATTGATCGCTTCGAGGTTACGAGCATGATACTGGTTGCCTTCACACTTCATTACTTCGGCATTCGCCTCATGTACAAAACGACCTGCATTTTCTACGGCCTGTTCCGGTGAAATATGAAAACTCCAGTACGGCATATCAACCATGCGCAAACCATACTGGCTGCCGCGGTCGATAGCTTTGGCCATCATCATCACTTCATCAAAAGTAACTGTGACAGTGCTCTTGTGCCCAAACAGAATCATGCCACCAGTGTCCGACACGCATAGGATATCGATCCCCAGTCGGTCCGCAATTACCGCGCTGCGATAGTCATAGATCGCCATCTGTACGATCTGCTCACCTTCGCGCATCTTGCGCCGCAACTGATTTAGTGTGACCTTTCTCCTGGGCTTATCGTCAACCATGTGCTATCTCCTCGAGTTCTAGTTTATCGCTGCCGCCAAAAGCCCTCCGGTAACATCAACAACGGGAAACACGATCGGTCACGAAAGACTGTAGTGGCCCATTTATAGTAGACAGTCATCAAATTCAGGTCAAAAAGTATTGACTTATCGAACGATAGAGGTCGGCTTGTAGCCACTGAAAGTAAGCGTCTACCAATATACGGTCAACAACCCAGGTCGGGGATGGCTCATTCACTCACAGGGTAACAAATCGTCTGCCCAGTGATCTCTCACTACGCCTTTTGCCGGGATCAAAAAATGGGCGGGCGCACAGAATCGGGTCGTGGAATACTCCCAGTGGCTCTACTAGAGAATCGGTGACGTGAATATCCACTGTATTCACATAGCCTAAACCCAACACACCTCCCGCCAAAGGGCTATAACATGCCGATGTAACCAGCAGTTCTCCAGAACTGGGCCGTTTCGGCTGCGGATCGGGATGACGCCACAAGACAGGCTTTTCCGAAGCTTCGGCGAAAAAGCAGACCAGTATCAATTCCGGCTCTGATCCGATAACACTGCCACCCGCAAACCGCTCCATGGCAACCTCCGACGCGGTCACATCAATCGCAAACTCATTGCAGAACAACACAAAGCCCGCCTCGATGCGCAAGATATCCGCGGTTGCAAACCCCGCTGGGGCCGCGCGCGCTGCCAGATTGTGCCAAAGAGGTGGCGCCTGGGCGGTATCTACAATGATCTCCAGACCCCGCTCTTTGGTATAACCGAGCCGAGCCACTCGCACAGGTACCTCACACATGATCACATCACAAAACTCGTAATAATTCAGCCCTGTCAGCCGATCTTCTTCGCACAGACCGACAAGTGTTGCGAGCGATGCAGGGCCCTGAACAGCGAATACTGATAGATGCTCTGAAAGGTCTTCGACGCAGACTTGCGAACCGGCATAGTCCAGCAGATCTTTGATGTCCTGTTGCTGCCCGCTGATAACGTGATAAGTATCTTGATTGATTTTCCAGACGGTCAGGTCGCTCAAGACCTTACCGGAAGAATCCAAACGAAGGCAATAGCGCACCCGGCCTTTCGGGAACGACGGGATGTCGCGTGCTACATAATCTGTCAAGGCCGCCTTTGCACCCGGACCACTGAACTGCGCAATATGCATGAACGAGTAATCAAACAACGCTACCGCTTCACGACACCGCCTGGCTTGCGCGCAAGGGTCGCCGGCCTCTAACGGCTATTTCTCGAAAAGCAACACGACGTGTTAATGGTGAATTACAGTAGTCCGGCAACAATACGGATCAGCATAGCCGCGCCCACGAGCAATAGGGCAAAAGCAATGAACCGCTTCAAAGTGCCGCGTGACACGTGATGAGCGACGAGGGCACCAACAATGACTCCAGCCGCCAGCATTACCGCAATACCAAGGCCCAGCCCAAACTCGATATGACCAAACGCCAGGTTACCTCCCGTTGCCAGTAGCGCGATTGGAATCTGAATAATCTGGCTTAGGCCCACGGCAGTCAGAACTGGAACTTTCAGCCAGATCAATAGGGGCACCAGGATCAGCGGGCCACCCGTTCCGGTTATTGATGAAGCAAATCCTGTGACTACTCCAATAACCATGAGAAAAACCGGACTTAAAGAACTCCCGGCACCGGCGTCTTCCACCTGCGGGCGCAAAGCCTGAAGCCCCGACAAAAAAACCAACAGCCCGATAATGCCCTCGAGAACAGCGCCGGGTGTCTGCCAGGTAGCCAGCGCGCCCAAATAAGCCCCAGGCATTCCGCCAAGACATAGCCATAGGCCCATGTTCCACTGAATAGAGCCGCGCCGAGAATATTCAATAGCGCCTACTGCGCCACTGAAAAGGTAAGAAAACATCGCCGTAGCGATCGCCACATGAATGCCAAAACCAAGAGCATAAGTAAGCATTGGGACCAACAAAACGCCGCCAATCCCGATGGCGCCAATCAGCACGCCAACGATGATCGCGACTCCACCCGCAAGGGCCATAGCCGCTGTACTAAGCATGATATTTGCCCGCCCCCGTGATCAGGATCCCCAGCAGCGCCTGCCGCCGGCTTATCAGCCTTGGCGACTATAGATGCGCGAGGCCCGCCCCCCCATTATAGTCAGGCCATCGGGTGGCGAGCACCCTTTTGGATCGACTACGGCCGTGGTGACGGAACGCAGGAACGAAAAACGGTTGGGTGGTTCAGCATGACACGGATGCCCTACCCCCTCGCTAATCCCCACCGAATATCCTGAGGCGATGGAAGATTCAAAAAATAGTCATCTTGAAGCGGTTTATCAGTTACCCCGGAGTCGTCAATAAAGCCGCGATCGCCAGTATCATCAGGGTCGTGCCGGGCCACGGCAAAATCGATGCTTGCAGGCCAGCGCGGGAAGCCGCACAGGAGTAACTCACCGGGCAGCGCGGGCAGTCTACGCCGTCGCAAGGCAATCGGTTAACCCGATTGCGCTGCCTATTGCGGATGACTTGGGTACTGTAACTGCCGATGTCAACTGACGATCTTCTGGAAAACTCTTCGATATGGATTATGGGCATAAGTGGCTGAGTCTTCGGACAGGTAATTAACTGAGACGTTTTAATACTACTTTCAACATGACGGGGCTTTTATGACTTAAATCATCTACCCGCACGAATGTTGCAGGTAGGGATGCTTTTCTGTAGATAGTTTCCCAGAATCACGACAAATTATCCGCACTTTCGTAGTGGTTGCATAATTAGGAAAAGATAGGTATTTTTGTACAAGATAAGAATTTAATAGTTTATATCTATCTTGAATTAGTTAAGGGGAGATTCGCGGATAGATAAAAAAGGAGGCAGTTCACTATGTTTTTACGGCAATTTGAATATTTGATCGCGCTTGAACAGGAAGGCCACTTCGGGCGTGCCGCCGAGCGCTGCCACGTATCGCAACCAAGCCTATCCAGCGCGCTACAGCAACTTGAATCTGAGCTCGAGGTAACCATCATCCTTCGTCACCAGCGTTACCAGGGGTTCACACCTGAAGGTAAGCGGGTTGTCAGTTGGGCCAAGCGCCTGCTGGCTGATCGGAAAAGCATGATCGAAGATCTCGCCATTATGCGGCGTAATCTCAATGGCAAAATCCGGGTTGGCGCCATGCCAACCAGTTCTCCAGTTCTACCCCGTATAAGCCAACTTTTTGCTCAAGCTTACCCAGCAGTCGAGATAGATATTCAATTCGTGGGCTCAGGCAATCTGATCAACGAATTACGAAACTTTGAACTCGACGTTGGCATTACCTACCTCGAAGGTCAGTCGTTGAAAAAGCTAAACACCATGGTGCTGTACCAAGAACAGCTCAGCCTGATGATTCCAAAAAACATGTTATCGCCACGACAGAAAACTATGGGCTGGAAAGAGGCCGCCGAACTACCTCTTTGTCTGCTTTCTCCAAACATGAAAGAACGCCAGGTCATGGATGAAGCGTTTGCCAGTATCGACTGTGACCCGTCACCAAAACTTGAATGCAATTCAATTTTCCAGCTGGCATTCCATGTTATGCAGGGCGATCTCGCAACTATTGTTCCCAACGGGTTCAGTCGCGCCAACGATGCCTTTCCCGGCACTCGGGAAATTCAGTTGATCGACCCGACCATCAGCAAGCCTGTTGGCCTGATCTGGGAAAAAGTAACTCCACCTCTACCTATGGCCCAAGCCATGGCAGACCTGCTTATGGAGTCGAAACATGAGATACAGGCGGCCTTGGGGAAATCGACTGAGTACCCAAAAACTAAGGCGGTCGCTTAAGTTTCTAAGCAACAAGGGCTACTGCAAAATGAACTTCAATGGCGCTAAGCCCTGCGTTCCAATGTCCGTTTGCGATACCGGAATATTATTCCTGCCAGCAGTACGACCAGCAGGGGGCCAGCGGCCAGGTTAATTAATACCAGGCGACTGCCCAACCCGTCTACCTCGGCACGGATACCGCGCCTGACTTCTCGAAGTTCCCGACGGGAAGAAAGCAATTTACTCTTAAATTCCTCCAGCTGACGTTTCATGCTCTCGGGCAACTGCGCATATTCGACGTGTTCGGTTCCCTCGGCTAAACCACTAATTTGTTGTTCCAATTCACCCACTTCAGCAGCAAGACTAGCCTCTTTCTCTTGCAACCCCGCCTGTGCTACCCGAAACAAATCAGCCACTCGTGTAAATGGCCGCTGCAACTTCCCGCGAGACCGTATCCCTATCAACGCTTCATCTCCGGTGGCAAATTCGACCATGTTTAACAAAAAAGCCAGGTTGTCATTGAGTGGCCGAACCACAGTATCCTGGCCAAGTCGGGTTTTCTGCAGTGAGAAAGGGTCAAACAGCCAGTCCACGTCGGCGACAACAAAAATCACCGGGGCACCACTGGAGGACTGAAGGTGCAAAGCGCCAGTACCCTGCGACTCTGACGAGTAATACGCGCTTTTCAGGGGCCCCTTCACAACCGCAGCAAGCGCTCTGGACTGCGACTGACCAACAAAGGTCATTGCCAGCTCACGCGGCGTTTTTCGGGCAAACGGCTCCCTAGGATAAACGCCTGCATCAACTGTGGTTGTCACCAGAACCGTTCCGTCCGCCGCTGAGTCGAGAGTCAACGCGCCGGGCTCAACCAATAAGAGTTCATTCAGATTAGCGGTCGTTGGGTGAACCGATGACAGCCCCGCAGAGCGAACTCTCATCCAGTAAGGATAGTTAAGGCGGCCCTGCTGATCATCAGCAACCACAGATGCGAGTTGTGCATCACCAACAATACCCTCGCCTTGGTAATTGATACCGTATCTTGCAAGCAAATCGGAAATGTCGTTGATCTCATCGGATGGCTGAGGGTTCGTCACGTTGTTGGCAGGCTTGACCCGGGTATGTGGATCAATCATCACGATCAGGCTGCCGCCTCCCATAACGTACTGGTCGATCGCATAAAGCATGTCCTCGTGCAGTATGTCCGCACCCATTAGGATCAGCGCATCCAGATCAACCGGCAGGGTGGTCTCAAAGAAGGGCACTACAGCAAGGTCATAGGCCCGCTTCAGTTCGGCCATAAATGACAGGCCATCGCGCTCGGCGAGAGCTGCCGAGGACGGCAGCAAGGGGCTGATCAGCGCGATCCGGGGTGTTAATTGGCGGGTCAGGCTATTCAATATCAAGGCAATGTCGTACTCCAACAAGCTCTCACGCCGGATATCGAGATATGGCAGGCGTCCAAGCCGGTCCCCATGCTCTACCGTCAAGCCGAGAAAGAAATGATCTCCCGATGACATCGGCACCCGATGCAAGCCTCGCGCCATTGCTTCGAGTTCTTCCTCGGTATCCGGTTCAGGATCAACAAGGGTCCACTCCAGATTTGACTGAGCGGACATTGCTGAAAGTAGCCGCTGAATGCGGCCGGCATGCGCCTTAATAGAGGCCGGAACAGTATCCTCAGTGTCGCTCCAGTAAAGAGTCAGTCGGGTCTCGCCCGGCAAGTTCGCAAGCACCTTGCCAGTTCCAGAATGAAGGCTGAATTCTTTTTCTGCCGTGAGATCAATCTGTCCCGGCAGGTGAGAAGCCAACGGAATAGCAAACAGCCAGAAAAGACCTAATGCCATCACCTTAATCAGATGCCTACCCGATACCAGTTTATACAGACTGCCCCGCCGTCTTTCGTGTATTACCCAGTGAGTGATCACCAAGGCCGCGCTTACCGTCAACCCAAAGTACAGCAAACTCTGCGGCCGAATCACGCCCTCCCCAAGACGATTCGACCAGGTGACAGGGCTATATACCGAGAGCGTCTCCCATATCCACTGTGGCAATGTGTTACGCAAGAGTCGGCCGAAAACATCCCAACCGCAAAGTATCAATACAAATAGTCCCGCGATTCCAGTAACAAAGGCCCCTATCGCTTCACGAACGAAGGCTGCCGCCATCAGTGCAATCGAGAAACAAACCCCCAGCAGCAAAGCGCAGGCCAGATAACCAGCAACCATAACTCCAGGGTCAGGGTCCCCAAGGTATGCCACTGTCAGACCGAATGGAAAAGTTAAGGCAAGTGTTAGCAACAAAAGAAGATATCCTGCAACGAACTTTCCTATAACGATAGCTGCCGGATTAACTGGTAACGAATAAGTGAGCTCCATCTCCCGATCGGTCTGGTTATCTGTCCAGGCAGACATGGCAAGCGCCGGGACCAGCACCAGTGAGATCCAGGGCATAAATACCAGCAATAGACGAAGGGTCGCTTCATCTGAAGCATAGAAGTCGGCTACCAAAAAGACACAGACGGACAATCCAAGTAAAAAGGCAACCTGGAAAAGATAACTCAGTGGAGCAAAAAACAGAATCCGCAATTCATGACGCAGGACCGCGCCAAACCCGGACATGATGCCAAATCTCATTTCAGTCATTTATGGGCAGCTGGTATCCTGGAGCAGGCAAGGGATTCGCGCCGTGCGTGGTCAACTGCCTGAAACTGGCTCCAAGGCGTCCCGCGCCGTCAACCAGATCTGCCAGACTGGCATCAGCGATCAGTCGGCCATGGTTGATCACCACAACCCGATCACACAGTTCTTCTGCCTCTTCCAGTATATGTGTCGATAACACAATGGTTCTGCCAACTTTCATCTTACGTACCAAGCGCCTCACCAATTCCTTCTGGTTGGGGTCCAGCCCATCTGTGGGCTCATCGAGAACCAATACCCTGGGTTCGTGCAAAATGGCCTGAGCAAGCCACGCTCTTTGTCGCCAACCCTTGGATAATTGCGCAAGTGGCCGGTATAGTGCAGGGCTCAGATCGACCCGATCACAGGCCTGGTCAATAGCATCCTCAAGCGCCTGCCCTGAGAGGCGCCGTGCCTGGCCGCAGAATACGAGAAACTCGCGTACCGTCAGCCGGCCAAACCCATTGGGCGCCTCTGGCAGGTAGCCCAAATGCGACTGCGCGGCCTGTCTTTGCTGAACAATATCGTGGCCATAAATCCGCACTGAACCACTGTCAGGAACAAGGTACCCCGACACCATACGCATAGTCGTAGTCTTCCCTGCGCCGTTGGGGCCAAGAAAACCAACGACTGAATCAGACTCCAGTTTCAGGGAAAGTTTGTTTACCGCCTGAATATCTCCAAAACTCTTGGAGAGATTTTCTATCTCAAGCACACTGTCGCCCGCCTACTTAATTCCTATGACCAGAGTCTAACTGCGTCATAACTTGCGTGGGGCCGGAAGGATCAGTGATCAGAAAAAAATCCGGCAGTAATAAACAAAGCTACACTAATCCATGAAACGACATACCCCGAGCGGACCACCAGAACACGGATCCGATCACTATGTGAGCCACTTTTTTTGAGAATATAGGGGCCCAAGCTTGCGATCAAAGCACCGGCGATTGCGCAGGAAATCATGACCGGGCGATTCAACAGGATCTCAAGAACACCCATAGGTTATTCTAGTGTTGGAAGACGGCCGGCGCAGATTCAGAACTGCTAAGACTCTAGGGCCTGCGAGAGTAGGCTTCCAGAAAATCTGAACTCGAATCAACCCCCTGAAAGCTCTTCAGTGCCTCCTCGTGGAGCATTTCCATAGCATGACGTTTATATTCATAAGCCTCTGAAGAGCTCAGCATGTCCAGATTTCTCGGCCTCGGCAAATCAATCTGCACTACTTCTCTCACCGTGGCTGGCCGGTTTGACAGTACAACCAGGCTGTCAGCAAGGATAATTGCCTCCTCAAGTTCAGAGGTGACAAATACGTTAGTCCGAGCCTCCTCCTCGCACAAGCGCATGTAGAACTCCTGCATCAACTGACGAGTCATGGCGTCCAGACCGCGGAATGGCTCATCCATGATCATAACCAGCGGTTGGTTAATCAACGCCCGTGCAAGCTCAGCACGCCGTTGCATACCACCTGACAGCTGCAAAGGATACTTGTCCCGAAACTCTTTCAGTCCAACCGTTTCAATAATACTGTCGGCCGCCTCTTTTAATTGAGCGCGAGGTATATCGCCGCGCAACTTGGGACCAAAGGTGACGTTCTGGTAGGTAGTTAACCAAGGCATCAAAGCGGTTTCCTGAAAGACAACCAGCGTATCTTTGCTGGGACCTGTAACTGGGCGCCCATCCAGCAGGATTTGACCACTGTCTGGCCGCTCGAATCCTGCCAACAAGTTGACTACTGTCGATTTGCCACAGCCTGAGGGCCCAACAATCGCGGTAAGTTGATTGCGTCGAATTTTGAGACTGAGATTCTCAATAACCATCTCACGTTCCCAGTCCTCCCCAAATGCCTTGGAGACATTATTTACTTGCATCATGTCAGGTGCGTCTGCCATTAAATCTTCCACCAGTTCAGTCCACGATTTACCATTTTCTATTCTCGAAATTTTCCTGAAATATTACGATCAGAACATCCGTCGCCACGGCATCGATCTGTATCCGATATACCGTATAAGACTACTGGAGATATATCCTGCCAATCCTATGCTGATCATGCCGACGATAACCTGATCCATTACACCACCCATGTAGGAACTCCAGATGAAAAAGCCTAATCCCCCGCCACTTTGCTGGCCCCCACCGGAAATCATCTCAGCCGCCAGCACTACTTCCCATGTAATTCCCATACCTACGGCGGCGCCGACAAAAATGGATGGCAATGTGCCGGGCAGGATAATCTTACGGAAAAGGTCCCACTGAGTTGCGCCCATCGACTGCGCCGCCCGTAGGTACTGGATATCTATAGCACGTGCGCCGCCGAGTACATTAATGACGATGGTATAGAACGCTCCAAGAAACGTGACAAACATGATCGACAATTCTGTAGTTGGCCAGAAAATGATGGAGGCCGGCACCCATGCAAGCGGTGGTATCGGACGAAGGATCTCAAATGGCGGGAAAAACATGCCCCGAAAATATTTATTGACCGCCATCGCTAGTCCAAATGGGATTCCAATAATTTGTGCAATCAAAAAACCTAGGAACACCCGACCCATACTCAGATACCAACTTTCCCAATATCCAGGTAAAAGAACCACATCGCTCCAGCGAGTCGCAACGATTGATGGCGCATCCACCTTTCCCACAAACGGGACCATAACTCCGAACCACTCGTTGAATCGAAATCCGATCTCCCACAGAGTAAGAAATATAAGTATGGATAAAACACCACGTCTGAAAGTCAGATCTGAAACTAGAGCTTTAGCTCTAGCGCCTAGCGTTTCCTGTCTCTTCGATGCCTTTCCCATCTTATTTCCTCAACTTTCAGTTACTGCGCGCGGTGAACATTAAGCAAGCTCTCGCTCACCCGCTTCAAACGCTTTGACTGCCTCTTCATGAACCGCTTCTTTGGTCTCTTGCACTAAAATCCTAAACTCTTCAGAAGACAGTAACCGATAATCTCTTGGCCTATTGATTTTTACTTCGACTATTTTCTTTGTCCTGGCAGGACGCGTCGTCATAACAATGACCCTATCTCCGAGGAAAATTGCCTCTTCCAAATCATGCGTTATGAAAAAGATGGTAACTCGAGTGCGGTCATATACCTCAAGCAAAGATTCATGCATGATTGACTTGGTCAGCGCGTCCATAGCACGATAGGGTTCATCCAGCAGCAATACTTTGGGATCGTTTATCAACGCGCGAACGATTTCTGCCCGTCGAGCCATTCCCGAGGACACTTCGCCCGGATACTTGTCTGCGACACCCGATAATCCAGCCTCAGATAGCATCGAAATTGCTTTCTCGCGAGCATCGGCTTTATTCATTAATCCCTGAACAATCGGGCCATAAGCTACGTTATCAGCCAACGTTTTCCAGGGGAACAGTGCGCCATTCTGGAATACGACAACCCGATCAGCACCCTGATCGGCCAGAGGTTTGGCCGGCCCACAGAGCATTTCACCATCAAGATCTATCTGGCCTGATGTGATCGAATGAAAACCGGCAATAGCGTTCAGCAAGGTGGTTTTACCACAGCCGGATGGCCCAACAATCATACAGACCTCAGCCGGCGCTATTTCTAAAGAGCAATCGTCCACCGCAAGGACATTTGCACCCTCTGGGTCATAAATCTTGGTGACATTGCGTATGCTGATCGCCCCCTTAGTGGAAGCGTTCCTATCTGTTGCCGGCTGCTGATGAACTGCTGTAGTCATCTACACACCTCCTTGGCCAAGCGCCTTTTCTCGCCACCGCATCATACGATTGCCGGCAGCGCGCACCATTGCTGAGGTTATCCAACCAACCAATCCCAGCGTTAACATGGCCATAACCATGGTGGTGTACTTGTTGACCATATACGAAGCCATAATCATATAACCCAACCCATAATCACCAGAGATCATCTCTGCTGCCACTAAAGAAAACCAAGCTACCCCGACACTGATCTGCAAACCGGTAAATATAAATGGCAAAGAGCCGGGCACCACCACATTCATAAAAACATGTCGTTTCTTAGAGCCAAGACAGCCCGCCGCCCGGAAATAAGACTCATCAATGGACTCTACACCGAGCATTGTGTTTAAAGCGGTCACAAAAAAAGAGGCTAAGGTTGCCAGATAGATGATTGGCGTCTCAAACCCCGAGAACATCACAATTGCAAGCGGAACCCATGCGAGAATAGGAATCGGCCGTAAGGTCTCCAGCACTGGAAAAGTATAATCCTTAAACTTCTTTGACCAGCCCATAAAGAGGCCCAAGGGCACACCGAGAACTGTTGCCAGAGTGAAGCCAATAATGACTCGCCTGCAACTGACCCAAATATTAATATAGTAGTCTTCGGTAAAAAGCGAGGTACCCCAGATCGGGTCTCTACTTAGCCATTCGGTTATTACCTCGACCGGGCCCGGGATCTTAAAAAAGGGGAAAAGTTTCCAATACTCATTTAAAAGAAAATAGGTCAGTAGCCATAGCCCGATACCCGCGAACGCCAGGTACGGCATGGGCGACTTCAATGATTTCCAGGTCTTGTACAGAAAATACTGAAAGCCTGTTGGAGCGTGCCCGCTGACACCTTGATTACTCATTCACATCTTCCCCTTTTGCCCATGTTTCGGGTGGGCAGTAACTACTACTCTGCCTGCCACCGGGCGAGCTTTACAGCCAAGCTCACCGCAGCGGATGGTACTTTAACTTTGTTTTGCCTTAGAAATCAAAAGCGGGCTCCGAGACAGTCTCGAGGCCCGCTTTTCAATCAATCTACTAAACTAAGATCTTAATTATTGGTATGCAGAATCCGGCTGTTCCGCCACAAATCCGATGGGTGCCGACAAGCCTCGTGATGTCAGAACTTCTTTTGCTACATCATCCATGATGGCTTCTGGTCGCAATATCGCATTCGGTACCACCTTCCGGCCGTGCAGGAACCTAGTTGCCGCAGAAACCAGTTGCCTGGCCGTATCATCAAACACGTATCGCAACGTCAGCTTGTCTTCTCCGCCACCGATCGCAGGTGGGTTCTGGCCATATAGTGATGCCCAGAGTGTACGTCGATCCATGCCTTCGGTCTGGTCGTCTGCCATCTGTGATACTGCTGTAGCATTACCCAGATCTTTTAAGAACAACTGGGCGTCTAACTCAGCTTCGAGCCAGCCACGCTGTACATCGGGCCGGTCACGAATAATCTCATAGAGCATCGCCAAAAAGCCTGCATCACCGCCTTCTACGCCATCAAAGCTTTCGCCCGATGCGGCGCGCCGCGCAATACCCTGCAACTGAATCTTCGAAGCGGTAGGCTCCCAGATAACTGCGGCATCGAGTTTGTTGTTTTTGAAGCTGGAGGTGATAACCTCGATGTTCATGTTGAGGTATTTTTTGGGCTGGATGCCAGCCTGCTCGAATGCCCAACGGGCAAAACGGTCAGTACATGCGCCGTGGGGGGCGGCTACCAACTTGCCATCCATCCACTTGACAGCTTCCATACCATTTGCGAACTCCGGTGCATCATTTCTGACCAGGAATACGTTGCACTGCTGACGCGACGTTCCCAACACAGCGATCATACGAATGTCAACTTTATCCTTCTTAGTGGTCGATACGATCGCAGGCATATCGCCCATGTAACCAAGATGGTTCTTCTCACCCAACATCTTGCCGACGATGACTGAGCCTTGCAGTCCAATTTCAAATTTCACATCGGACCCGGCCGGCAGATACTTCTTCCAGGAATTCTGGCCATTGATCACAACCCCGGACCATGATTCGGTGTAATAAGGCTGATACCCAACTACCAGGTTGACGGCCTCACCCGGCTTACCAAAGCCAACCTCGGCAACCGCTGGCTGCACAGCACCCACGCAGAGCATGGCGGCTCCTGCACTGATAGATAATATGGGCTTATTAAAGTTATACATATATTCTCCCCTTTGGTGACTCCAACATTGGTTTTGCAAAAAACAAATTCTTCCA
>JBBWVW010000152.1:0-2937 GCA_050256425.1 Arenicellales bacterium | reverse complement strand
TCCTGTGGCGAATTACTCAGGCGATACTGGCATCCCGTTCATATTGCCAGCGAGATAGGGTCGCGCCCCAAATTGATCAAAGTGCTGGGTGAAGAGTTGGTCCTTTTCAAGGACCAATCCGGTGCATACGGTCTGGTTCACAAAAAGTGTCCGCACCGAAGAGCATCGCTCGAATACGGGCGTTGCGAGGCCCATGGAATCCGCTGCTGCTACCATGGATGGGTATTTGATATTGATGGAACAATCCTGGAGATTCCGGGCGAACCGGATGGATCTCCTCATGTCCAACACGCGCAAGAACAGATCCGCCTGGGCGCCTATCCGCTGAAAAAGTTCAAAGGATTACTGTTTGCATACCTTGGCCCCTTTGAGCACCAACCGCCATTTCCGATGTACGACAGCTATGGCATTCCCGAAATGGTCATGACTCCCTACGCCGTGCCGTTTCACTGCAACTGGATACAGGTACTTGACGCGATTGTTGATCCGGTTCACACCGCATTCCTTCACCAGTCTCAGTTTTCCGATGGCTTCGGTCAAATGGGCGAGATTGAGTTCTATCAGCGTGACAAGATTCGTTTTCTGGGCACCGCTTCTCGTCGGGTCGGCGATAACATCTGGGTGAGAGTCAATGAACTGATCTTGCCGAACTTTACCCAGGCAGGGTCTGCATTTGCCTGCGATGGAACAGCCTCACGTTATTTTGGGCGCAGCGCGTTCACGCGCTGGGTTGTGCCCTTAGATGACCAACACTGTATTGCTTACGCCTGGGGTAATTTTGGAGAACGGGGAGACCCGAAGGAATACAACACTCCAGAAGGCATGCAAAGGATCGAACAGGGCGAGCTGCTTAAGCGCAGTTACGAGGAGCGTCAACGGCGTCCCGGCGATGTGGAGGCAGTAGAGGGAATGGGGCTGATTTCCGATCATGAGCGGGAATACCTTGTCCCAGGTGATCGGGGTGTCACGTTATATCGCCGTCAGATGCAACAGTTGGCTCGTAACCTGCAAAAGGGTCAACCCCCTCCGCAGCCAACTGATCTTGGATCGAGTGTTATTCCCACCTACGGAAGCGACACGGTCCTGTATCGACCGCTTCAATCAGCAACTGACGACCACGGGTTACTGCGCGACACCGGGGCGAAGGTTATGGATATCCTTTTTGATGCTGACAATCATCCGGCTCCAGAGCGGGATGAGCGCATTATCAATAAACTAAAAAGACTAGGCTAGAAAACCGTGTTGCGAGTCCATATCAAGAATAATCACTATCGACCTGATACCTTCCCCAATACTGCTGAGGGTGAAGAAGTTTTTACCATTACTCAACAGCGCTTTGATGAGGCGAGCATCAATCACCCTGACGTGGCGCGAGAACTGGATTTGTCTATCGACTGGGATACGGACAATTTTTCAAAACACATGGCATCTGCTGATGTATTGGTGACATGGGATCTTCCAACCGAAGGGCTTGCCAAAGTTGCCCCCAATCTAAAGTGGATTCATATCATCGGCGCGGGAGTCGAGCACCTTGCGCCAATGGATTGGCTTCCCGCCCAGGTCGTCCTGACCAACAATAAGGGAGTTCATGCCAAGAAAGGTGGTGAATTTGGGATCATGAGTATCTTGATGCTGCATAACCATATGCCCCAGCTTATTCATAATCAGATAGCCGCCAAGTATGATTCGCTGTACTCAACTCCAATCGCTGGAAAAACATTAGTGATTATTGGCACTGGCAGCATCGGGCGATCGGTCGCTCAACAAGCCAAGGCTATGGGCCTGTATGTCATCGGCGTGTCACGGCATGGTAATAGTGTGTCCGAGGTGGATGAGGCGGTTCCGGTTAAAGATCTGGACAGTGTTTTACCGCGGGGCAATTTTGTTTTTGTAGTTACACCGTTAACCGATGAGACTGTGAATCTGCTCGATGAGCGGCGTCTGGGGTTAATGAAACCAGGCGCAGGCCTGGTGAATATTGGCCGCGCTGCAGTCGTGGACTACGATGCACTGGCCGCAAAGCTTCTGGATGGCTCGGTCAGCGGGGCAATTCTGGACGTGTTTGATCCCGAACCACTACCGGCTGACTCCAAGTTCTGGAAAGTGCCTAATCTCATTGTGACCCCCCATATATCTGCGGACGATGGCAATGCCTATGTCTCGCTTACGTTGGAACTTTTCTTCAACAATATGCGACGACTCATCAACGGTGAAACTTTACAAAATCAGGTCAATACCCGTCTGGGGTACTAGCCCATCACACGCACTACGGGAGATTTTTACCTGAAACCACGATCCATTATCAAAGCCGAACGAATTCTTAAGGTACTGGCAATTTAAGGGTGCAATTTATCGTTCTTATTGGTTTGTAACCCAGATCTAAGAACCTCATTTTCGAGCGCCTATTCGCGGGTTTTGGCCAACATATGCGAAAAACCAATCATCAACGTTACCTAGTCGGCGACTAAACCGGATCAATAAACGGGCGTCAAGAAAATGGGGAGTTCTAACTCCGTGGCTGATTGATATTTGAGGCCTCGAGCTTCTTATATATAGTAATTGGATTTTTTAGTATATTTTTACTGTTTTGTTAGATTCGATTTGATCCTTACTAATGTAGACTATTCAAATCAAATATAACTACCCTACTAAACCAGGCCTTGCTGAGAAGTATTTCGATGACAAAAGAAACTCGTTGGACAAACACAAAATTTGGCGGATACCACATTAACCAACCATTAGAGGAAGACGTAAATCTAACTCATATTGGGCCCGAAACCCCCTGTGGCGAGTATATGCGACTGTTCTGGCAACCCGTTGCCATGGCTGAACAACTGAAACAGCAACCTGTCCCAATTCGAATTCTTGGCGAAGATCTTGTTGTCTTCCGGGACCTCAGCGGCAATATCGGACTATTACACCGCCATTGTGCCCATC
>JBBWVW010000151.1:0-29756 GCA_050256425.1 Arenicellales bacterium | reverse complement strand
GAATGACATGACCCAGTTAACAGACAAGATCATAGTAAATAAGTCCAATGGCATCGGCTGGATCATCCTTAATCAACCAGAAAAAAAGAACGCAATTTCCTTTGAGATGTGGGAGGCGATCCCACGCATCACCGAACAGTTTTCCGATGATGACGACGTTCGCGTAGTGATTCTCAGAGGCCAGGGTGATCAAGCATTTTCTTCAGGCGCTGATATTTCTCAGTTTGAGAAAAAGCGATCATCCAAAAGTACGACGGACGAATACAACTTGACAGTTCAGGCAGCCGTAGCAGCGCTGGATCAGCTCGCAAAGCCTTCGATTGCAATGATCCAAGGGTATTGTATTGGCGGTGGCACGAGTGTCGCTATCCACTGTGATATTCGTATCGCCGCTGACAATGCAGTGTTCGCTATTCCCGCCGCCAGACTCGGGCTGGCTTACCGGTGGGAAGACATATATCCCCTGGTCCAACTGATTGGCCCTTCTTTCACACGAGAGCTTCTATATACGGGAAGTCGGTTTAACTCAAAAGAAGCAATACAGATGGGCCTGGTTAACCGGGTGGTGCCCGTCGCTGAGCTTGAGAGTTATGTCACTGAATATGCTGCCAGGATTGCTGCTAATGCACCACTGACGATTCATTCAGCGAACCGAACGGTCGCGGAAGCGCTGAAGGATCCAGAGCAGCGTGATCTGGCCGAAATCGAAACCCTGGCGGCTCGATGTTTTGACAGTGATGACTACCGGGAAGGTCGTCAGGCATTTAGTGAGAAACGAAAACCGCGTTTTAAGGGTCGCTGACTAACACGCCGTTAACGAATCAGATCACACCGTCTTTTCGTAGCGCGGCGATCTCCTCTCTGGAAAGACCGGATTCAATCAATACGGCCTCAGTATGTTGTCCCCGCTCCGGTGTCGCGGTATACGCAACACTGGGTACTCCGGGCATGCTCACCGGGTTTCTTACCAGCCTCAATTGACCGAGTAGCGGATGGGACACGTTGGCCTCCATATCCAGATCCTGAACCTGAGGGTCCGCAAACACTTCATCGATGGTGTAGATCGGGCCACAAGGAACCCCGGCATGATTCATCTCCTTGATCCATTCGCTGCTGTTACGTTTTACCAGATAGGAATTCAGCGTATCGTTCAACTGTTCCCGGTTCTGTAGCCGCAACGCTTCATTGCGGTAGGCAGGGGTCTCTATCAGGGCATCGGCCTTGATCACCGTGCACAAACGCTTCCACATGAGCTCTCCGGAACAGGCGACATTGATAAATCCGTCGGCAGTCTTGAACACTCCGGTCGGCGTGCTCGTGGGGTGATTATTACCAGCCTGTGAGGGAACCTCGTTGCCGATGAGCCAACGTGCTGCTTGAAAATCAAGCATAGCAATCTGCGCTTGCAACAGCGAGGTGTGTACCCACTGACCTTTTCCAGTTTCATCGCGTTGTAATAGCGCAATGAGGATACCGATCGCTGCATACATCCCTGCAGCGAGGTCCGCTATAGGCACGCCGACCCGTACGGGCCCTTGGCCCGGCAAACCGGTAATGGACATCAGCCCTCCCATTCCCTGGGCAACCTGATCAAATCCTGGCCGGTTGGCATATGGGCCACTCTGGCCAAAACCAGAAATGCTGGCAAGGATGATACGAGGATT
The DNA here is from genome assembly GCA_050256425.1 of Arenicellales bacterium. Classification (GTDB taxonomy): domain Bacteria; phylum Pseudomonadota; class Gammaproteobacteria; order Arenicellales; family UBA868; genus UBA868. The sequence goes on along the minus strand of JBBWVW010000151.1, from coordinate 28,092 downwards.
ACGAGCATCAAGCGCTTCATAGTCCACTGCAAGACGTCGTTTCACTTCGGGGCGAAAGTTCTCTACGACCACGTCTGCCGATTCGACCAAACGCATAAAAACCTCATGCCCTTTAGAATCTTTCAGGTTCAAAGTCATACTGCGCTTATTGCGGTGAATGTTTTGAAAATCAGGCCCATGGCGAGCGCCACCCATGCCGCTTTCAGTATCCATATGTTCTGGTGATTCAATCTTGATTACGTTTGCCCCCCAATCCGCCAGCTGCCGCACTGCGGTTGGGCCGGAGCGGACCCGGGTCAGATCCAGAACCGTAAATCTGGCAAGAGGCAGCGATTCTCTTTCTTGAGTCATGTCGCGACACCTGGGCAGTCGGCATGCCCATACCCAACGCGCTCGTCGGCGCCACATCTGATAGCATTACGTCCCATTGTTGTTTCCTCAGAGGCTGCGGCCCGGATTCTTTTTTCGTTTAACTCAGTCGCCGGATACTATTATGGTGCACCATTCCCGATTGTGCGAACGCTACCTCCCCGGGATGTGAACAAAACCGCACCAACAAACCAAATTGGCTGGGCCGAGCAAGGACCCGCCTTCATTGTTGGCCTTGGCCACAGTGCGATACACTGGATTGCAGCATTTTTCTACCTGCTGATACCGTTCATAGGGCCTGATCTGGGACTCTCGTATACCGACACCGGGTTATTGGTGTCTGTTTTTCACATCAGTTCATGGGTTGCCAACCTCGGCAGCGGACTGCTTGTCGATATTACCGGTCGACGTATGCTTTTCCAGATCGTGTCTTTACTGATTGGGGGATTCGCACTTCTTGCTTTTGGGTGGACCACTCATCTTCTGGGTTTTCTGGGAGCAGTCATTCTCCTGGGGATGTCCAATAACTTATGGCACCCGCCTGCGATTGCCTATCTTTCAGAACATTACCCAAGGCACAGGGGGCGCGCCCTTGCAATTCATGCCCTGGGCGCCAACCTGGGCGACACACTCGCACCGATCGCTGCGGGCGTACTGTTGGCCTCCTATTCATGGCAACAGACCTCCATTGTTGCAACAGCCCCTGTGCTGCTTATCGGCCTCCTGATCGGATTCACTCTGCTCCCGAAAGAAGGCCGTACACGGCCCCATTCTGGAAAGTCAAAATCTTTTCTCCACATTGTTAGCGACCTGAGGGCGTTGTTGCGCAACCGCGCCATTATCGGTCTTGCGGTCGCCTCCGGCTGCCGTAATATTGCGCAGAACGGCCTGTATCTATTCCTGCCGCTTTATCTGATTAACGAGCTGAAAACCGGTGCGATCTGGATGGGTATGGTGATGATGGCGTTACAGATCGGTGGTTTGGTTTCGGGCCCGGTCGCCGGCATATGGTCAGACTGGACTGGTAGGCGACCAGTGATGCTGTGGGGGCTTGCCGGCAGCGCGGTACTGTTGGCCCTGATCACGCCTTTTCCCAGCATCTTCGTGGTGACTTCAGTAGTGACGGTCGCGGGATGTTTCCTTTTTTCCGTCCGCCCGGTGGTACAAAGTTGGATGATGGATTTGTCGCCGCCCACCTATTTTGGAACGACGACTAGTATTCTTTTCGGCACCCAGGCGATCATGACAGTGGTGGCCATGCCCATCGGCGGCTTGATTGCCGATTCCTACGGGTTGGCCAGCGTGTTCTATTTCCTCGCGGCCATGGTGCTGGTCGCCTATCTGCTGGTCCTTTTGTTGCCAATACAATCTGCAGGCGAAACCACTCGTACATGATTTTTCCCGAAAGCCAACATGGTAACCTCACTCAGCCACGTAGCACTGGAGCGCTCCTGCCCCATGAGACTACGGCCCATAATGGCGACCAGCAACTAAAGGTGAGCATTTCATGCTGAATATCCTCGGGCGAAGGAATTCGTCAAACGTACAAAAGGTATTGTGGGTGTGTGATGAGCTTCACCTGTCCTATGAGCGCGAAGACATCGGCGGAACCTTTGGACATAATCAGAGCTCTAAATACCTTGCAATGAATCCCAACGGACTGGTGCCGACCTTGATCGATAACGGGAGAACCCTTTGGGAATCTAACGCGATTGTGCGCTACCTATGTGAAAGTCGTGAGCCACATGGCCTGTTGCCACAGGATCCCTGGTCAATCGCCCTGGCGCAGCAGTGGATGGACTGGCAACAAACCACACTTGGTCCGGCGATTCGCCCTCTTTTTAGGAATCTGGTCAGAACTGCCCAGCAGAACCGGGATCTTGAAGTCATTGCCGCAGGCCGGAATAAAACCGAGGCCGCACTGCGCATACTGGATGACCATTTATCTCAGCACCGATATGTGACGGGAAACCATTTCAGTTTTGGTGATATCCCCGTTGGCGTAATGGCTTATAGATGGTTCAATCTGGATATTCAACGGGCCGCTCTGCCCAGCCTTGAGGATTGGTACCACCGACTCACTACTCATCAGGCTTACAGGGACAATGTCATGATGACACTGAGTTAGGAGCAACTGGCGCCATGTTTAATCTGTTCGGGAACGAAAGAAAAGTGAAACGTCTGAAAAAGGATGCACTAACCATTATTCGTTCAGACGAGGTGGCCTATTCACCTGCTCACCTAAAGGCCTGCGCATCTATGGTCGCTGAATACCAGGCAGCAACTGTGCTTGCTACGCCTAAGACTAAAACCGGACATGGATCCGCGATCTGGCTAAAAGAACAGCATCGTGATGCGAGACGCCGGCGTGACCAGATTCAACTGACAGCCGTAACGCTGTCAATAATTTGTCTTCGAGCCCGTAAGCTTGGGCAGGCCGGGACAGCGATCTGCCAGAGCATTGACAATGCCATGGAACAGTGGGCTGGTGGTTCAGATGCCTCGGCCCAGGCCGAAGCCAATCCAACCCAGGACTCTTCTCCACCTGCGCCTGAATGAAAAGGCGCCGAGCGACTGGGGGGTTTGACTAATGGGATCAAGGTTTGGCACTGTTATGCGGGGAAACAGCACGCAGCTGACCTGCGGCCCTTATCGACTCTGTACTGCTGCTTAATTAAGTAACCGGATCGTGTTGCCAGAAATCCAAGCGAGAACATCTTCGACCGCCTCGCGGTACCCCAACCTAAAGTTCTCTTCGGTCACATAACCGGTATGACCTGTCAATAGGGCGTTGTTGAGCCTGCGAAGTGAGTGGTCAACGGGTAAGGGCTCAACACTGAATACGTCTATACCGGCCCCGCGAATGATCTCGCGTTGGAGCGCATCGACAAGGGCTGTCTCGTCGATGATTGGCCCACGGGATGTATTTACCAAATAAGCGCTGGATTTCATCAGATTCAGTTCTCGAGCACCGATCAGGCCACGAGTGCGGTCGCTCATCACTAGATGGATCGTAACAATGTCCGAAAGGGAGAGTAATTCATCTTTCCCTACCTTTGCGACGCCGCATTCCTGCGCCCGAGCGTCAGTCAAATTCTGACTCCAGGAGATGATCTCCATTCCAAACGCCTGGCCCACTTTGGCAACCTGACTTCCGAGCTTGCCAAGGCCCAGTATCCCCAGGGTTTTGCCACGCAATCCGCCTGCAAAGCCTTCTTGCCACCCACCTTCATGCATAGAGTTGTTCTCAAGAGGTATCTGTCTGACCAGCGCCAGGATCAATGCCCAGGTATGCTCAAAGGCGGGATACCCCAACAGGTTGGTTCCGCAAACGTCGATACCAAACTCACGCGCAGTTTTCATAGGGATTGCCTGATTGCGCAATCCTGTAGTCACCAGCAGTCGGAGTTTGGGTAATCTTGTCAATAACGACGCTGGAAACATGGTGCGTTCCCGCATTGCGATCACAACCTCAAAATCGGCAAGCGCCTGGGCGGCCTGCTCTTCGTCGCCCAAGTGGGTTGTAAAGACACTGATCTTGGCGTGTTGCTCGATGGCCGACCAATCCGCCACTTTCAGAGCAACGCTTAGATAATCATCAAGGATAGCCAGTTGCATGTAACAGAACTCCCAGGCTTGGAGGCGTTGAACCGCCTACTGAATTGGTATAACCAACGTCGGGGACTTGGACTTAGGAAGTCGAGACAAGACAGCCCGTGGAAGTCGAATCTTGACTGATTCTTTCTTGTTATCGCGCCCGCAGTCGAGGATCCAGAAGATCGCGCAGTGCGTCGCCAAATAAATTGAACCCGAATACCGCAAGCGTGATGGCGAGGCCTGGGAAAATCGGGACCCACGGGGCGCTTTCTGCAAACTCTTCCGCACCGCCTTGCAGCATCAGACCCCATGCCGCCGTAGGCTCCTGCACGCCTAACCCGAGATATGACAACGATGCTTCTAGCAAAATAGCGTGTCCCACAAAAGTGGTCACCATTATGAGGTAAGGCGCCATCACGTTGGGCACCATGTGTCGCATGATGATCCGAGTGTGTCCAAAACCCAGTGCCCTCGCTGCATCTATATACGGTATCTCTCGAATTGCGAGGGCACTCGAGCGAACGACTCTCGCACACTGCGGAATAAACGGAATCGTAATAGCAATGACGACGTTGACAGTACCTGCGCCCAACGTTGCTACTACGGCGAGCGCCAAAACGATCAACGGAAACGCCATCAAAATATCGACCAGACGTTGAACCACCAGATCAAAGAAGCCACCGAAGTAAGCGCTCGCAACACCGAGAATTAATCCGAGAGTGGAGCCAACAAAAGCCGCTGTGAAACCGACGAACAAAGCAGTCCGCGCGCCATAGATGATCCGGGTCAGAATATCGCGCCCAAACGCATCAGTCCCCATCCAATGATCGACGCTCGGCGGGACCAACATGCTTTCAAATGAAATTATCTCCGGATCATAAGGCGAGATCACTTCAGCAAAAATAGTAGCAAAGAGCATGATCAAAACAACCAGACCGCCTGCAGCACCTAAAGGCTGTCGGCAAACCAAACCCCAGAACTGCACATACCAGGAATCCCGAGCCTTCTCGGGGACGATATATTCAGTCGCTGTTTCGGCAATTGCCAACGAAACGTCCTCAATCAACCGTAGCGAATTCTGGGATCAAGCCAGGCATAGAGAAGATCAACAACAAAATTTGTAAACACAGCCACCAACACGACCAGCATAACCAGTTGCTGGGTAAGGTTAAAGTCCTGTGCACCCACCGACTCGACAAACAACCTTCCTAAACCATTTAGATTAAACACCTGTTCGGTGACGACGAGACCACCAATCAGAAATGCAAATTCGATCCCAACAATCGTCAACACCGGCAACATGGAATTCTTAAGCGCATGGCGGTTGATAATGACCTTCTCGATCATGCCCTTGGCCCTGGCGGTACGAATATAGTCTTCCCGCAATACTTCAAGTAAGGCTGAGCGGGTCATTCGGGTGACGACAGCCGAATACCGATAGCCGGTTGCGACGGCAGGCCAGATTAACTGGGACATGTTGCGCCAGAAGTCCTCAAACGGTGAGACATAATAAATTGGTGGCATCCATGGTTCACCAAAAAACTTCTGACTCCCTATCAAAAGGCCAAGAATAATCAGGATACCAAGCCAGAATGAGGGCATAGCAATGCCTGCGATGCTGAACGAGCGCACGACATAGTCAACCCAAGTGTCCTGCTTAACGGCGGAGATAACGCCAAGTGGAATCGCTATGAGCACGGCCACCAGCGTCGCCATGATCGCAACCTGGATTGACAACTTAAAGCGTATACCAATCTCATGGGTAATCGGTTTGCCTGTCCACATCGATTCGCCTAAATCCCAAGTGAGGTAACCACTAACGAAGTTGTAGAACTGTACAAGAACTGGCTTGGTGAGACCCAATTTCTCTCGGCACAGTTCGATCTCAGCCTCATCCACGTAGAGGCCGGTACCTGCCAATCGCACTTCGCACACATCACCAGGGATCAGCCGGAGCATAAAGAAAATTATCATCGCGGCTCCCAGCAAGGTCGGGATAATCAGTAACAGGCGCTTGGTGATATATCGATGCATACCCTTGCCAGAAAAAAGACCGCCTGCCACCGTATAGGCGACAGGCGGGCGCTTCAACTCAACAAACTACATTAACAGTGATCTACTTCAGTAATCACTGATCCAACCAAAACATCGGTTACGAACACTTGCCGTCTGTGCACCAGACGTTGTCTAGATGCTGGTTCAGGTAATGGCTCGGAGCGATCTTCCACCCCTTCACATATTCGCGGTGTGGGTTGATCTTGTACCACCACAGGGTGATGGCACCGCCAGCGAGGTCTAATGCCGCCTTTTCATACTGGCGCATGATTGAGCGTTGGTCATCAAGAGTTTCCGCCCGCATCAGGCTGTCATAAAGATCCTCGAGTTCCTGGTTTTCACATTGCGAATAGTTGTTGCCGGCACTGCACAGGAACTTCGACACATCAGCGATCGGGTTGATCACCGACTGACAGTTGAAGTCGATGGAGACATCGAAATCAAACTGTTTGCGCAAGGTGTTGTAGAACTGTGGCGACGGCTTTACCGTCTGCTGTGGATCCAGGCCAATCTTGCGCCATTGATCCACCAGCCAGGTACCCACCACCTTGTACGGCTGGTCGACACCGCGGTTATTGAACACAAACTGAAATCCTTCCGGGACCCCAGCTTCTTTCAATAAAGCTCGTGCCTTGGCCCGGCTCGCTTCGATATCACGGGAATACCCGATCAGTTGCTCCAATTCTTCCTGCGACGCCGCCAGAGGGTGTCCCGGGAATACCAGACCACCAACCGTCTTGACGATCGCGATCTGCGACAGATACTTCGAGCCCGCATAGCGATCGACCGCGAGGGTCAGTGCTTGCCGCACCCGAATATCATCGAACGGGGGCCGCTTGGTATTGGCCGTCGACATCAGCACGCAGTTCCAGTCGCTTTCTTGGACTGTCAGCTTGTCACCCAGCGCGTTAACCATATCGTCCCTTGCCTTGGGCGGAAATCCACGAAACTCAATAGATGCCTGATTGCCGCGGATAGCATTGATCCGAACAGCCATCTTCGGTGCAGAAATCGCCTTGAACCCATCCAGGTATGGTTTTCCTTCGAAGTGATAATTCGGGTTTTTCTTACCCATTACATGTTGGCCTGGAATGTCCTCGACAAAGATAAAAGGCCCAGTGCCGTTTACGTTCTTTTTGTGCCAATCATAGCCATGGGTCTCCAGATCTTTCTTGCTGTAGACAAAATTGAACGGCGTTGCCACAGCCGGAATGAACGCACCTGACGGGAATTTCAGATTGAACACAACCGTGTTGGCATCGGGCGCTTCAACAGAATCAACCATCTTGAAAAACGCCTTTCGCGAACTCGGTATGCCTTCGGGCGGGAAAATGATTTTGTCATAGGTGGCCTTGATGTCCGCCGACGTCAATGGCGTGCCATCATGAAACGTGACACCACTTCTGATCTTGAACGTGTACTTGGTACCGCCATCTGTAGCTGCCGGCACATCACCTTCACACAGGTCGCACTTAAAGTCGGCCGGATCCGCCGGATTTTCCGGGTTTACCCGAATCAACAGGCTGTAGAACGGCCTGATGGGATGCACCATACCGAACGTGGTTTCCTGATGGCCATCATACGATGGGATCTTGCTGGCCACTACAAAATTCAGCGTGCCGCCTGGTTGCGGCGTCGCCGCCGACGCGCTCATAGTCAGGCCTGCCGCCAGAAACGCTCCTGTCGCTATAGAAATGACAAATTTTCTCTTACGTTTTTTCATTTCCTACTCTCCTCGCTTTTGTTTAACAGCGTCGAATTGATTACCAGCATGAAAACATGCCGATTGCATCATTGTTGTTAATATTCCTGGGCACAGTCAACACCTATTTCGCCATCGCATGTATTAGAAAATGCTTATTTAACTCTGAGCCTGCACGACCGCGCTGCTAAATCTGGCTGCAGGCTACCCAGTGACCAGCCGAAATCTCACGGCGCTGCGGCACTGAGACTCTACAACTTTCCACCGCCAGGGCGCAGCGGGGGTGAAAAACACATCCGCTGGGTGGATTCATAGGACTGGGCACCTCGCCTTGAAGCACCTTATGCGCTCTATGGCTTTCCACCTCAGGATCCGGTATAGGTACCGCATCCAAGAGAGCGCGGGTGTAAGGGTGTTTTGGGCGATCAAACAGTTCATCGCCGCCGGCTAGCTCAACCAGTTTGCCAAGATACATGACCGCGACCCGATCTGAAATATGTCGTACGACGCTCAGGTCGTGGGCAATGAACAGATAGGTCAGGTTGAACTGCTTGCGTAGATCTTCCAGCAGATTGATGACCTGGGCCTGGATTGATACGTCCAGCGCTGATACTGCTTCATCACAAATGATAAATTCCGGGTTAAGCGCCAAAGCGCGGGCGATGCCGACCCGTTGCCGCTGGCCGCCACTCATTTCGTGTGGATAGCGATCAGAGAATTTCGGATCAAGGCCGCAAACGCTCAGCAATTCGTGGACGCGTGCCCGGCGTTGTTGCGGGTCCTCGATGATGCGGTGTACACGCATGGGCTCTTCCAGCATGCTACCGATTTTCATTCGCGGGTTGAGTGAACTGTACGGGTCTTGAAAGATCACCTGGATTTTTGCCCGAACCGGCACTAACGCCTTTTGGTCCAGCTGCGTGAGATCCCGCCCTTTAAACAGTATCTGACCACTGGTAGCGCGTTCAAGCTGCAGGATACAGCGCCCGACTGTGGTCTTGCCGCAACCGGATTCGCCCACCAGACCTAGAGTCTCGCCAGGTGCAATGTTGAACGATACGCCATCGACCGCTTTGACATGGGCTACCACTTTTTGGTGCACAGTGCCCTCGGTCACCGGGAAATGCATCTTCAGATCGCGAATCTCCAACAAAGACGACTCGGCTGGTTCGATGCCGACCTCATTGAGCTGTTTTGCTACGGCAGCCGAAGTCATGATACGGCTCTCAGGTCCCGCATTTCATTGGCGCGCCAGCAGGCGACCGAATGGCCATCGCCAGCTCCATCCAGCGAGGGGATCTCGTTGGCGCACCGGTCAATGGCAAATCGGCAGCGCGGCCGAAAGGCGCAGCCATTATCCAGGCCGGTCAGATCAGGTGGCTGGCCCGTAATAGGCACCAGACGCTCCCCTCGCGGCTGATCCATGCGCGGGACCGATGCCAACAATCCCAGTGTGTAGGGATGGAGCGGGTCATGGTAGATCTGCTTGGCCTGCCCCATCTCTATCATTTTTCCCGCATACATTACGTTTACCCGATCTGCATATCGGGCAACGATACCTAGATTATGGGTAATCACAATCAGAGCCACGCCAAGTTCTCTGGTCAGTTCCTTCATCAACTCCAGAATTTGGGCTTGAATAGTGACATCCAATGCGGTTGTCGGCTCGTCTGCAATAATCAACTTTGGCTCACAACTCAGCGCCAATGCGATCATGACCCGTTGCCGCATCCCGCCGGACAGGTGATGGGGGTACTGATTGAGCCGCCGTTCCGGGTCAGTAATGCCCACTTTTATCAGTAATTCAACCGCCCGCTTTTTGGCAGCCTCTAAAGATAAGCCCAGATGATGCTGCATGGTTTCAGTCAGCTGCAGCCCAATGGAGAGCACAGGGTTCAATGAGGTCATCGGCTCTTGAAAAACCATACTGATTTGTCGACCCCGAATGGTGCGGATTTCATCTTCGCTGACAGTCAGCAAATCCTTACCCATGAATTGGATCGTTCCGCCAACCACCTTACCCGGCGGCCAGGGAATCAAACGTAGAATCGACATTGCACTCACCGACTTACCACACCCGGATTCACCGACAACCGCTAAGGTTTCTCCTTCTTCAACGTCATAAGAAATGTCGCCTACGGCTTTGACAACACCTCCAGAGGTGAAGAACTGCGTCTTCAGGTTCCTTACTTCCAGCAGCTTCGGCATTTATCCAGATCCCCGGGCCTGATGAGCAGTCCCTTCCAACCAGAACCCGGCTGGCTTCGGGGCGACCCGTAATCGACTATCGGATACCCATCGAACAGGTCCATTAAACTCTGTTTGCATCTACAAATTTAATGCCGGCCGTGGGCAATCCCCTCTGGTAGGATGATGGCTATTTCCGAGTTAGCCATTTCATTTTGACTGATGCCCTTCACTATACACTGGAAAACAATTGAACGAATAAGGACTCATTCATTAGTCAATCCATTTCTTTTCAAAGGCCCAAACTTTATCGAATCCCATCATGTTGCTGAACCGTTTAAAATCATAGAGCGGGGTTTTCAACCCAGGACTACTTCCCGTCTCCTTCAAATGCATATACACTGATTCCACAGCATTGCCAGCAGCCAGAAACGCGGTGCCAGGGAATATTGCCAATTGGTAACCGATTTCCTGCAATTGCCGGGCGGACAATACTGGCGTATTCCCACCTTCTACCATATCTGCAATCAACGGCCGGTCAATCTCGCGGCAGATCTGCGTCATTTCCTCGATTGACTCCGGGGCTTCAACAAATACGACATCTGCGCCCGCTTGCGCAAAAGCCTGGCCACGCCGAATTGCCTCGGCAAGCCCGTGCTGAGACCGAGCGTCAGTACGGCCAATCACCAGGAAATCATCGGACTCCCTGCTTGCCACCGCAACTTTAATCTTGGCAATCATATCCTCGATCGGAATCACCCTGCGTCCGGGCGTATGACCACATTTCTTGGGAAACTTCTGATCCTCAAGCTGGATCGCAACCGCGCCTGCTCGCTCGTAACCTCGCACCGTATGTTCGACATTCAACAGACCGCCATACCCGGTGTCGCCATCCGCAATAAGTGGGGTAACTGTCCCTTGTGCAATCTTCGCTACGCAATTGACCATCTCGGTATAGGTTGCAAGGCCCGCATCAGGTAGCCCGAGGCTCGACGCAGCCACCCCATATCCTGTCATATAGAGTCCCGGGAACGCCATGCGATCGGCTATCCGCGCGGAGATCAAATCAAATACTCCCGGCAAAGTCATGAATTCGCCTTGCCGGACACGATTGGAAAACTCTTTTCTTTTTTTTGCGTTCATTGGTGCTTAACTACAGAATCCCATGATGATGATCAAAAACACAGAGCCGAGCCCATACTGATTCCCCGAGTGTCGGCCAGCCCATCTTGCACCGACCAATACCACACTTGATACGCTGAGACTGCAACCGTTATGAAAAAAGTCATTTATTCGCTCGGGCTGGGTGTTGTAGGTGGCGGGGTCGGAGCTTACCTAAATATTCCACTTGGTTGGCTGCTTGGCGCTATGGTGGCAAACATTGTAGTCAGTATGCAAGGTGTATCCCTCGGGATACCCCAATGGCTGAGGTCAATCGCGTTCATCGGGCTTGGGGCCATGCTCGGGACCGCTTTCTCGCCAGAACTACTGGACCGCGTTCACCGATGGACTGTCACCATGGCCGGGATGCTCTGCTATCTGGCGATAGCAATTCCCTGCGCCTTTTTTTACGGGCGCAAAGTCATTGGATTCGACAAACTGACCGCAGCATTTTCCAGCATACCTGGCGGTTTAGGGGTTATGGTTATTCTCGGTGCGAGTGCCGGTGCGAACCCGCGGACAACGGCACTTGCGCATAGCGCGAGACTTGCCACGATCCTGATGGTTCTGCCCTTCTTATTGCGCCAATTGGTCGGGATTGACCTCGATGTCACAGCAGCAGCGAGTAGGCCCACAGCGCCTATTGGCCTGGCCGACGCCGGGATGTTTATTGCGCTTGCAGCGTCCGGCGCGCTGGTTGCAACGGCCCTGCGCCTACCCTCCCCCTACTTGCTGGGACCATTGATCCTGATCGCCGGCACACAGACGGCCGATTTAACAGATTTCGCAATTCCGATTGTATTTGTCAATGTTACCCAGGTGATTATTGGTGCCGGCATCGGCACGGCGTTCTCCGGCGCGAAGCCACACGAGTTGTTTAAAACCTTTATGCTTTCCAGCGGCCTGACTTTGCTGTTACTGGCTTTAGTAATCTTGTTTGCCTACGTGTTCAACGCCTGGACCCACATCGGCTTTGCGGCCTTGCTTCTGGCTTTTGTACCGGGCGGGCTCGCAGAAATCGGAATGCTTGCCTTGATCTTGAATATAGATCCGGTATTTGTGGCCTCACACCACGCGGTGCGGGTATTGTTGATTACCGTGACGGTGCCGCTGTTAACTACCCGCTGGATAAAACGCCAACAACAGCGAGGGCAGATGTAACGCTTGAACGAGATCGTCTGCTCCAACAAATCCCGCAAAACCGCCACTTCCCAGAATATGGCCTCACAAACTGAACAACAAGTGCTGCAAGCCCTTAAGTGGATCACGACACAACTCCAGTCGTACCCCACTCCTGTCGCGGGCTGTGATGAGCAATTCAACTATCTGCTGGCCGAGCGCCAACGATTGACTAAACGGCTCAGCCAGATACGCGGTGGGATTCGTTTTATTACCCCTTCTCCAGAGCCACCGGATCGCTAGTGCCTCGCGGGTTTCACGAAAGACTGACACCTCTAGCCCCCGATCGTAGCTGACCGCCGTTGCTGCACAAACATGATCTCAGCCGTAACGAATGCGTGGATCGAGCCAGGCGTAAGACAGATCTACAAGGAAATTAACGCACACGGACACCGCGACAACTATCATCACCAGCGCTTGAATCATGTTGTAGTCTGCGTACAACACCGAATCGACGAGCAACCTGCCTAAACCATTCAGATTAAACACCTGTTCCGTGACAACGAGCCCACCCATAAAAAAAGAAAACTCTATGCCGATAATAGTAATCACCGGCAACAACGAATTTCTCAATGCATGGCGGTTGAGGATAATCTTCTGCGGGAGGCCCTTGGTCCGCGCGGTTCGAACGTAGTCCTCACGCAGAACCTCAAGCAGGGCCGAGCGGGTCATTCGGGTCACCACCGCTGAATAGCGGTAGCCCGCTACCAACGCTGGCCAGATCAGTTGAGACATATTGCCCCAGAAATCCTCGAATGGAGAAACATAATAGATCGGGGGCATCCACGGTTCGCCGAACCATGCCTGGGAAAAAATCAACAACCCCAGGATAATCAGAATGCCCAGCCAGAAGGATGGCATCGCTACTCCCGCGATGGCAACGGTACGGACCAGGTAATCGATCCAGGTATTCTGTCTCAAGGCCGCGACGATACCCAGTGGAACAGCAATGAGAAGCGTGACGACGGTCGCCATCACGGCTAACTGGAGTGATAACGCGAAGCGCAGATTCAGTTCCTCTATGATCGGGCGCCCTGTCCACATGGAAACACCGAAGTCAAAAGACAGCACACCCCGCATAAAATGCAAGAACTGTATGTGCAGGGGCTCATTCAGGCCCAGCCTGTTGCGGCAGAGCTCAAGGAGCGCGGGATCAAGATCGGTGCCGTAATCCACCCATCTGGCCAAACAGATGTCCCCGGGTATGACACGCATGAGAAAGAAGATCAAGACACCTGCCCCGAGAAGGGTTGGAATCATGAGAAGGGCGCGTTTAACTATGTACTGTCGCAAGAATTAGGAACCCTACGCAGAGCTATCCAAAATCGGTCAGAACCGTTTGGAAAAGGCACCTTAGCAGGCTCGGCATCACGATTGATCGTGCTTGCTATTTCTCACTCACTTTAGCAGCAATAGGCATGCCAGTTACTCTGTCAGTCGGTGCACGGGGCCATAAAACTCTGGAGGTCTGCAAAAAACAATCAATCTTTGAAAGGGAGTAACCGCCAGCCCCGATGGGAATGAATTAACAAAAATAGCCCTGGTTTCTCCAAATAGGAGCAGTAACACCCACAGAGGCACCGCGGAAGTGCGCCACAATCCTTTTACCCGGGACAGACCTCGGTGGTCGGCCATCGCATACGTGGCAGCATAGTAAAACCACGAATTACAAATGTTTGCTTGGCCGATGGCTTTAGCCCGGAGAGTCAGTTTCCCCGATCGCTTTTTTTCTTTGGCGGGCCTCCCCATCACTAGATTTCCCCACGCCTTTCGATAACCCTCGACTAGGCAGTAGAATTTGCTCGCCACCGCTGGTTTACTTGCTGCAACCCAGCAGGTTTTACATATGAGCCCATCCACCTTGCCCGAGTACAACGAAGAACTTCTCGAGTACCTCGAGTTGTTTCGCGGTAAAGGATTTCTGTCACCCGGAGGCGCCGACGAAACCAGACGGGTACTCGATCGGGTTAACCTTGAAAACCAGGATGTCCTTGAGATCGGCAGTGGGCTTGGTGGTTGCTGTCTGATTATCGCCGGTGAACGTGGTGCCCGTCATGTCCATGGTCTTGATATCGAGCCTTTAGTCATTGCCCGAGCGGTTAAAGCGGTCTCGCAGGCCGGACTAGAGCAACAAATCTCCTTCGAGCTGATTAAGCCCGGGCCACTACCGGTTGCAACCGGCTCATTTGACGTGATTTTCAGCAAAGACGCCCTATGTCATATTGAGAACAAAGAAGCACTGTACAGCGAGTTGTTTCGGGTCCTCAAACCTGGCGGGCAGGTTGCGATAGGCGACTGGCTGGTGCAGCGCCATGGCGAGCATTCAAGAGCAATGCAGGTATTTATCAACACCACCGGTCTTTCCCTGTTTATGGACTCGCTGGACGGTGTTAGAACGAAGCTCACCTCAGCCGGCTTTTTGGATGTCGAGGTCGTCAATCGAAACGCCTGGTTTCAAGAGGAGGCACGCCATGAAGCCCAATTGCTCGAGGGGCCACTCGCTGGCCAGGTGGCCAAAATGAGAGGTCAAGAGGCCACCAAGGACTCAAACGAATGCCAGCAACATATGATCGCAGTCCTTGATTCCGGAGAATTCTGTCCTGCGCATTTTTTTGCCAGGAAACCTTGAGCGGTTAGCAATCTCAAATCCAACCCCGAACTCAACGCTGCATATTTCGGGTAATAGTTGGTGCCTCACCTGACTTCACTTGCCGGATCCGGTGCTTCATCATAAAAGGTGGCAACACACCACGAGGTCTTGGGGGTTGACCCTGGATTCGATCCCACCGATGATTACACCGCAAGATCTGCCGAGGTGATCCTCAGCCAAATCGCCCCAACGTTCCTCGGTCTACTGTAGAGCTATTGAGGCCTGTCCATGGCGTGCTCTCCGTTGGAATGGAGCCCCGGTGAACGACAGGATACGACTTATGATCGATGTCGGATGCTGCATCGGGGTCGGCCAATGCGAACTGCTAGAACCCAAATAATTCGGCTTGACGATGATACCGGCACCACCATCCTGGTCGGTACGCCGAAACTGCCTAGAGACCGGGTCCAGAATGTAGTTGCCCAATGCCTTTCTGGCGCCATCCAATTGGAACCTGAACCCAACAAGGGCTAACAGTAAGGCCTGCAAGCTGATCGCCAAACTCCCCATTGGTAAGCGCCTAACAGTCTTCGCTGAAGCAAAAACGAGTCAAATCCATCGCCCTCCAATCTGATTCGCTTTATAGGGTCTTGTCGAACCCGCCAACCTATCCTTGCCGGATAACCAATGATCCTGTCACTTATGTATTGTCCTCTTCGTTTTGGTCATGGCCGACTTTCTGGTTCTAAGATGTCAAACATGACGGGTAACCCCTCCGTCTACGACCAAACTCTGCCCGGTGATATATCCCGCCCCATCCGAGAGCAAAAAAGCGGTGGTTTTTGCAATCTCATCGACGCTACCAACCCGACCCATCGGGATGCTCTGGATAACCTCGTCCTTATGGGGCAAGCTATCAATAAACCCAGGCAAAACGTTGTTCATGCGGATATTATCCTTGGCGTAACGATCAGCGTACAGTTTTGAATAGACGGAGAGTCCCGCCCGCAAGGTGCATGACACGGGTAATGCTTGCTCGGGTTCGAACGCGGCAAAAGTTGAGATATTCACCCAGGCGCCTGCTCCTTGTTGTTGCATAACTGGGGTAATCAGGCGAGTCATCCGAACCACATTTAAAATCAGCATATTAAAACCCGACTGCCACGCTTTATCGTCTAGCGAGAGAAGGTCGCCTTTTGGCGGGTGGGCCGTATGATTGACGACAGCATCAATTCTGCCGTAATGCTCGAGCGTCGCATCAACCAGGCGTTCAAGGTCTGCCGCCTCAGTTACCGAACCCCGCAACCCAACGCCTCCAAATTTCCGGGCCAGATTTTCGCAGGCATCGCTGCGTGACATGAGTGCTAACTGATACCCTTGTCGGGAGAGTTCCTCACTAACGGCCCTGCCAATACCGCCTCCGCCTGCGGTAACTATTGCAACCTTTTCTGCTTCCATCAGTTTCTCCTTTGTCTTGTGCTGAAAGTTGGGATCATGTATTCATCTTCGGCTATCTTCCTTTACACTCTACGTCTTCGGTGTTATTCGATTTGCATTCAATCCAAACGCATAAGGAGTACGAGTGATGAGCAATCTTAGCGGCGTATGTGTGCCCGTCTGCACGGTATTTGATGATAACGGGGCTCAGGTAAGCGAAACGCGCTACCTTGCCCATGTAGACCGTATGCTCGAGGCCGGCGTGGATATTATCCTTCCTTGTGGCGGAACCGGTGAATTTGCTTACCTAAGTATGGAGGAAAAAAGGCGCCTGATTGAGATCACAGCAAAACACGTTGACGGGCGCGCTGCGGTAATCGCCCAAACGTCCGCCATCTACCTCGAAGACACTCTAGCAACAACGCGCCATGCAATTGATCATGGCGCAGATGCGGTTATGGTGTTACCGCCGTACTTTGAGGGCCCTGATGAACGCGGTGTAATTTCCCACTACGAGGCAGTTGCCAGGGCGAGCTCAGTTCCGGTGATGGTATACAACATACCCGTACATTCAGGCTTCGATGTCACACCGGCCTTGTTCGAAAAATTGCTTGAGATAGATGGTATCGACTACATCAAAGACAGTACGGGTGATTTGATACGAATCCAGGAACTCTTGCAGACCGGCGGGAAGATTTTTAATGGCGGCGATCCGATCACCTTCCCGGCGCTCGCCGCGGGTTGCGTGGGCTGCGTCTGGGGTGCAGTCAATTTCCTGCCCGACGAGGCGGTCACACTCTATCAGCTGGTTTCCTCTGGCCAACTCAACGAGGCGGCTTCGCTTTGGCGCAAACTTGTAGATTCCCAACTGTTCCTCTGGTCTCATCAATACAACGCCTCGGTCAAGGCGGCCGCTCGCCACCGGGGATTCGATGTCGGACACTGCCGTTTACCGGTACTGCCTTTGGGCGAAGCCGATCTTTCGGCCCTGCACGCCTCGTTGGCAAGTATCAGCTAAGTCTCTGTGATCCGGTAACTACCGTTAACGTTTAACCTCCGGGATAAGTCCTCGCGGTGAAAAGCGCAGCACCAAAAGCAGTACCAGCCCCATCGTCATCAATCGGGTATGCGCCGCGTTCTCCAACAGGTGTAGCCGCAAGGGGCTGTCGAGCGCCATTCCCGAGGTAACAAAATTCATCAGAGCGAGGCCTATCGGTTCGGCCTCAATCCAGAAAAACCAGATCACAAAACCACCAAGGATCGAGCCCAGATTATTACCCGAGCCGCCCACGATCACCATAACCCATACCAGAAAAGTGAATCGTAACGGCTGGTAAGATGCCGGAGTAAACTGGCCATCCAGAGTTGCAAGCATAGCCCCTGCAAGACCGATTACCGCCGAGCCGAGCACAAATACTTGAAGGTGGCGCCCGGTTACGTTTTTGCCCATCGCACTGGCCGCAATCTCGTTATCGCGGATCGCGCGCATCATTCTCCCCCAGGGAGACTTCAACGCGCGCTCTGAGAGCCAGAAAATGACTATAAGCACACCCAGAAAAAGCGCGGCATAGTTCAATTTCACAATAAGCGAAGAGGCTTCCACAACCGGAATCCCTACCCAGGCGGCGAGTTCATGAAGCCATAACGCCCCTTGAAGATCTATTTCGTAAGGCACTGGCCTGGGAAGTCCGCTGACGTTTTTAACCCCTCGCGTAAGCCAATCTTCATTTTTTAGAAAATAAATGATGATCTCTGAGATGCCCAAGGTGGCAATCGCCAGATAATCAGAGCGCAGCCCCAGCGCCACCTTGCCAATAGCCCAGGCAACGATCGCGGCAAAGATCCCTCCAACGATCCACGAAAACATGATAGGCAAGCCAAACCCACCCAGAAACCCAGTCATTGCGGGCTCAACCGCCTCAATCGCATCGACCGCGGGATCCAGAATAAGGCGCATCAATCCGTATCCGCTAACCCCAAGCAAGACCGTCAGCCATATCCGGGCGATTCGGGATACCGGGAGTTTTTTCCATAACCAGATTCCCCCTGTGATCGTCGCAAGCCCAGTCAACAAACCCACTATGGCGCGGGCGCCGCCTGCATCCCAGGCCGCGGGTACCGGTGCGACAGAGACCACAATGGCGGCCAGGCCCCCTAAGGCGGTAAATCCCATCACTCCAGCATTAAAAAGTCCCGCATAGCCCCACTGAATATTCACCCCAAGAGTCATGATGGCTGAGATCAAGCACATATTCAGAATCGCAAGGGCGACGTTCCAACTCTGCATAGTGCCAACCAGTATTAACAGCACGGCCATCGCGGCAAAAAGCAAAGCGTTGTTGACAGACCGGCTCACAATGTCTTTCCACTAAAAATTCCCGTGGGCTTTATCAGCAGGACAATTACTAGGATAAAGAACGAGACCGCAAGCTTGTAATCGGTTGACAGCAACTGTACTAAGCCATCTGGAACCCAATCGCCCGGCGTCAGGTAACCCACTACCCGTTTATAGGCGAAAGTCACCAGCAACTCCGAGAAGGCGATAACAAAGCCCCCTGCAATAGCCCCCAACGGATTGCCTACTCCCCCCACGATTGCCGAAGCAAAAATCGGCAAGACCAACCCCAGATAGGTAAAAGGTTTATAACCTTTATCCAAGCCGTAAAGGGTGCCGGCAATTGCAGCCAACGCACCAGTAATAATCCAGGTAATCATCACGACCCGCTCGGGGTTAATACCAGACAGTAAGGCGAGATCTTGGTTGTCTGAGTAGGCCCGCATGGACTTTCCCGTTCGGGTTCGATTGAGAAACCAGAATAAAAGGGCCACAATCACTACGGCACTGATGAGCGTGACGCCCTGCGAGGTCTTAATCGCCAAGCCCTGATCCAACCCGGTCATCTCCTTGAATGCGCGGGCCTTCATGATGAAGCGTTGACCGTCAGCGAAAACCTGGTCTTTAGGCCCAATAATGAATCGGATCAGACCGCTCAAGAAGAAGAGCACGCCTACAGAAACGATAAGATAGGTGACCGGGGCTGCTTTTTTTTCGCGATAGTAGCGATAGATAAGGCGGTCGGTTCCCAGACATAACCCGATGGTCGCGATCATCCCGATGGGGAGCGCTAGTAATGCAGTCGGCAGTGGTCCCAAACCAAACCCGCGTGCCTGCAATACCCAGGTTACGAGAATTGTGACCATAGCGCCGAAGGACATAGTCTCGCCGTGGGCAAAATTAGAAAACCGCAAAACCGCGTAGACCATAGTGACGCCCAGGGCCCCAAGCGCGAGTTGACTGCCGTATGCGATACCCGGCACCACAACGAAGTTGCCGATGAGGGCCAAGGCGTTTAGAAGATCTCGCAGCACCCTTTTTTACCCGCCAAGAAAGGCCTTGCGAACCTCGACGTTCGCCAGCAGAGCTGCGCCAGTATCCGTGTAACGGTTACGGCCCTGTACTAGCACGTAGCCACGATCCGCGATACTGAGGGCCTGTCGAGCGTTCTGTTCAACCATGAGAATCGCTATCCCCGTAGCCGCTATTTCGATAATGCGGTTAAACAACTCGTCCATAACCATGGGTGAGACCCCCGCGGTCGGCTCATCCAGCATTAACACTTTGGGCTGAGTCATCAGTGCTCTACCCACCGCTACCTGCTGGCGTTGGCCGCCAGACAGTTCGCCCGCTACTTGGCTACGTTTCTCCCGTAACACCGGAAAAAGCTCGTAGACCTGAGACAAGGTTTCCGAAATGTCATCGCGGCGGATAAAAGCACCCATCTCCAGGTTTTCCTCCACGGTCATCGAGGTGAATACATTGGCACTTTGCGGCACGAAACCCATGCCGAGTTGTACCCGCTGTTCAGGTTTCAGGTGGCTGATATCTTGGCCATCCATCGTCACCCGGCCCTGTCTTAATTCCAGCATACCAAACACGGCTTTCATTGCCGTCGATTTTCCGGCGCCGTTCGGACCTACCACCACGACAACCTCGCCTTTGTCTACCCCGATGCTACATTGGTGAAGGATATCAACGCCTCCGTAGCCCCCACTCATACCTTCGCCCGCAAGGTAGGTCACAGCGGTTCCTGTCGGGTCTGTTTTTGCCCACTTCCAAGGTAGGCCTCAATAACCGCCTCGTTATTCATGATCTTGTCGGCGGTGCCCTGTGCCAGCACGCTGCCGGATGTCATGACAATCACTGGATCGCAGAGCCTGGAAATGAAATCCATATCGTGCTCTATCATGCAGAAGGTGTAGCCTTGCTCCCGATTAAGCCGCAGGATGGAGTCGCCAATAGTTCGCAGGAGGGTGCGATTGACGCCAGCCCCAACTTCATCGAGAAACACTATGATTGGTTCGGCCATCATCGTGCGGCCCAATTCAAGAAGTTTCTTCTGGCCGCCCGATAAATTACCGGCAAGTTCGTTCGCAACCGAGCTAAGTTGGAGAAAATCAACAACCTCATCGGCGCGTTGCCTGATTACTGTCTCTTCAGCAACGACTTGTTTGGGACGTAACCAGGTTTCAATCAGACTCTCACCGGACTGCCCGCTGGGCACCATCATCAGGTTTTCCCGAACACTTAACGACGAGAATTCGTGGGCAATCTGGAAGGTTCGTAAAATGCCTTTCGCAAAAAGCTCATGGGGCTGGTGCCCAGTGATGTCTTCACCGTTCAGCAGCACTTTTCCTTCGTCTGGAGGATAAATTCCGGCGATGACGTTAAAAAGAGTAGTTTTCCCAGCGCCGTTGGGACCAATCAATCCCGTAATACTCCCCTGCTCGATCGCAAGGGAGGCATCTTCGACCGCGCGGATGCCGCCAAAGTGTTTGTACAGGTGCTCAATGACAATCAAATGTCGAACCGCCGGCAAAAAAAATCGGCCCGGCGTAACCCGGGCCGTAACTGATCCGATTTACCGAAAACCGACGGTGGTATTCTTTCCGTCTTTGACCAGAATTTCTTTGTAGCTACCCGCAGATTCACCTGGGCCAATTAACTCAACCGCAGAAGCGCCCACATAGTCAACCTCTCCTCCGCTGGCAATAAATTCCAAGGCCTTTCCCAGGTCCCCAGGAAAGATTTTCTGCCCTGGTGCATTAGCGACATCCATCACCTTCGATTTAAAGGTCTGGCTGTCGGTAGAATTCGCTGCTTGCATAGCAAGGATTAGGAGCGCTGCGGCATCGTAGGACTCCGGTGCAAACGGGCCACTTTCAAATCCAGCCGCTTTAGCCATCTCGGTAAACATCGCGGCGCCCGGGCTATCGGTGCCTGGTACGTCGCCGATAGAGCCGTTTAATCCATCACCTATATCCGCAGGCAGGCTGTCTCCAATCATTCCGTCCGGCAAATAGAAGATGTCAAAAGCCCCGGTATCAAGCGATGCCTGAATAATGCCTTTACCACCGTCATTGAGATAGCCGGCAACCACCAAAATGTCACCGCCGGCCTGCGCAAGTGCCGCGACCTCAGCGCTGTAGTCACCTTTTCCGTCTTCGTGAGCCACATTAATCGTTACAGTTCCGCCAGAGGCCTCGAAGTTGCTTTCAATACTGTCCGCGAGCCCCTTGCCATAGTCATTGTTGGTGTAGGTAATCGCGACGCTCTTATATCCGTGATCGCCCAGAATTTGGGAGACCACCTGGCCCTGACGGGCATCCGAAGGCGCAGTGCGGAAAAACAGGCCGTTATCCTCCACCGTTGATAGGCCGGGCGAGGTAGCAGAGGGAGAGATCATTACGATCCCATTCGCCATCGCGACATTTGCCAGGATTGCGCCAGTGACGCCGGAGCAGTCGGCACCCATAATGGCATTTACTTTGTCCGACGTGATCAAGCGTTCGGCGGCGGCCGTAGCGGCTGCCGAGTCAATACAGGTTGAATCTGCACGGATGCTGGTAATCTCCGTTCCGCCCATAAATGACCCACTCGCATTCACCTCTGCGATGGCCAATTCAGCGCCGGCTGCCATGGCCGGTGTCAGTGACTCAATGGGTCCGGTGAAGCCCAAAATTATTCCAATCTTGACACCATCAGCGATCGCAGCCCCTGAGAGCATCGCGCCGGTTACAAGAGCCAAAAATACCTTCCTCATTGGATCCCTCCTTTTGTTGTTCTGTTGTTCACAAACCAAACCGGGTGTCGCAGGAATTAATTCTACCCACACCGGACAGGCGAATACTGACACAGCGCCGCTGTCAAAAAAAGGGCTAAACATAGCGCGCAAATGTTTAGCCGAAAAGCCCAGTGGGGAAACCGGTCCAACCAAGCTCAATCGCTTACATTGGATTCTGTTTAACGGCGCCGAACATCATACATAAAACCAACAAGTTAGGTATCATTTAGTTTTTAACCATTTGTTTGGTATACCATTTTAACTTCTGGATTTCGAGTGGTCGATAGATTCTTGGGGTGCTATGGTGGTGGGCAAGTGAGGCGCAAGCACAAAATTCAGGCATCTATGCGCTGCCCGAAGCGCCCGCTCCACATCAGCCCCTGTTCCCGCCCGTGCGAAGATAAACCCCGGGTAAGCGCAGCCTTCCGGCCATGGTACTAAGATCTGGCCTTCTCGAACGTCGATCTCGACATCGACAATGTCGCGTACGCGCCGGGCCGCACTAATGCCTTCAACCCGACGGAGCACACCACCTTGTGTCACTGGAATCATCATGACCCCGCTAGAGTCCGTGCCCTCGCCCACTGCTGCTGGCAGCCGTACCGCATTAGCCAACACCAGTTCCTCCAGCGAACACCCCGTTTGAAACTCAAGTATCCGCCCGCAGCGCCCCCCGACTGTCCGCCCTGCGATTTCAAGAAACCAGACACCCGAAGAATTGATACGAAGTTCGGCATGCAAAGCACCCTCGCATATTCCCAGCTTTCGGCACAAGTTCTCTAGGCTACCTATGACTTGATCGGTAACCCTATGACTGAGCCTCGGTGGGGTCAAATAGATCGTCTCTTCGAAAAAAGGCCCCGCCATCGGGTCAGGTTTCTCAAAAATAGCCAGAACCTGCAAGCGCCCCCGATTGACCAAACCGTCTACCGCATATTCGAACCCATCAATGTAATCTTCGACGATCACTGATTCTTCGCCCAGTTTCCCGTCGGAATACAGCAGGCTGTGGATCCGCTTGAGCGCCCGACCCAATTCCCCGGGGTTGTCGCAGCGAATCACACCACGGCTGGCGGAGAGCATGGCGGGCTTGGCAACACAAGGATAGTGAACTCCAGGCGGCGCTCCCTGGTGGAGGTTTTCCGAACCCAACGCAATAAATCCGGGACCCTGGGTTTCATTCGACTGGCAGAAACGGCGAAAGTGAATTTTACTGGTTATTGCCCTGATGGCATCTGCTGGATTACCGGGCAAACCATTGCGCTCAGCCGCGATGCCCGCCAGCGCAACGGTCTCATCATCACTTGCCAAAATCGCAGCAAATGGATTTTCAGCAACAGCCCTGGAAATAGTATCAAGAGCTTCGGCCTGAGATTCACGATTTAACGCTAGACCGCCGGACCGGATCGCGAGGCATGCCTCACCAAATGAAGCGACTACCAGCTCAATGCCCAGCTTCTGTGCTGCAAGTACAAAGGCGCCGGTACGATAGCTGCGGTCCGGCGCGATCAGAAGCGCCCGGGGCGTTTTTTCAGTCGGAAGCAGCGTCAAGAACTATTCGATTTAGTTCGCCACAAAACCACTGATAATAAGTCCAACGCCAGCCATCAGCGCTATCTTAAAACCAATCGTAATTGAACCTTAATGGGCGCCGCCACAACCCCCGCAGGCGCCGCTACCACCGACCGACTGAAATACGTTATTGAATACAAACGACGAGCTAACACCGTCGTCTTTAAAGTCAATCTCCGCGCCATGAATATACGAGTACGCAATCGGATCGACCACCAGTGCAAAGCCCGACTCGTCGCTCATTTTCCGGTCTTTCAATCCGACAGATTCCGCAAAGGTCATTCCGTAATTCATTCCTCCGCAGCCTCCACCGGATACGTAAACCCGAACAGCACCAAGACCGTCGTCGGCGTCTGCAAGCATCTGTGCGATTTTCTCACGAGCCGATGCCGTGACCGTAAGTGAATCCGAGGATAACTCAGTTTGAGAAGTGTTCATGATTGCGTGTCCTTTTTCTTGACCGAATATTGATTGCCCAGACATACTGTGTCGGTAGATAATATGTGACTCGAAAAACCTCACCCAATATGTGGGCTGACCGGAAATTTTAGCATGCGGCGAATCCATTGTGTTGTCCTTGATGCCGAGGCCGATGCCCTCGAAGAACCCCCCTACCCTGGGGACCTGGGTCAGCGGATTTTTGACACCGTCTCGCGAGAAGGCTGGCAGCAATGGCTCGAGAGACAAGTGTTGATCATCAACGAAAACCAGCTAAGCTCAGCCGATCCCCAAACCATTGATCTGGTCGAGCAGCACATGCTGGGATTCCTTTTCGGTGAGGGTGACCTAGGGGCGGCTCCACAAGGATTTGCCCCGAGCAAAAAGTGACCTCCTACTGACTCGCCTGATCCATCAGCGAGCGCATCTCAGCAACAGCCGGACCCAGCCCTGAAAATACCGCGCGGGCTATGATCGCGTGCCCGATGTTGAGCTCTGAGATTTTTGAGATTGAAGCGACTGGCCCAGCATTATCGTAGTTGAGCCCGTGCCCCGCGTTCACTCTGAGCCCTAAAGAGGCGCCAAGATCGACAGCGTTGACGATGCGCCCGAGTTCCGCCTCCGACCTTGCTGAACTACCTGCGTCTGCGAATCCCCCGGTGTGAATCTCAACCGCATCAGCCCCTATCACCTTGGCGGCGTCAATTTGAACTGGATCGGGGTCAATGAAAAATGAGACCCGAATATCTGTGTCTTTCAGTGCTTTGACCAACGGAGTAAGGAAGTCTATCTGCGAGGCGGCGTCCAAACCACCCTCGGTGGTCAATTCGGCACGCTTTTCCGGCACCAGGCACACATCATTGGGTTGCACCTGAATCGCGACGTCGAGCATCTCATCTGTGGCAGCCATTTCCAGGTTCATTCTCGTCGTGATGACCTCACACAGTTGGTAAACGTCGGCATCCTGTATGTGCCGACGATCTTCACGCAAATGCAATGTAATTAGATCGGCTCCATTCCCTTCGCAAATACGAACCGCCTCGGCCAGGTCGGGATAGCGGGTACCCCGCGCCTGTCGCAATGTGGCAACATGATCAATATTAACGCCCAGTTCCATACTTTCTCCTTTGTTTCTCTTGGAGGATCGGAGTCCCCCTACATCAGGTCTTGAAGGCCTGTACTAGATCCGCTATTAGCGGGGTATAACTGCAAATAAACCGCCCGCGATAGGAGCGGTCGACCCTCAAGCAAAACTCGCAGCGCTGAGCGGTTAAGTTGTTTCAGCTCAAGGCGGGCCCGCTCATCAAATCCGGTCTCCGTGCGCAACGCAATCATCGAAGACCCGTGAACCATAACCCCTTCATTTCGTCCGGGTTTATCTACAAAGGCGCCCACTCCCGGCAAATATCGATAGATTTTGTCTGCCTTCACCGCTGCGCCGCTGTCCTGGTCACGGTCCAACTGCAAGCCATACCCGGCTTCATTCATCAACTGTTTCTCAAAAACCCGTAACACTGCCTCATCGTCTACCCCTTGGGCCAATTGCATGACCGCTGCCTGGTAACAATCAAATAAAGTCTCATGCGGATCGTAACGGTGAAGGAACTTCAACAAAAGCTCATTCAAATAGTACCCACAGAAAAGACGTCGCCTGCGCAGGTTAAAAGCAGGGCCTGGGGACTCGCACTGAGTCAGGGTTTTGACTTCCCCCTTTCCAGACCACCCAAGAGTAATCAACCCAAACGGCCGTAAAACACCCCGAACCTGGGATTTTCGCTGGCGAGCGCCTTTGGCGATTACGGTGAGCCTGCCATGCTCACGTGAAAAAAGATCCACGAGCAAGCTGGTTTCCGAATAAGGTCTTCGATGAAGCACGAAGCCAGGTTGGCCTTTAACACGCTCTGCCGTCATCGGGCTTGAGAGATGTTAAATACCATATCCCAAATCAACAACCGACTTTCGGTCGTCGACCCACCCTCGTTTGACTTTAACCCGTTGTGCCAGATGAACCCGGCAATTCAACACGTTTTCTATTTGACGTCGCGCGGCGGAGCCGATTTTTTTAAGACGCTCTCCACCGACCCCTATCAAAGCTGCTTTTTGGCCCACAGTTTCGCACCAGATATTGATCTCAATGTGGAGAAGTTGATTTTCATCGGTTTCAAAGAGGGTAAGCTCCACACCACTGCCGTATGGGATTTCATCGCCCATCTGCCTGAAAATTTGTTCGCGAACAAGTTCTGCAGCAATAAAACTGGATGAGGCAGTAGTTAGCTCGCTACTTGGGTAACCGGGACTTCCACAAGGCGCTGCAACCTGGAGCAACTCAAACAATCGTTCACAGTTATAACCGGATTTCGCCGAGACTGGAACAATCTCAACCCACGGGTGAATCTCCTGGAGCGCTTTGATTCGGGGTAGTACGTGGTTCACATTTGGCAAAAGATCTACTTTGTTCAAGACCACCCACAATGGAACCGAAGACCCGGAGAAGTGGTCAAGCACAATCTGGTCGGCTTGGGACCAGACTCGTGCGTCAATCACCTGGCACACTACGTGCGCGCCTTCGGCCGCCCCACGAGCCGCTTGGTTTGCGATCCGATTAAGCAGTCTTCCACGAGCCTTATGAAGGCCAGGAGTATCGACAATCACGAGTTGAGCATCTTCTACGCTGCGGATCGCTTCAATGCGTCGCCAGGTAGTCTGGGGCCTGCGCGAGATTATTGAAACTTTAGCGCGTACCAGTTGATTAAGCAGGCTCGACTTGCCTACGTTGGGTCGACCTACCAGGGCAATCACTCCAAAACGGTGCGTATCAGCCATCTTCTGACCTTTCTTTGAGCAGTTTGTCAATGCCAAGGGTTGCGGCTTGCTGCTCTGCGGCTTTCCGGCTAGCCCCTCGCCCGTGGGTAAGCAGTCCCCTTTCTGGTATTGCGCATTCAACAACGAATTCCCTCTGGTGAGGTTGACCGAGGGTTTGGGATACCCGGTAGGCAGGGGGCGTAAACCCCTCCCCCTGAAGCAACTCCTGGAGCCGGGTTTTTGGATCCTTCGCCGGCGCTGCACTAGCGATCTCGAGAAGTTCTGGTTGAAAGAGCGAAATGATGACGGACCGCACTGTTGAAAAATCCGAATCAAGAAACATCGCGGCAATGAGTGCTTCGAGCCCATCTGACAAAATGGATGATCGGTCTGCCCCACCACTACGAGCTGCACCAACACCAAGTTGTAGTGCCGCTCCGAGATCAATCCGCCGCGCAACGTTGGCCAATGTCCGCTGGCGAACCAGTTGTGCCCGCAAGCGGGTCAATTCGCCCTCTCCTGCATCACCGTAACGCTCGTACAGCACACCTGCGACCACCATTCCAAGGATGCTATCCCCAAGAAACTCCAGCCGTTCGTTATGGCCTGACCCCACGCTACGGTGTCGGAGCGCAGCACTCAAAATGGTTAAATCGGAAAAATCATATCCAATTGCCTTTTGCAATCGCTCGGCGGAGGTCATCTCAGTTACTGGATGACTGTTCCAAGTCGATGCCAGTTGACCCCGCCCCCGCCAGGTGAATCCCAACTGAACCAGACAAAGAATGCCTTACCCACAATATTTTCCTTCGGGACGAAACCCCAATAGCGACTGTCGTTACTGTGATCGCGGTTATCCCCCATTACGAAGAAATGTCCCG
>JBBWVW010000150.1:0-2267 GCA_050256425.1 Arenicellales bacterium | reverse complement strand
AGGTCAAGATGGTAAACCTGTCGCCCGGGGACAGTCAGAATCTCGCCGACAGACTCAAAGAGCTTGCACTTAAAGTCAGCGAAATCGACCCGGGCCCGGCTCAAGAACAGCGAGCGGCAGATCAACCTGGAGCAGCTCATGCGTGATCAAGCATCTGGCAAATTGATCAATCACAGACCATCTGGTCCACACCTCGGAACAATTCCCAGAGATTAACTATGATCGTTGCTGAACAGAAACCGTTGAAAGATATACAACGCATGTTGAAGGGCAAGAAGAAAGTTCTTACCGTGGGTTGCGGTACCTGCGTTTCCGTTTGTTTTGCCGGGGGCAAGAAAGAGTCCAGTGCCATGGCTGCAACATTACGTACAGCAGCTGCCCTGGAAGGCCGGGAACTCGAAGTCGAGGAAGTCACCGTCCAGCGCCAGTGCGTACAGGAATTCGTGGCGCCGCTTGAGAAAGACATTGGCGAGTACGACGCAGTGCTGTCCATGGCCTGTGGTGTCGGCGTTCAGACCCTGGCAGAAAAATATATGGATACACCCATACTTCCGGGTCTCGATACCAACTTCATGGGCCAGCCTACCGAGCCCGGTGTCTGGGAAGAGCGCTGCGTGGGCTGTGGTAACTGCGTGCTGGAATACACCGGGGGCCTTTGCCCTATCACCCGCTGCCCCAAGCAACTGCAGAATGGGCCATGCGGCGGCTCAGAAGGCGGCATGTGCGAGGTGGACACGAGCATTCCGTGCATCTGGTCGAAGATCTGGGAAATACTGGATCGCCAGGGCATTGCAGACACTCTGATGGAGATTCAACCGCCTAAAGACTGGTCTACCAGTCACGGTGGCAGCATGCGCCGGGTTGTGGTGAGCGATGACCTTCGCCAGCACGCCGCCCGTGAAGCGGGAGAGCGCGCCGCTACTGTGAAAGTACCAACGCCCCAATCGCCGATGAAAACCCAGGTCTCGGGCGACACCTCTGATGTTGTCCCCAAGCTGGATGAAACCTGGCAACGCGTCTGCAGCATTTCGGAACTGCCTGCGGGCACGCTGAAACGTGTTGAGGCCTCAGGCATAGAACTGATCGTTACCAACCTGGGAGACTGCATCCGCGCATTCCCGCCCACTTGCCCTCACCTCGCTGAACCGCTGGTGGATTCGGGCCTCATCAAAGATGGTGTGCTGACCTGCACCAAGCATCTTTGGCAGTGGGACCTGCGCACAGGCGAAATGCGTGGCGCCGCAGAACAGCCGGTTCAAATGTATGACGCCATGCTGAACAATCAGGACGTGATGGTCAGGGTCGAGCAGGAAATCACCTACGACTACGATGATGAGGATGATCTAGGCGATGATGATTTCTTTAGCGCCGACTAAGTAAGGGCAGTCATGTCGACAGGCAACACAACAGAGCCCGTTGACACCCTGAAATCCGGCAGCAACCTTGAGAAAGTGCTTGCCGGAGGGCATTTTGCCGTCACCGGCGAACTCGGTCCACCCAAACACCTGGACACCGCAGTAATCGACCGCAAGATCGAGTTGTTAAAAGGCGTGGTCGATGCCGCCAATGTCACTGACAACCAGACCGGCATCGTGCGTTTGAGCAGCATCGCGGCCGGTATCTACATGACTCAGCACGGCCTTGAGCCAGTGATCCAAATAACATGTCGCGATCGCAACCGACTGGCTATCCAGAGCGACCTTATGGGCGCCTACATACACGGCATCCGCAACGTCTTGTGCCTCTCTGGCGATCATCAGTCTTTCGGCAATCACCCGGGCGCAAAAAACGTCCATGATATCGACTCCATGCAACTGATTCAGATGATCCAGCAGATGCGTGATAAACACCAGTTTCAATGCGGCGATGAGATCAAAGGCGGCGGACCAAAAGTGTTCATCGGCGGGGCCGGCAGTCCCTTCTCCGAGCCGATTTCCTTTCGGCCTTTACGTCTCGCCAAAAAGATGGCAGCAGGGGTTGATTTCATACAGATCCAGATGATCTTTGATATGAAAATTTTTCGTGAGTTCATGAAAAAAACCGTCGACCTTGGAGTGACTGAGAAGGTACACATACTCGCCGGCGTAGGGCCACTCAAAAGCAGCCGCATGGCCCGTTTTCTGAATGGCAGAATTCCGGGTATCGTGATTCCTGAGGAACTGCTTCAACGCATGGATAGCGCGGTCCAGGGTATCGATGAAGCTGACAAGGAAGCGCGGCGTGAAGCCTGGCGTGCTGAAGGAATGAGCATCTGCATTGAACAGATA
>JBBWVW010000149.1:0-4336 GCA_050256425.1 Arenicellales bacterium | reverse complement strand
CGACGGTCGTTGACCAGCTGATTCCGGGTGGGGGTATCGCCAATACCTTTATTGCGGCAGCTGGATTTCCCATTGGCAAGTCCCTGGTTGAAGCCAACCTCATAGGGCAAGCCAGAAGACTCATGGACGATGCGACGGCTCGCGGTAGTGAGATTCCCGTGCCGACCGATGTGGTGGTAGGCAAAGCCTTTTCCGCTGATGCACCAGCGACGATCAAATCGGTCGCTGAAGTCACTGAGGACGACATGATTTTCGATATCGGGCCGCAGACTGCTCAGCGTTTCGCGCAGATGATGCAAGATGCCGGAACTGTAGTCTGGAACGGCCCGGTCGGGGTGTTTGAGTTCGATCAGTTTGGTGAGGGCACCCGGGTGCTGGGAGAGGCCATCGCGCAGTCTGGCGCTTTTTCCATAGCGGGTGGCGGAGATACGCTGGCCGCGGTAGACAAGTACAATATCGCTGATCGAATCTCCTATATTTCGACCGGCGGTGGCGCTTTTCTTGAATTTCTGGAAGGTAAAACCTTGCCGGCTGTCGATATGCTACAGCAACGTGCGGCCGGACAATAAACTGCAGGACGGGATTGCATCCTGCATACAAGGCAAATAACACGGTGAGCCCCAGGCGTCGCACCAAGATCGTCATCTCTCTCGGCCCTTCGACGGACCGGGCTAAAATGATGTCTGCCCTGATCGATCAGGGTATTGATGTGGCACGTCTCAACATGTCCCATGGTACCCGTGATGATCATCGCCGCCGGGCCGAATTGGTGCGTACCTGCGCAGCCGAAAAGGGTCGGGCAGTGGGTCTGCTGGTTGATCTGCAGGGGCCAAAAATCCGTATCGGTGGATTTGCCAAGGGTCCGGTGCAGTTGCGCAACGGCAAGCGTTTTGTGATCGACTCTGCTCTGGGTGAGCACGACGGGACCGAAGAAGGGGTTGGGACCAGTTATGCTGCGTTGGTCGACGATGTCGAAAACGGCGATCGACTACTGCTGGATGATGGCAACATCGTACTACGAGTCGAGAAGATTGAGGGCAGTGCAATCGTCACACGCGTTATCGTTGGTGGCGAGCTTTCTGACTCCAAGGGTATCAATAAGCAGGGCGGGGGTCTGTCAGCCGAGGCACTGACAGAAAAAGACCACGAGGATATCCGTTTTGCGGCCGAGATTCAGGCAGATTACGTGGGCGTATCATTTGTACGTCACGGCGCTGATGTGGAAACAGCCCGCATGCTGCTGCGGGCTGCAGGTAGCGATGCCCACGTGGTTTCCAAAGTGGAACGACGCGAGGCAGTCGATAACATAGAAGAGATTATCGCGGCGTCTGATGTCATCATGGTGGCGCGTGGTGACCTTGGTGTTGAGATCGGCGATGCCGAAGTGCCAGGCGTGCAGAAGAGCCTGATCAGCCAGTCACGCACTCAGAATACGGTCGTGATCACGGCAACACAGATGATGCAGTCGATGGTGACCAGCCCTCAGCCAACCCGCGCCGAAGTATCGGATGTCGCCAATGCAGTGCTCGATGGCACCGATGCCGTGATGCTCTCAGCGGAGACGGCAGTCGGGCGTCACCCGGTCAAGGTGGTGGCAGCAGTCGATCGGGTCTGCCTGGCGGCCGAGCGCCACAGTAGTGTGTTGGTATCCAGTCATCGCCTGGAGTCACGCTTTTCTTCGGTTGAAGAAACCATTGCAATGGCGACCATGTACACGGCTAATCATTACAACGTGGTGGGGATCCTGACACTGACTGAATCTGGGGTTACGGCCAAATGGATGTCACGGATCAGTTCAGGAATGCCAATATTCGGGGTTACACGAAACGTTGATACCGAGCGGCGGATGGCTTTGTACCGCGGTGTCTACCCGGTCCCGTTTGATGCTACCCAGCTACCTGGTGGTGAAGTCAACCGGGCGGCGGTAGCCGAGCTGCAGTCGCTTGGCCTTGTCGCCGACGGCGATCGACTCATCATCACCAAAGGTGACTTTTCCGGCATTGAAGGCGGCACCAATTCAATGAAGATCGTCAAGGTCGGCGAGATTGCTGGCGCACGCGATTAATGTTGGCTCCGTTGGGGAGCCAGTCAGCAGACAATCAGTACTAATAAGTTTTAGGATTCACTTAAACAACTCAATTTTGGAACAATGATCAAGACTCGGTACCGATCACGATATCGGGCGCAGGATCATTGCCCTTCACAACCGAACTGTTAGAAACTTCAGGAGAAAGCGAAAATGCCAATGATCTCAATGCGACAGATGCTCGACCATGAAGTTGAGCATGATTACGGGGATTCCGCGTTTAACGTCAACAATATGGAGCAGATGCATGCCATCATGGAGGCGGCAGAAAAGACTGATAGCCCAGTGATTGTGCAGGCCTCAGCCGGTGCCCGTTAATACGTAGGCGCGCCATTTCTGGATCAACTGACCCAGGTGACCGTGGAAAAATTTCTCTTAACGTAAACGACGAGGAAATCCGATGAACATCGATACACTTCAAGCGACAGCCCGTGCCATGGTGGCTCCCGGCAAAGGAATTCTGGCTATGGACGAGAGCGCGCCTACCTGTAACAAACGTTTTGAAGCGCTCGGTATTCCAGCCACGGTTGAAATGCGACGAGAGTACCGGACCATGCTGGTGTCCTCGCCGGGTCTGGGCGAGTATATCGGTGGCGCAATACTCTTTGACGAGACTCTCAGGGACCAGACGACAGACGGAAAGTCGTTTGTAGACGTACTTAACGCGCAGGATATCGTTCCAGGAATCAAGGTCGATACTGGTGCCAAGGATCTTGCGCTGCACCCGGGTGAGAAAGTCACAGAAGGTCTGGATGGGCTGGGTCCGCGCCTTGCCGAGTATCACGAACTGGGTGCTCGATTTGCCAAATGGAGAGCGGTGTACGCCATTTCTGATGCGTTGCCCAGCCAGGCCTGTTTCAGCGCCAATGCCCATGGCCTTGCCCGGTATGCGGCGCTCTGCCAGGCACACGATATCGTTCCAATTGTGGAGCCTGAAGTGCTGATCGACGGTAGCCACAGTATTGAACGGTCCTTTCAAGTAACACAGCACGCCCAGCAAACGGTCTTTGAAGCACTTGCTGACCAGGGCGTAGATCTTCGCGGGATCGTGCTCAAGCCGAGCATGGTGATTTCGGGTGCGGAGGCGAACAACCGGGCGGGCGTTGACGAGGTGGCGCGGGAAACACTGCGTTGCCTGTTGAGCACTGTGCCGCCGGCCGTTCCAGGAATCGCATTCCTCTCCGGCGGACAGTCTGATGAAGAGGCGACAATGCACCTCAATGCAATGCACCATGCGGGTGTTGCGTTGCCCTGGGCCGTGACCTTCTCATATGGCAGAGCCCTGCAGGCGGCAGCCATGACAACCTGGGCAGGTCAGAGCGGCAACGTGGACAGCGCCCGCGCCATCGCTTTTCACCGGGCCCGGATGAATGGGGTTGCCGCACTGGGTGAGTATTCTCCTGAATTGGAGAAGGCAGCCTGAGCCGTTGGATGATGTGTTTATACTGTGATACGCGTATTAGCGCGTATCGAGGCCTTGTGAGGAGTGACGGACTTGGATTCTGGAAGTATTGATCGATACATCGTGGCGAGAGGTGTGCTTATGGTGTCTACTGGCGCGATCAGACGCTACATGCATCAGAACCCTTCGGCTTTTGATCCACGCAAGTACCTAAAAGAAGCAACCAAGGCCATGAATGAGATTTGCGTTGCACGCTATGAGTCTTTTGGCACGGCCGGCAACGCCTCAAAAATCAAGGCGCTTGATCTTGAGGACATGGCCAAGCGCTACGATAGTGGCGAGTTGGATCCAACGGTAAACTGATCTTAATTTTTGTCAGCGCAACAAGGGGCGGTTTTTGCCGCCCCTTTTACGTTTGGTCAATATAGAAATCGACGCACATGACACTTAACCCCTGGAAATCTCTAGCGCCAGTGCTGGCGATGGGGCTCGTTATCTTGGTGTCTAACCAACTGGTGCAGCATCCAGTGCAGGGGAACTTTCTAGGGGTTGATCTGGCAGGTATTTTGACCTGGGGCGCTTTCACTTATCCGGTGGCTTTCCTGGTCACTGATACCACCAACCGCCTTTTTGGTATGGGCCCGGCCCGCCGGGTAGTGGTGGTCGGTTTTGCCTTTGGCGTTGCCCTGACGCTGATCGCGGCTCTGGGAATCGCGGCCGGTGTGAGTCGCTCAGGGGCTCTGTCACTATGGCAGGCGCTTTTTCGTGATCCAGATGCTTTTGCCATGCTAAGAACGGCCCTTGCGTCGGGTTCAGCATTCCTGGCCGCCCAATTGTTGGATATCAAG
>JBBWVW010000148.1:0-4325 GCA_050256425.1 Arenicellales bacterium | reverse complement strand
CATGGTTCTTTAATGGCCTTGGGTTCGACTGGTTGTCGTATAGGAACATCGGTTGGGAGTTTAAAAGCATACATTGGTACAGCCAAGGCGGCGTGAAAGGGGGCCCGCTTGAGGTAATAGTCTTTTGTCTTGATCTTGGTAAACAATATGCCCCGGGTATAATATCTTTATAGATCAAGCGTATTATCACCCGAATGTTAATGGCCCGTAAGTTGAAATGATCCCGGTTATTCTCTCTGGTGGCGCCGGCACACGCCTGTGGCCGTTATCACGATCATCGTATCCAAAGCAGTTTCATGCGCTGACTGGCAGTACAACGCTGATTCAGCAGACCGCGTTGCGCCTGAAAGATGCCGGCTATGCCAGCCCGCCACTGGTATTGTGTAACGAAGATCACCGCTTCATGGTGGCAGGCCAACTGGACGAGGTGGGCATTTCGCCCTCAAGCATCATCCTCGAGCCCGTTGCCCGGGGCACGGCGCCGGCTATTGCCACGGCAGCCAAGTTGGTTGAAGCACAGCACGGTGACGATGTGATGGCCGTGTTCCCGGCAGACCATGTCATTGCAGATAACGATGCATTTAAGGCAGCGCTGGACCAAGCTGTGGCGCTGGCGAGTGAGGGCCATCTGGTGACATTTGGCATCACACCGCAAAGTGCCCATACCGGCTATGGGTATATCCGTCTTAAAGGCGAACTCGAAAAGGGGGTGGGGCAGATCGATGAGTTTGTTGAGAAACCCGATGCCATCACTGCACAGGCCTACCTGGATCATGGCGGGTATTTCTGGAATGGTGGGATGTTTGTTTTTAAGGCATCGGCGATGATCGAGGCCTTTGCCGAGCATGCACCAGACGTGCTAGAGGCCTGTAACACAGCTGTATCCGGCGCACAGCCGGACGGGTGTTTTTTGCACCTGGAAAAGAGTAGTTTTGAGTCGGCCCCAGCGGACTCTATCGATTATGCCGTCATGGAAAAGGCATCGCGTACGATGATGGTGCCGCTGGATGCGGGCTGGGGCGATATTGGCTCGTGGGCTTCCCTGTGGGAGTCTCTTGATAAAGATGAGCGCAACAACGTCAGTCGGGGCGATGTCATCCTGAACGATACCGACAACAGCCTGGTGATCTCCGAGCGCGGCCTGGTTGCCACGATCGGTGTGAACAACCTGGTCATTGTGGATACACCTGATGCTCTGTTGGTCGCAAAGCGCGATCACAGCGGTGAACTCAAACAGTTGGTAGGAGGCCTAACTACGCAGGGCCGCCCTGAGGTGCAGCATCACCGACGAGTCTATCGACCCTGGGGCAGTTTTGAAGCTATCGACCAAGGCCCGCGCTTTCAGGTTAAACGTATTGTGGTGGACCCAGGTAAGAAACTTTCTTTGCAGCGCCATCAACACCGGGCAGAGCATTGGGTCGTGGTGCGTGGTAGGGCGCAGGTAACCGTTGGGGAGGAAACCTTCATACTGGAGGAGAACCAGTCGACCTATATACCGCCTGGCACCATACACCGCCTGGCGAATCCGAAAGACATGCCGCTTGAGATTATCGAAGTGCAGTCGGGCGATTATCTGGGCGAGGATGATATTGAGCGCCTCGAGGATGACTACAATCGCAAAAACGAAGGCTGAGTTTGTTTGATTCTTGGCCCTGGTGTCAGGGGTCGTTAGGCTTCCCTGAGATGGCGTGATATTTTTGGGTTGACTCCTGTATCCGTGCGACCGCGTCTTGTGGCAGCCATTCGGTAGCAGGCTGGTCAGTCTCATAATGACCGTACCGATCTTTCCCGCGGATCAGAATTGCCGAATCGGAGTCGGATTTTTTCTGGCGCATGCGAGGATTGATGTACTGGATATTAAGGCCAATACGTCGATCATCACTGGTGTTGGGACTCGAGGCATGAATAGTCCAGCCGTGGTGCAGTGAGGCTTCTCCGGGTTTTAATGGGCAAAGCACTGCATCTTCTTCACGGACATTTTCTATTGTCTGCGATTGCAACAGCACATTGTCAGGGTCATTACCCGTTGTCTGGTCGCAGACACCCTGCGTATGGCTCCCGGGAATCATCCGCATACAACCACTTTGGGCAGATGCCACCGAGAGTGCCAGCCAGGCGGAGACCTGTTCGTCGCCATCAAAACCCCAGTAAGCCAGATCCTGGTGCCAGCTTACAAAAGCCGGTGTCGCGGGTTCCTTGATAACGTAGGTCACGTTATACAGCAGTATGTCAGGGCCAAGGATCTCCTCAACAAGATCGACCAGGATAGGGTGTGTCGCAAGCTCATAGGGAGACCGAAGAATCGTATGCACTTTACTGTGATAGTGCAGCGCACCGACTTGTGCCTCTGTGTCTTCCAGTATCTGTCGATGGTGGGCCGCCGCATGCGCTGAAAGCACGGGTACACCCCCGATAAAGCCATCACGGACGTAGCACTGCGCCAGGTCACCATTATTTGTCGAGCCCATGAAACCTTCCCCATTAAAAGCTCGAATGATGCCTTTGGCCTGTGAGTTAAAATTATCAATTGGCGACAAAATCTTGCTTCGATGCGCCGTAGATTCGGGCTGATAGCTTTTTTTCGCTCTATGTCGGAACCAGAGTTGGCTGGGGAAGAAAATGTTCGTCGGGCAGCTGACCGCTTTGGAAAATACGATAATGACTGTCCTCGTCGACCTTCGCTTGATACATGGCCTCGTCGGCTAAAGTGAGCAGTGAGCGCACGTCGGTCGCAGATTCGGGACAAAAACTGATACCAAGGCTCCCGGAGGTCTGGATAGTTTCCCCGCATACTTCAATCGGGGCTTTTATCCGATGTGTGACGTGTTGCGCGAATTGGGCAATCTGTTTTTTGCTCTGCACCTTCTCAACGATGATCAGGAATTCATCGCCTGCGAGACGACCAATGACGGCGTTGAGCGTGTTCAGTTCTCGAAGTCGCCTTGAGATTTCAAACAGTACAAGATCCCCAGCCGCATGACCCCATTTATCGTTAATGGACTTAAAATCATCCAGATCAAGAAAACACAGCGCCAGCGTCTCCTTGTTGGCTTTGACCTTCGCGACTGCGCTGCTAAGGTATTCCATAAGCCTTCTGCGGTTGGGTAGGCCGGTAAGTGGGTCGTGGTGTGCTTTGAAATCGAGCGCCTTATATTTTTTCGTCAGATCTTTTTCGACCCGTTTCTGATCGGCCAACTCAGTTTTTAGAGTCGCGTTCTCCTGCTTGAGTGATCGCGTGTGTTGTTTAAGTTGGGATTCGAACAGGGTACTGGCACCTGCTAACTCGGTCTCCAGTTCCAGCCGTCGAACAAATTCTTTTTGCCATGCCCAATTTATTTGCGCAATGTTCCCAATCATCGGAGACTGAATCGACCTAACCCGTGTCAGTTTATTAGCTTCCTTTGGCGTTCTAGCCTGTGCTGTCTCTTTTACCCCAGTAATGGCAAGCGCCATACCCAGCAACTTCTTCTTGGCTTCTTCTGATCCCCGCTTGATCTTGTTCTTCGCTTGGCGTTCTTTCGTTAGCCTAGCCACTGCCTGATCTTTTTGCACAAAGGTTGTGCTATCAATCAGTGACCCTTCTTCAAACAGAGGCTGACAATGAGCTTTGATTGTGTCCATAGCACGTACACGGTGGACGCGGAACCACTTACCGTTGGTGTTAAATGATTTCAGTTCTTTGCGAGTCGCCGCCTCGACCTTGCATGGATTCTCGACTAGCGCGGCATAGACTACTGTAGCCTTGCGGGGGGTGTCTGTAGCCTCAGGCCGCTCATTGACCAGTAAAGAGGGATCTTTACTGGAATAACCGATTTTGACAACGCCATCTGCGTCAGCCAAGGCAGCAATGTAGACCCAGCCTTTCATGCCTGAATACTACCGACGCTCTTACAATGTCAGTAGTTAACACCCGCCAATGTCTAATCAATTTAGGAGTGAGGGTAGGCGCGTTCAGAAAGATTACATTTTGTACGCCTCAAGCACGAGACGCAGTTTGGAAGTAACTTCAATAGGGTAATGAAAAAGTGTTGCCCAGTCTTTTCCTGGGGTAATCGATCGCGTCACCAAGTTCTTGTTGAAGTATCCTCTTTCTAGGTTGTTCGGCGATCGGGTCGAACCTGTATATTTACTTTTCCCAATGGAATTCGTTTAGTCGTTAGGGTGAGAACATGACCTATCTACCATTCTGGTAGGGCTGCGTTGGTATAGAAATAATCATTCCGATATTCGATCAGAATCACTACTGTGTCGCTGCGATCTCCTGAGTGTGATACGAACCTTGTTCTGCCTGACGATTCTGTTCTGATGACTTTCCGAATCTACCG
>JBBWVW010000147.1:0-3861 GCA_050256425.1 Arenicellales bacterium | reverse complement strand
GATTCCTTCAGCCCGTGATGCCGTCACTGCAGGGGACCACATACTTTCAATGAGCACCTCGCCGCTCACCATCAAGTTAACCGATTGCCCGAAGGTTTCCCAGAAGGACCGAAAATGTCCTTCCTTTTTCTTCTCAATGAGGTAGTTCATGAGCTGATCGATTTCGGCTCGGGTCATATCGCCCTTGTCTACAAAGCTCATGAGCCCCGCCGCCTCAGTAGCCATAGCGACATCCATAACCCCGACTTGAGGTGTGTTGGTGAGGCCAACACGACCTTTCACATCTGACCCAAGCATGTCTGCCCACGACGTTACGTCCCGCCCCAAGGCGTCTCTGTCATAACCTAACGAATCGGCGTTATGAAACATTGGTAATGCGGTGATGTACCGCGATGGCCCGTCGATCAGATTGCCATCGGCGTCACACCACAACAAACGAAACGGGGCATCCCCATCGCCTTCCTTTGAATCGGGCGTCAGTTTGCCGGTCTTGCTAAGGTTCGATACCTTGTCCCACTCGGACAGACGGTGAGTATCCAGCGGCTGGAAAATCTTGGCCGGTAAGAACACATCAAAATCGTTGAAAAACCCCTCACAAACATCGTACTGGTCGTTCTGGTTGAGCGCCTTGCCAAAATAAGCGCCATAGCCCAAAGCCTGACCCGTAACACCATATCCAAGGTCTTCTGCTGCCTTTCCCTGAATCTCGTTAATGACACTAACACCCAGTCCAATGGTACGCAGTGGGTCAGCAGCCTTTGCAATAAATGGAAAACTGGCTGCCATCGAACCTGCCGCCACCGCTTTGACGGTCGTGCCCATGAACTCACGACGGCCCACGCCAGTGCCATATTTACGTTTACCAAACTCTTTTGTTTTCTTTGCCATCTTTATTGTCCTCCTGGTTTAACTTGTTGAACAAACACTGTAAAAAAATACGATCCTAATACACACTACTGTAAACCAAGGCCTTCGCAGGTTCTCATGCTCGAGCCGGGCGAATCAGCTTCAATAACCAGAAAATAACACAAAATAACCCCGTAATCAGGACCAAGGCGATAATTGCCGCTATCCGTTTGCCAAAGCCTGCATCAAAGCCAAATCCACCTTGCAATACATACACGCACGCATTTTGTACCGCTTGTAGTGTGCCACCACCGCTGAGCAGTATCGCCGTAAAGGTGGACCCTCGAAGGGAGGTTAGCACCATTGACTCCACACTGCGCTGTTGCACAATATGAGTACGATATGCGTTCCAATGGAAAATACAAAATCCAATAATACCCACTATAAGTGCGACCCAAAATATGGCGTTACTGTAATTGATGCCATGCAAGACTGTCGTAAATAGATCTTCAAAGGGTTGAAAAAAGTACAGGAAAATAAGCACAAGTATCAACAGGAGAAAACCCACTAACGTCCAAAACCATTGCCATCCAGTCATTGCTTGGGCCACCGTAGTTTCAAATAAAAAGATTCAATCTGTATCAACTTCACGCCTGCGATGTGGTAAATGCGTTTATGCGGAATAACGCGGTAATGTGAACCAAAATCAGTCCGAATACAAGCGAATGGTCCGCCAGAACCCTTCTCCAGACCCTCATCTGATCACACAAGATCATGCTCGCGCGGCCAACAGAAAGACGCCATAAAGCACGATAAATAGGACATCTCGAATTGCACCGCCGGCTTGACGATTACCTCCCCGGGTCACGGCCAATGCGATGATCTCGATGATCAGGAAAATCCCTGCGAGCACCGTAAATGGCCAAACCGTAGACCACCAAGAAAGAGTCTCTGGCAGCTGCACCCCACGAACGATACGCCATATGAACAACAAGATGGGTGCGATCAGAAAATATGCGTATGCCACCAAGAACCGATAGCGAGTCACCTTGCGATCGACCAACCAAAATACAAAGAAAAACAAAGTCAAGTACAACACATCCCAGAACAACACGTTGTAATTTTCTGCCCCTCCATTATTCACTAGATTGAGGAACGATAGGAACAGTAGAAAAATCATTCCGTCGCAAAATACCCACTCTCGAAATGGTTCGCCTTTTTGCTTAGCTGACCATGCGCGAGTCGCTTTATCGAATAACAACACCAAGGCCACTCCCATCGTTGCCGGATACATCAAGTAGACCATCAGTAAGTACTGATTCGATCTGTCGACTGCAATCCAATTCAAAGCCAGAAAGGCGACAGCTACCGCCAGTAATCCGAACAAACGAACTCCCGCCGGCGCCCTTACGGGCTCTACTTGTGAGACATCAGGCAGATTTTTCTCCTGCGGAATACGATCTGCCGAAAAACGCCGACTTGCGATGGCGACAATGAATACTATTAGTGCGACAACGCCGATCAAGAGCATGCCTACCAAAAAAACGAGGGGTCGAGTCCCGCTTCGCCACGATGACTCATGATCTGCCCCAAAGGGATACCAATACATAATTACGGCAATCACAGCCGCGATCAATCCTAGCACTGCAACAACGGCCAAC
The DNA here is from genome assembly GCA_050256425.1 of Arenicellales bacterium. GTDB lineage: Bacteria > Pseudomonadota > Gammaproteobacteria > Arenicellales > UBA868 > UBA868. The sequence continues at coordinate 1,354 of JBBWVW010000147.1, read as the reverse complement.
AGATATTCAAACCATTTTGACTTGCCGACCTCGATCTGCTGCTCTCTTAGATCCGATGTGCTCTTTTCATTTCTTCGAACAGTTAAATGCACAATAAACGCGATCAACCCTATCGCCGCTATTGCGACCATCACGGCGATAAAAATTAGAGATTGTGTATCCAATTGACTTGTCTAGGTCGAGATAGAAATTATTGGGTCAGGCAGGATGAATTAGACCAACTGCTCACCAAATCGGAATATTTACTGGTTCAGCAGAGCTTTTTGTGCACACCTAAGAAAACTTTGCTCGGTAACGCTTTGTAGACTTTTCCCTGCTGACAGTTCAACACTGTCTTCAGATCTCACTGTCTCTGATACATAGATGCCATTTACTCGTAGCTCTCCACGCACTTCAGTTCGGCCGCGGTAAGAGGAATGATAAACAACATCGAAACCCCACGCATCTCCATAAGCCTTGCGCAAAGATTCGACCATTGACTCTGTTGTGTCGCCGTGATCCGTCTTTACGGCCTCAATTGGCACAGCATCCACTGGCGGCGCCGAGACAGCTGGCACAGACACGGAAGTATCAACTGCTTTAACGTCCGTGTGCGCGGGCCGACTGGCTTCAGGCTGGACGGGTTGATTTCGCATTTGCGCCCGAAGAGACTCGGTAGCCGCTTCGTCAACCCGCTCGTTAACCAAATCCACAACCACGCCATAGGCGGCTTTTGCGTGCTCGACGGTACAAAAATCATCGAGCACATCATCTAGCACCTGGGCCGCTGGCCGCTCCAAAGGCTCTCCGTAACCCCCCCCACAAGGGGCGTAAAATGCATGGACATCGCCAGCGCTAATTTTCAAGCCTGAAAACTTAGCCGGCATATCCTTGATTTCGGCAGGATTCTCTACGTTGTAGATTTCGACCTTGCCAGTTGCACCAGGCCAACCTCCGAAAATACCCCAAGGCACATCGTGGTGCCTTTCATTTTCGTGTGTAATAAACGCATCGGTAAGAACACGCTGTGATTTGACAACACCAATCCCACCGCGGTAACGACCGGCACCCGGAAGCACATCATCGCGAAGCTCATAACGGTCGCATATCATTGGAAGGTGAATTAAGCAAGAATCAAACGTTCAAAATAAACCGCAATACCCGCCGCAAGGATTTGGTCTTCGCCATGAAGCCGGCCTTTTTGCTGGTGAAGGTTGTTCGTTCGGGTCGTGAGGCGTCGGCGAAGATTCGCGTCTTTGACCATGAGGGCTTTCAAGTAAAAGAAGGCTCACAGCGGGACTTGATGGTGGTGCCCGCCACCAAGCTTCTGGTCAGTGCGATCGTGGAAAAAGCGGACGAAGATGATCGGTCGTTT
>JBBWVW010000146.1:0-6678 GCA_050256425.1 Arenicellales bacterium | reverse complement strand
GTGTTTTGATCAGTATTTCAGCCTGTATGAGAAACTGCGTCGATCCCGATCCGAGGCCATCGCCTACGATGCTGAGATCTATCTTCGCGATAAACCTCAATTTACGCTGCATGACGCGGTCTTCAAAATCCGTTACCGGCGTATGACCAGCAAAGAATGGCTTTTCTGGGAGCTCGAGCCCGCGATTCATTTCCCCGACGAGTATGATCACGAACCCACTTTCCGACTCACTTTTCGGATTGAGGGTATTTTTGGACATAACGACAGAGTCGACATTAACCAAAGCTTCATGCCGGTGGAGTCTCTTTGGAAAAATGAAAACCCGTAGTTGAATCAACTCGCCGGATCAGGTTCGGGCCGGCTCTCGAAATACAGTTTGTAGGCAATGAAATACTTGTTGATATTGCGCACATAATCAACCGTTTCACGTCCGATCTTCTCGGCTGCCAGTACCTCCACATTGCCAAACCAGATGTTCGGATCAAACCCGCGCTCAGCAGCCAGTTTGCGCAACCGACGAATACGATTAGGCCCCGCATTGTACGAAGCCCAAGCGAAATCCATCTTTGCGGCGGCCGATATTTCCTCTTTATCGAAATAACGGTGGCGCAGGAAAGCCATGTATTTGGCGCCCGCATGAATATTGTTTTCAAGGGTTTCGATATTGGCGATTCCCACATTCTTGTCGGCGGCAGTACTTGGCAGTAGCTGCACGATACCAACAGCCCCAGCTGAACTGCGCATGGCCTGGTTCAGTCTGGATTCCTGGTAGCCCTGGGCAACAAGCTTGAGCCAATCAATATGGTACTTCGCCCCGTACAGTTCGAACAATCGCCGCAGTTCTTTCAGCCGCTGTCGATCTGCCTGTGATAGCGGATTCGTAATCCAGCGATTCTTCTTGTAGTAACGTGTAAATAGAATATTTCCCAGCAGTGAACCCTTGCGGTTTTCTGCGACAAATTTATTCAGGCTGGCCAGCAACTTGGGGCTATCTGGCCGAATCGCCCAGGCGATCTTGCCACCGGTATTAATGGTGACATCGGCGTGAACTTTAATATCGGGAAGCAATTTTGACCAAGTCTGGGCGATATGCTTATCAGCAACAGTCATATCGACCGCGCCTGAATGTACAAGTTCAAGAATATCTTCGGTAGCCAGCTCCTTGGCGGCCTCAATGATCTGCACCCCGGGAAGTGATTTACCCTCTAAAAACCGATTCACAGATCTCAGATGAGAGACATAGCTGGATCCTTTTCTTACAACCACTTGCTTAGCTGAGAGATCTACCAACGCCGTGAGGGCCTCACCATTACTACGCCCTACCATGACTTCATCCACATTCTTGATATAAGGATCGGTAAATACCACGCGGCGGGATCTCTCGGGCGTTGCCGTTAACCCGGCCGCTGCGATGTCACCCCGCCCGGCAATCAAGTCATCCAGCAAGCGGTCAAACCTCACTGGAATGAAAACCAGTTTGACCTTCTGATCAGGCGACTCGATGCCACGATTGAGGTGTTTTTCATATTCCATCATCAGGTCATACTCAAATCCGCGTGGCATTCCCTGATGAAAAAAGAAATTCGTCCGACTATAAGTGACCAGAACCCGCAGAAAGCGCCTCTTGCGAATGCTGTCGAGGTCTCCAAAAACACTGCGTTGCGCCCTTTCCAGAAGAGAATCTGAGGCGGGCAACCCGTCCAGGTTCTGGTTCTGCGTTACGGACCGAGATAGGCCTGTCTGAGTCAGCTCCAATTGCATGCGCAAATCAAAGGCTAGGCTATCCGACGCTTGACCTTCCTGACTTCGCTGGCTGACTTCTTTTGGACCTGCAACAACTGCTTTGGCTGATTCAGATGCATCCTGGGAACAACCAGCCAGAAAAAGCGCAAACAAAAGGCAGCCCAGCGTCCAGGTTATGGTGCCCAGTTTCAAAACCTGTACCCGATCGAACTCCGGTTTGTGTTATCGATGCCCTAAGCCTTCACCCCAAACACCAGGACGTCAGCAAAGACTCCGCGAGGCCTCGCAAAGGTTTGTCAGTTTTGCCCGGGCCAGCTCACGGCCCAACAAGCCAAGCCCACAATCTGGAGCTGCCAGTAACCGTTCTGGATCGATATGTGCCAGGGCCAGCTGCAATCGGCCTCGAATCTCCTCAACCGACTCTACAGTGCTGTTTGCGACAGTTACAACGCCCAGGATCACTGAGGTATTCTGAAATCTTTCCAGTAAGCCCAGATCATTGTGCCGATGTGCATCCTCAAGCGATACCGCGTCGATTGAGGAATCCTCGATTGCTCCAGCCAGTTCGGCGTAACTGTGTGGGTCAGCTTTGGGGTAATCGGGGTTATCCAGGCGATCGGGGTAACCGCAACACATATGTACAGTTCGAATCACATTCTTGGGGCACTTGTGAAACGCGCGCTCAAGATTTTCGAAACCATAATCCAGGGCGGGACCAGGCTTCCGAGCAAAAAGGGGTTCGTCGATCTGGATATGGCTGCAACCCGCTTGGGCAAGATTTAACACTTCGACATTGAGCGCATCAGCGAGATCGGCGCCCCGACGCTCGGGATCATCATAGAAGCGATCGGCGGTAGTATCACCGATAGTCATCGGCCCAGGCATGGTCATCTTTACCGGCCTGCCTGTCAGTTCCTGAGCACGTTGCCAGTCATGCACTAGAAACGGCTCACGGGCGCTTACCCGTCCGGTGATGGTTGGAAGGCGGGCAATGTAGGCGCCGTTACGCAACGACTTTTCTGTGAGATGGGCAAAATCAATACCATCTAAATACCGGCAATGGTAGTGAATATAATTTTCTCGGGGCACTTCTCCGTCTGTGGGTATATCAATACCGGCTGATTGCTGATCTGCTATTGCCTGGGCTACGCCACGGGTGAGAATATCTTCGACATTCCCCCCCATGGCTGCCATAGCCTCGCTCCAACTCTGGGTAGGGTCCGCAGTATCAGGGCCTTCGGCGACCGTAAACCAATCAGGCAGCTCAACAAATTCGGGCTTAGGGTAAGCGCCTATGCAGGTTGTTTTTATTTTTCTCATATGTTTGGCAGAGCACCCCTGGTGTTACAAAGCAGTTGTAAGTTTATCGCAACTCAAGCATGGGTCACTAACAATAGAACATCCATCACTCGCTCTTAGTCTCTGAATCTACCTGCCCGTCTAAATTGGTAGGGGCAAAAATATTCTGGTACTGACGGCCTGCCTGGTTGATCTCGACAGCGGTTGTCGCACCAGAGTCGGATTCAGATGGCTCAGTTGAATCGATCTGGTTGCCAAGGTTTGTGGGCGCGAAAATATTCTGGTACTGACGGCCTGCCTGGTCGATCTCGACAGCAACATCGGTATCCTGACGGTTCGCCTCCCGTTTGGCCTTCGCCTCGGCGAGGCGTTGCTGTTTTAGAGCATCAAACTTCTTGCGGTCCTCTTCGGCCACCTGGGTCTTGCACTGCGCGACATCGTAATCACGGGCAATCCACGCCGTTGCCAACATTGCGACAAAAATAAGACTGGCCAAGGCACCTACAGGAACCCGCGGCATACGGTTACCCGACCGCGAACGAGTTGGGGCTGGCAAGCCCTCTGCCGCAAGTGCCTCGGATTTCGCGGCTTCTTTTCGCCGCAGGTATTCGTGAATCACTGCCCCAAGCAGGGTAAGGCCAATGATGATGACAGCCAGTGCGCTGATAGATGGGTTGATTCCGTAGCGAACCTTGCTGGCTAACACTGTTGTTAGAGTGCTTTCTGAAACGATTGTGAATACGGTCGTATTGTAGTTCTCGAACGAAGCCAGAAATGCAAGCACTGCAGCCGAGGCAATGGCGGGCTTAAGAAAAGGCAATAGAATTTTGCGGAAAACCTGAGTATGGGTAGCCCCCAGATCAAGTGCCGCTTCTTCAAGGCCTCGGTCAAAGCGCTGTAGTCGGGCCAAAAACACCAACATGGTGTAAGCGGCAATAAACGTGGACTGGCCGATGATGGTCATGAAATAACCATCGTAAAAAAAGCTATCTTCTACACCCAGAACCACACGGTCTATCCGTTCCCAGAACACCAGAGTCGAGATACCCAGAACAACACCCGGCACCAATATGGGTGATATCGCTATGATATAAACAATGGAACGTGCGCGGTTTTGCAACTGCGTTATCAGCAGTGATGCCGCTAGCCCAATGGGAACAGCAAGCAGGACGACACCGATGCCAACTAATAAACTGCTTCGCAGGCCCCCCATTAAGTGCTGATCCTTGAATAGCACCCCGAACCATTCTCCGGTAACGCAGTTCCACGGAGAGATTGAGGGAAACTCTGAACTGTTGAAAGCCGTAAACGACATGACAATCAATGGGCCAAACAGGTAGGTAAAGAACAGCAGAATATAAAAACCTACTGCCAGGCGCAGCACAGCTGCCGATGTCATCGGCCAATCTCTCCAACCTTGACTTTAAATATCCGCATGATTGCGAGCACCAGCAGGACACAGGAGAGCATTAGGACAATGGCGTAGGCTGAGCCACGCGGCCAGTTGCTGCCGGTATTGAACCACTGGTAGATAATCTGCGTAAACCACAGACTGCTGGGACCCCCAAGGATCTGGGGCGCTGCCAACGCGCCAGCGGACAGCATGAATACCATCGTACAGCCCGAGGTAATTCCCGGTTTGGCAAATGGAATTACCACCCGACGGTGGATTCTGGCCCAGGATGCTCCCAAATCCCTGGCGGCTTCTATCTGGTTCTTGTCCAGACTCTCCACAACGTTATAGATTGGAAAAATCATCAACAGGATGTAGGCGTAACCCAGGCCGGCATACAGCGCCACATCCTCCCGAACAAAGTCGATCGGTTGATCTAAAACGCCGATGGACAGCAGGATCGCGTTAATAGTGCCTTCCTCGCCAAACAGGATTCGAAAAGCAAAGGCACGCAGTAGTTCATTTATCCAAAAGGGGATGATCAGAAAAAGCACCAGCAGACGCGCCTTGCCACCGCGTGCGACTTGCGCAAGGTAATAGGCAATTGGATAACACAGAGCAAGATCGAAAAGCGTTACGAATATCGCGGCGATAATGGTACGAAAGAATACCGTAACATCGACCACATTAAACGGATCTGGGTTATTAGGGCTGCCGTAAGCCAGAAAATGATAATTGACCAGCGTGTAGACATCGTCTGGGCCGCCCATGCGTGAGGGGTCCATCTGCTGCCAGTTGTGCCTAAAAGAGAAATCCAGCATGAACAGTTGGGGCAGCACGATCATGAGCACAATCCACAGCGCCACTGCGGTCAACATATACAGCGACAGCATTGTGCCATTTCTGGCCAGGAACCTTCTGAACCAGACAGCCATTGCCCTGCTCCAGGTATTACTCAGCCGCGAGTTCGCCCTGGGCCAGCGCTATCGCTCCCTGGGCTGTAAAACTGATGGCAATTCGGGAGCCCATCTCATAGGTTTCACTCTCGCCATCATTCATCACGGACATACGAATCATGCTGCCTTCGGCTGTTTGCAGCACCAAGTGCCAGAAGTGTCCCTCGAACTCCTGGTTGACCACGGTAACCTCGAGGCGATTTTGCGACGCGCTTGGATCAGCAAAACGAACTGACTCCGGTCGGACAAACACAATTCCGGCATCGCCCGAAGTTAAAGGTGATGCCGCAGATACCTCTGCATGTAGCACACCTGACTTGGTCTGCACCCTGGCGACGCCTTGAGTTACTTCGATCACCTGGCCTGGGAAAGCATTGTTTTCACCCACAAATGAGGCCACAAATGCCGTCTCTGGTCGGTCATACACGATAGTGCCATCACTCACTTGATCAATCGCACCCTGGCGCATAACCGCGACCCGATCCGACATAGTCAACGCCTCGCCCTGGTCATGAGTGATATAGATAAAGGTAATTCCCGCACGTTGCTGAATGGCACGAAGTTCGGTACGCATGTGCTGGCGCAACTTCAGGTCCAGTGCCGATAGAGGCTCATCGAGCAACAGCACCTCGGGTTCCGCGCACAAAGCCCGGGCAACGGCGACCCGCTGCTTCTCGCCACCGGACAGCTCATCCACCATCTTGTCGCCCTGGCCTGGCAAAGCCACTAACTCCAGGAGTTCATCAGCCTTTTTCCGCCGGCCTGATTTATTGACCCCCTTCACTTCAAGAGCAAAAGAAATGTTTTCCCATACGCTCATCAGCGGGAATAACGCGAGGTTCTGAAAAATTAACGCTGTCGGTCGCTGGTTTGGGCCAGTACCCGTCATATCCTTGCCGCCTATCAGTATCCGCCCTTGGCTGGGCTCCTGAAAACCCGATATGGCTCGCAACAATGTTGTCTTGCCGCAGCCCGAGGGGCCGAGAAAACTGAAAAACTCCCCACCCTGGATGGTGAGGTTGACATCTTGGACCGCGACAAAATCGCCAAACTGTACCCAAACATTCTCAAGCTGAACATCTGCGCTCATCGGTGTACTTTTCCCCTAGCAGGAGTCAACAAGATCCACGGAGCCCATGACCGACCGGCCACTGCGTCTATCGGCGCTCATTTCTGCCCGCCCGAACAAGCCCAGGCTCAGAAAAAAGCCCTCGGCTTTCAGCCGAGGGCTTTATTGCCTGATTAGGCGTTTACGAACTTATTACGGTACTCAGTACGTACGTCCGC
>JBBWVW010000145.1:0-4956 GCA_050256425.1 Arenicellales bacterium | reverse complement strand
GATATCCGGCCTAACCACCATACAGGCTGGCTCGGACCAGGAAAGGCCCCGGCTGATCCGCACGATTCTGCCGGACAAAGTCACTGCGATTTATGCCGCTCAAGCGATTACCGCCGCCCTGCTGGCGCGTGAGCGCACCGGGGAAGGCCAGCATGTGCGGCTATCCATGCTCGATGCGGTGCTGAATTTTCTCTGGGCTTCGGACATGGGAGGCCAGACCTATGTCGACCAGCCGGTTAGTAATCAAGCGGCGGCCAGTTTTATCGATCTGATCTACGAAACACAAGACGGGTATATGACGGTATCCACCATGACCAACAAGGAGTGGGAAGCGCTGAGCCGCGCTTTTGAACGACCTGACCTGCTTGAAGATCCTCGCTTTAAAACGCCTCAACTGCGAGGCCATAATGTGAATGATCGACTCGGCGTCGTTCAGGAAGTATTGCTCTCTAAAACGACTCAGGAGTGGCTGGATATTTTTGACCAAGAAGACGTGCCCTCGGCGCCAGCCCTGACTCGCGACGAGGTCATCAAACATCCGCAGGTTATCGCCAGCGATATTCTTCGGGAGCACGACCACCCGATCGCTGGCCGCTTACGCCAAGCACGGGTCGCGGCTCGTTTTGAAGGAACCCCACCAGGCGAACCCAGGGGAGCACCGCAATTGGGTGAACACAACGATGAAGTGTTAATCGAGCTGGAATATTCTGACGAAGAGATATCCGCTTTGAAAGCCTCGGGTGCGGTCGGTAACGAAAGCTATTCCACCTGACTGCCTAGTGCATCGCCAACAACACATCATAAATATGGGTATACCGGATGATTGATTTTTATTTCTGGCCCACACCTAACGGCTGGAAAATATCTATCGCTTTAGAGGAGATGGGCCTCGCCTATAACGTGATCCCGATCAAATTGGGCAAAGGCGAGCAGTTCACTCAAGAATTCGAAAAGGTAAGCCCAAGCCATCGTATGCCGGCCATCGTCGATCATGAGCCCTTGGGGCAGAACACGCCATTTGCTTTGGCCGAATCTGGTGCAATCTTGATGTACCTTGCAGAAAAATCGGGGCAGTTCTGGCCTAACGAAACACAAGATCAGTACCAGGCGTTGCAATGGCTGCTCTGGCAGACCACTCAACTGGGCCCCATGATGGGCCAACACGGGCATTTTGCACTCTATGCAAAGGAAAAGATTCCGTATGCGGTCGGGCGCTATCGGCATGAAGTGCTTCGACTCTTCAAAGAACTCGAGCAACGCCTTAACGGGCGCGAGTACATCTTAGATCAGTACAGCATTGTCGATATGGCCTGTTGGCCGTGGATACTGACTTACAAAAGCCAAAACATTGATCTTAGCTACTACCCCAATCTCAGACGCTGGTATGACTCACTAAAACAACGGCCTGCACTACGTCGTGGTTATGACCTTTTCAAGGAGAAAAGGTCCAAAAGGGGTAGTGAAGCACCTGATAAAGAAGCGCGCCGGCACTTATTCGGCGTGGCGTCTGAGAACGATCATTAACGAGCATTACAAAGTGTATTTTTCGCTTTGAAGATTTGAGATTCCTGTTGTCGCATTAGAGAAAGTAAAGTCCAGATCCTAAAGAGTAGATTTGCACGCTAAACCCACCTGGTTAAAGCGAGCTCGTTATTATCGGCATGAAATATAGTGAAAAATAGCGCCCTATGAACCTGTCGGGACAAAGAGCATTGGTCACGGGTGCCTCTGGAGGCATTGGACAAGCTGTTGTTAAAGCGCTGCAAAACGCCGGGGCAGCGGTGGCCGGAGTAGACCGGCTCCCAAGCGATTCGTGTGATTTTTTTATTGCGGGGGATCTAACTGACCCTGGATTCTGCGATAGCCTGCCGGATGCCGCTGCCTCACAGTTGGGTGGATTGAATATTGTGGTCAATAACGCTGGTGTGATTCGCCGCGGCCCCATCACGCAGGCAAGTGATGAAGACTATGCGATCTCTTTTGCTGTTAACGTTGAAGCACCGTTTCGCATATGCCGGGCGGCAATACCGCTTCTTGCAGATCAAGGTGGTGGTGCAATTGTGAACATCGCCTCATGCTGGGGGGTGCATCCCGGACCCAATCACCCGGTCTACTGCATGTCCAAGGCAGCCGTGGCCTCAATGACTCAATGCCTTGGACATGATCACGCACATCAGGGTGTACGAATCAATGCCGTGTGCCCAAACGAGGTCGACACCCCAATGCTGCGCTCCGGTTTTGAGGCACGACAGATGGACTCACAAAACGCTATCGAGGCGCTCAACGAGTCGGTTCCCATAGGGCATATTGCTCAGCCCGATGAAATTGCCGATGTTGTGGTGTTTCTTGCCTCTGATCAGTCCCGCTACATGTGCGGCGCACTGGTAGAGGTTAATGGTGGAAAACCGGTTTTTTGAGTCATGAATAAAGTGGCGCTGGTAACCGGTGGTGGAAGTGGAATCGGGCTGGCATGCGCAAAACGCCTTGCCAAAGAGGGTTACGAGGTCATTACCGCGCAACGCTCGCCTACAAAAGAGTTTCGAAGTATTGAGGCAGACTTCACTGATCCCAAGGTACCCGTACAGGTGATCGAGCAGGTGCTGGATTACACCGGTCGGCAGAATCCACCCGCTCCGGAGAACGGGCAAGCCCGAAGAAGTGGCGGCTCTGGTCGCGTGGCTCGTATCGGAGGATGGCTCCTTCGTAACGGGACAGGTATATACCGTAGATGGGGGCCGACTGGCCCAGTTACCCCTACCCAAAACGATGAACCAGAAATCGAGAACCTCGAACCAGGATCTGGATACGCAACCCCAAATTAAAAGACCCGAGTAGCACTTTATGCAATCACACGCACGCGTTGTTGTTGTCGGAGGTGGCTGTGTTGGCGCCAACATACTGTATAGCCTGGCGCATCGAGGCTGGAACGATGTCTGCTTGCTCGAGCGAACAGAATTGACCGCTGGGTCGACCTGGCATGCCGCGGGCCTCATCCCGCTGTACTCGTTCTCGTACAAGTTCGGGCGGCTCATACAGAAAACCATTGACCTGTACGAAGGACTGGAAGTCGAAACCGGCCAGAGCATCGGCTGGCATAAGTGTGGCCAACTACGTATTGCCGAATCGGCCGATCGCATGGACGAGTATCTGAACTATGCGTCGATTGCCCAAACGCAAGGCGTACGTGCTGAGATTCTCACTCCTGAACAGGCGGTAGACCTGTGGCCGCTGATGCAGCAAAGCCCCCAACTGCTGGGAGCGGTATACAACCCTGATGATGGACACATCGCCCCAGCCGATGTTACCCAGGCCCTTGCCAAAGGAGCCAAACAATTGGGCGCCAATATTTATCTGAACACGCAAGTCGATTCGATAGAAGCATTGCCCTCGGGTGAGTGGAAAGTCAGCTCAAACCAGGGTGACATCGTCTGCGAGCACGTGGTGACAGCTACCGGTAACTATGTGCAGCAAACTGCGCGCATGCTCGGCCTCGACCTGCCCTGCTTTCCTATCCTGCACCAGTACTGGGTCACTGAAACCGTGCCAGAAGTGCGGGCCCGAAAGGATCAAAACCTGCCAGAGATGCCGGTGCTGCGTAACGAGGCCATCAACGGATATGTGCGTGAAGAGCGCGATGGTCTGATGTTTGGCCCGTACGAGCGCCCGACCAACCTCGAACACTTCGCCCGCGATGGGGTACCAGAATGGTTCGGTGCCGATCTTTTGCCTGAAAATATGGAAGCGGTGGAAGACAACTGGGCCGCCGCACTGGATCTCGTGCCCGTGCTGGGTGAGGTCGGGATTAAGGCTAACGTGCGTGGTCCGATCTGCACCTCACCCGATAACCTGCCGCTGTGTGGTCCGGCTTGGGGTAAACACAATCTGTGGCTGGCTGAAAGCTTCAGCGGCGGGCTGTTGATGGGTGGGGGACTCGGCGCCGAGCTAGCCAACTGGATCGTGGACGGCGAGCCACATATCGACCTTGGCGAGGTCGACCCGCGACGCTTTGGACCCTATGCCAACAAAGTCTACACCGGCCGCAAGAACAAGGAGGCCTTCGGACACAACTTTGGAATCCACTATCCTGGTTACGAATGGCCCGAGGCCCGTCCGGCGAAAATGATGCCCTGCTATGACCGGCTAAATGCTGTGGGTGCTGTTTGGGGCGCCGTATATGGCTGGGAGATACCACTGTGGTTCGCACCTGAAGGCGCTGAACCCAAAGACATCTGGAGTTATCGCACTTTCAATTCCATGCCCCATATCGGCGCCGAGTGTCGTGCCGTACGAGAAACCGCGGGGCTTTTTGAGATGACCCCCATGACCAAGTTCGAAGTCAGCGGCCCGGGTGCCGAAGCCTGGCTCAATCGAATTCTGGCCAACCGGATGCCTCGCAAAATTGGCGGCATCGTGCTGGCGCACCTGCTGACCCACCAGGGCACCATTCGCTGTGAGTTCACAGTTACCCGCCTTGGCGAGACAAGCTTTTACCTGGTGGGAACACCCCGCGGCGAGCGACATGATTTTGATGTACTGCAAAAAGCTCTGCCAGTCGACAGCATGGTCACCCTAAAAAACGTGACGGCTGAGCGTGGCGGACTGACGCTGGTAGGGCCCAAAGCCCGCGACATTCTGCAGAATCTGGTGGATGGTGATCTTGGCAACGATGCTTTCCCGTGGATGAGTGCGCAATCGCTGACGGTAGGCCTTGCCTCTGATGTACGCATGATGCGCATCAATTACGAAGGAGAACTCGGTTGGGAGTTGTACCATCCGATTGCCTATAACCTGCATCTTTTTGAGGAGATCTGTCGTGCGGGAGAGGCCCACGGCCTGAAACACTGTGGTTATCGGGCTATTGAATCTTTGCGCCTGGAAAAATCCTACCGCGCGATCTACCGCGATCTGGATCTGGAGCACACCGCCCTTGAGGCGGGCCTTGATCGTTTTATCAAG
>JBBWVW010000144.1:0-26737 GCA_050256425.1 Arenicellales bacterium | reverse complement strand
CCAAGTTTCATAAATATTCTGTTTTAGCTACTGCGATGAAGGCCAAAGAGATCAACATACCTGAATCACTCATTAATCACTCAAGGGGCGCTCGCTTTAGGCTAAGCGACAAATGGGTAATACCGGGTACTGAATTGCGATGATAGGCTGACCTACGAACAAAACCAAGTCGTTCATATAGTCCGTTTGCGGACCGCATGGTGGGCAGGGTTTCCAGCACCAAAGACTCAAAGCCGGCATTTTGTGCATTCGCGATGAGTCGAGTCATCAGTTCAGCGCCCAGGCCCGCGCCCTGATAATGCTCCCGGACGAAAAACCTTTTCACTTCGCCTGACTTATCGTCAAGACGACGGAGCGCGACACATCCTGCTGCTGCCTCACCTGAGCGCGCAATCAGCAGGCAGCCCCCTGGCGCAGCGTAGTATCCAGGCAAATCGGCCAATTCGGCCTCAAAAGACTGAAAACAGTACTGTGTATCAATCGATGTCTCGTATTCCCGAAATAGCACACGTACCAGCGGCAGGTCGCTAGCCGTAGCTTGTCGAATTTGGATGGGATGCTGGCCAGGCATTAACATTGCACCAAGTCTAGGTGATCTGCTGTGCCATCTCCAGAAGCGGTTCTTTGAGTCGCGATACAATCGCAGGAAGTTTGAGAAATTCGATGGAGACGACGATGAGACTTAAGAATAAGGTGGCCGTTGTGACGGGTGCAGCGCAGGGCATCGGCCTGGGTGTGGCGCAATGTTTTGCCGCTGAGGGTGCGCGAGTCATGGCGCTCGATATCAACGAGCAGGTTGGCAGTAACGCCATAACCAGCGTAGCTGGGGCAAGTTTTTTCTGCTGCGACATATCCGACAAGACCGCAGTAGACGCAACCATCGCAAACATCATCGCCGATGCCGGGCAGATTGACATCTGCGTCAATAATGCTGGGATTCTGCGCTCGGGTGATGTGCTGGAGATCAGTGAAGAAGATTTTGACGCAGTGCTCTCGGTCAATCTCAAGGGTGCCTTCCTGGTGAGCCAGGCAGTCGGTCGCCACATGGTAGTGGCGGGCAGCGGCAGCATCATTAATATGTCTTCGGTAAACGGGGTTATGGCGATTCCCGACATTCTTCCTTATAACGTCTCCAAGGGTGGTCTCGACCAGCTGACCCGAGTGATGGCTGTAGCGCTCGCGGACAAGGGTGTGCGGGTAAACGCCATTGGGCCCGGCAGTATCCTGACCAAAATGCTGGAGCAAGTGATGACCGACGATGCAAAACGCCGCACGATCCTGTCGCGCACGCCAATGGGCCGTTGCGGCAATGTCGACGAAATCGCCCGGATCGCCCTTTTCCTGGCAAGCAACGACTCCTCCTACATCACCGGACAATGCATCTATGCGGATGGCGGACGGCTTGCACTGAATTACACAGTGCCAGTATCCGACTGACCTGCGAACTGCCAAGAATCGAGGCTAAGCCCCAGTTCGACTGAGCTCATGAACTGCATCGACCAGCACCTTGACCTGATCCGGATCGACCCCTGGCGTCACACCATGACCCAGGTTGAACACGTGGCCGGGACCAGGGCCGAAATCTTCCAGCACGTCAGCCACCGCCGCACGGATCCTGTCCGGTGACGCGTAAAGTATGGCTGGATCCAGATTGCCCTGCAGGGCGACCCGGTCCTGCACCTGATGCCGAGCTTGACACAAAGAACTCGTCCAATCGCAGCCCAATGCGTCACAGCCGGTTGCCGCCATTCGCGCCAACCACTGGCCTCCCCCTTTGGTAAACACAATAATCGGTAAATCCGACGCAATCGGATCAGCGCGCAGGTACTGAATAATCTGCTCCATGGGCTCAAGGGAAAAATGCCGATAGTCCGCGTGGGCCAACACCCCGCCCCAGGTATCAAAGATCATCAACACCTGGGCGCCGGCGTGGGCCTGAGCCGCCAGATAAATCGAGACCGAATCGCTTAGCACCTTCAAAAGCTGGTGCGTCGTGGCTGGGGCGTCATAAACCATCTGCTTTATCCGGGCAAAATCTCGGCTGCTCTGGCCCTCTACCATATAAGTGGCCAAGGTCCAGGGGCTGCCTGAAAAGCCGATCAGCGGCACCCGGCCCGCGAGTTCGTGTCGAATCAGCCGCACGGCCTCTATCACATAGGTCAGATCATCTTCGGGATCCGGCACGCCCAGGGCTGCGACATCAGCAGCTGTCCGTATCGGGCGGGCAAAACGCGGGCCTTCGCCCTCATGCACGCTCAGGCCCAAACCCATGGCATCCGGTATGGTCAGGATATCTGAAAAAAGAATGGCCGCATCCAGATCAAAACGGGCCAATGGTTGCAGCGTGACCTCACAGGCCAACTCTGGCGTCTGACACAGTGTCAGAAAATCCCCAGCCCGCTGACGGGTCGCCCGGTACTCAGGCAGGTAGCGTCCGGCCTGGCGCATGATCCAGACCGGCGTGTAGTCCACGCTTTGCCGACGTAACGCACGTATCAGCCGATCATTCTTCAGTGCTTCCATCAACCGGCAGCCTGCCCCAGTGCGCTCGCAATCTCATCCTGAATGTTTCTGGCCGCCTGCCGAGGGTTGTCCGCATCACGCACAGGCCGGCCGACGACCAGATAATCGGCTCCATCGCGCAGTGCCTGTGTCGGTGTGACGGTACGCTTCTGGTCATCATCCTGGCGTGCCGGGCGAATACCCGGCGTCACAATCAATCCATCGCCTCCCAATGTCTTGCGCAGCATCGCCGCCTCCTGGCCAGACGCGACGACACCCACACAGCCTAGCGCCACAGCTCGCTGCGCACGGGACCGTACCAGAGCCGGGATATCACAATCAAAACCCAGGTCCCGCATATCGGCCGCATCCAGGCTCGTCAATACAGTTACGGCGAGAATGCCGACCTCGCCTGCGGCCTCGGCCGCTGCACGCATCATGGCATCGTTCCCGTGCACGGTCGCAAAGCTCACCCGCCGGCCACGCAACTGATTCACAGCACGGGCAACCGTCGCCGGCACGTCAAAAAACTTAAGATCAATAAAAACCTGCTTACCCCGTCTGGTCAACCAGTCCACCATGGCAAAACCATCCTCGCCGGTAAATAACTCCAGTCCTACTTTATAGAAACTGACCGTATCGCCAAGGTCCTCGACCAAGTCCCGGGCTTGGGCACCGGTTGGAACATCCAGTGCAATGATCAGCCGCTTGGCAGCGGGAATGCTCGCGCGGTTCATATTCGCGCCGACTCAGGCAGCCACTTTGGGTCGGGGAAAACCAGCGAGATAAACGCCCACCGACTTGGCAACTGCACGGCCCTCGTGGATTGCCCAGACCACCAGCGATTGGCCACGGCGGCAATCCCCGGCCGCGAAAACACTTGACTCTTCGCACTGGTAGCGCGGAGGCAACGCAAGGAAATTTGATCTGGCATCACGCTCAAGCTCCAATTCTTCGGCAAGCGTAACCTCAGGGCCAGTAAAACCCAGTGACAGAAAAACCAGATCACAAGGCCAAGTACGCTCAGAACCGACCACCTCGCTGAACGGTGCATGGTCCGAGGGCTTATCCCAATCGACGGTGACAGTACGGATCCCGGACACACGTCCATGATCGTCACAGGAAAAAGCCCTGGACAACAGATTGTAGGTTCGCGGGTCGTCGCCAAATCGATGTTGAGCTTCAGTATGAGCATAGTCGCTGCGCAGAATAAGCGGCCACTGCGGCCAGGGGTTATCCTCAGCCCGCTCAGCGGGCGGCTGAGCGAGTAACTCGAAGTTTACGATGCTTTCACATCCCTGTCGCAGTGCGGTACCGATACAGTCGGCACCAGTATCCCCTCCGCCAATAACCACAACCTGGCGGCCCGCTGCAGAAATTGGCGTATCAGTGTGACCCAAGAATGCCTGGGTACTGCAGGTCAGGTAGTCCATGGCGAAGTGGATGCCCTGATATTCCCGACCGGGAATGGGGAGATCACGCGGTACTGTCGCCCCGACCGCGAGAACCACGGCATCATAGTGTTCCAGCAGTTCCCGGGCTGGCAAATGGCGCGGCTTCTTGCTGTGCTCAACCATGAGCCCGAGCACATGGCCACCGGGCAAAGTAACACTCTCACCCACACTGGTGCCGGTAATAAAGTTCACACCCGCTTGACGCAGCAGATCTACCCGCCGCTGCACCACATCCTTGTCCAATTTCATGTTCGGGATGCCATACATCAGCAATCCGCCAATCCGGTCAGCACGCTCATAAACCGTTACCTGGTGCCCCGCCTGATTCAGTTGATCCGCTGCAGCCAAGCCCGCCGGCCCTGAACCGACGATAGCCACATGGTAGCCACTACGCACTGCTGGCTCTGCCGAGCTGATCCAGCCTTCGGCAAACCCGCGATCAACAATCGCCTGTTCAATATCCTTTATGGTGACTGCCGGCTCAGTGATGCTCAGGACACAGGCACCTTCACAAGGAGCGGGGCAAACGCGGCCCGTAAATTCCGGAAAGTTGTTGGTGGCATGCAGTCGATCCAACGCTGCCCGCCACTCGCCGCGGTAAACCAGGTCGTTCCATTCGGGGATCAGGTTATCTACCGGGCATCCATCAGCCGACTGACAAAAAGGCACCCCGCAATCCATGCAGCGAGCGCCTTGGGTCTGCAAATGGGATGGCGGCGCCTGAGAGAAAATCTCGTCGAAATCACCTATGCGCTCACGCGCTTCGCGGTAGGCTACGCTAACACGTGGGTATTCCTTAAACCCGGCTACCTTACCCACGACTGATACCCATTCAAGCTTGCCCGATCAGGCCGAAGCCTGATTCACAACACTCCCCGGAGGAACGGCCAGCTCGACCTCTTCGCCCTGCGCCGCGCGTTGAGACAGCACCCGCTTGTAGTCACGGGGCATGACTTTCACAAAGGTGGCTAAAGCCAACTCCCAGTTGGCCATCAGGCCGGCGGCTACGGTTGAGCCCGTCAGTTGGTGATGCTCGCGCAACAATTGCTGGAGCTCGGACACATCGTCCATGTCCTCCAGAGGCTCGAGATCTACCATGTCCTGGTTACAGTTCATAGCAAACACCCCCCGATCCGGTGCCAGAACATAGGCAATACCCCCGGACATCCCGGCCGCAAAGTTACGACCCGTCGAACCGAGAATCACCACTCGTCCACCTGTCATGTATTCGCAGCCATGGTCTCCCACGCCCTCGACCACGGCCCACGCCCCGCTGTTGCGAATTGCGAAACGTTCGGCCGCCGCGCCGCGAAAAAACGCACGCCCACTGGTTGCACCGTAGAGCACTACATTGCCAACAAGAATATTGTGCTCGGGCACAAAACTACTTTGAGGCGGTGGATAGACCACGATACACCCGCCCGAAAGCCCCTTGCCTACATAATCATTGGCGTCGCCAGCCAACTCCAGGGTCACACCGCGGGCTAGCCAAGCGCCGAAACTCTGTCCTGCCGACCCGGCAAAGCGGGCATGGATGGTGTCATCTGGCAGGCCAAACTCACCCCAGCGTTTGACGATCTCGTGACTCAGTAAAGTGCCCACCGTGCGATGAGTATTGTTGATTGGCAATTCGAATTCCACAGGTTCGCCCTTCTCCAATGCCGCCTTGCTGAGTCTGATCAGGTGGGTATTGTCCAGGGCTTTGTCGAGCCCGTGATCCTGGGGAGTTTGGCAGTAAACACCGGTGTCCTCACGAGGCTTTTGCGCCGGCGCCAGCAACGGCGCGAGATCAATGCCGCTGGCTTTCCAATGCGAAACGGCCGAATCGAGCTCAAGCACATCGACACGACCGATCATCTCGTTGAATGTTCTGAAACCCAACTGGGCCATGATCCCCCGCGCCTCTTCGGCCACCAGAAACAGATAATTCACCACGTTTTCCGGCCGTCCATGGAACTTTTCACGCAATACCGGATCCTGGGTTGCAATTCCCACCGGGCAGGTATTGAGGTGGCACTTGCGCATCATGATGCATCCAAGCGTAATCAAAGGGGCTGTTGAAAAGCCGATTTCCTCAGCGCCAAGTAGTGCACCAATCACCACATCCCGACCTGTTTTGATCCCGCCATCGATCTGTAAGACGACCCGGCTACGCAAGTCGTTCATCACCAGTGTCTGGTGTGTCTCGGCGATGCCCAGCTCCCAGGGTAACCCGGCGTGCTTAATGCTGGTCAATGGCGACGCACCGGTTCCACCGCTGTCACCGGAGATCAGAATGTGATCGGCATGCGCCTTAACAACCCCTGCGGCGATAGTGCCTACGCCAACTTCTGAAACCAGTTTGACGCTGACTCGGGCATCCGGATTGGTATTTTTCAGATCATAGATCAGCTGGGCGAGATCTTCGATGGAATAGATATCATGGTGCGGTGGCGGGCTGATCAGGCCAACCCCTGGAGTGGAATAGCGGATCCGGGCGATGTTTTCATCAACCTTAGTACCCGGCAATTCACCACCTTCACCGGGCTTGGCACCCTGGGAAATCTTGATCTGGATTTCGTCAGCATTGGAAAGATACCAGGCGGTAACCCCAAAACGACCCGAAGCCACCTGCTTGATCGCCGAGCGCTTGAGATCACCGTTGGCAAGCGGTTGGAACCGCTGAGGATCCTCACCGCCCTCCCCGGTATTACTCTTACCGCCCAGGCGATTCATTGCAATAGCGAGCGTTTCATGAGCCTCGGGAGAGATGGATCCGAGACTCATGGCGCCGGTACAAAAACGCCGAACAAGTTGCTCCGCAGGTTCGACTTCGGACAGCGCCACGGGCGCGCCGGCTACACCGGCCCGGAAAGACATCAGTCCGCGCAATGTGCAGCGGCCGCTGGCTTCAGCGTTAATCGTATCGGCAAAATCCCGATAGGCCGACTCATTGTTTTGCCCAGCGGCCCGCTGCAAACTGGCTATAGCCTGGGGCTCCCAAGCATGTTTACGGCCGCCGGCGCGCCAGTGGTACTCGCCGGGGTTAGGCAAGCTGACGACATTGCCCGAGGTAGCCCGTGGAAATCCCAGCTCGTGACGTTGCAGGATTTCCTGCGCCAGCACATCAAACCCCACGCCTTGCAGACGGCTTGGGGTATCGGTGAAGCACAAGTCGATGACTTCGCTTTGCACGCCGACAGCCTCGAATATTTGCGCGCCTTTATAAGACTGCAGAGTCGAGATACCCATTTTTCCCATCACCTTAAGAATGCCTTTGGCGACACCTTTGCGATAGGCGCTGAGTACTGCGGCATCATCAGGCAGGGACGTGGCGTCCAGTTTGCCGTCGCGTCGCGCCTGCCATAATGATTCCAGCGCGAGATAAGGATTAATCGCGTCAACGCCATAGCCGATCAGCAGGCAATGATGGTGCACTTCGCTGGCCTCCCCGGTTTCAACCACCAGGCCCACACGGGTACGCTTGGTCGCACGCACCAGATGCTGATGCACGGCGCCTGCCGCCAACAGCGTACTGACGGCGGCGCGGTCCACGCTCAGGGCGCGATCCGACAACACCAGCAGGCTGACGCCCGCATCAACTGCCGACTCCGCCTCCTCGCAAATCCGCCCCAATGCGGGCAACAACCCGATTGCCCCAGATGACCGATCAAAAGTGATGTCGATCACCTGGCTACGCCAGCCCCGGTAATCAAGCTGGGCAATGGCAGCCAATTCTTCATGGGTGAGTATCGGGTGAGTCACGCGCAATCGATTACAGTTCTTTGCGACTGGACTCAGCAAGTTTTGTTCAGGCCCGATATAGCATTCCAGAGACATAATGACGTCTTCACGAATGGAGTCGATCGCCGGATTAGTTACCTGTGCAAACAGTTGTTTGAAGTAATCGTAAATCAGTCGCGGCTGATCAGAGAGGCATGCCAGAGCTGAGTCATTACCCATAGAGCCTATCGGGTCGCGTTGCTCATGGATCAGTGGGATCAACATGAAATGCATAGTTTCCAGCGTATAGCCAAAAGCGCGCAGGCGGGGCACCAGTGAGGCGCTATCCAACCCGGCAACCCCACTCGCCGCAGGAAGCTCAGAAAGATCGATACGCTGTTCTTGCAGCCACCGGGCATAGGGTTGCCGTGCAGCGAATTCGGCCTTGAGTTCAAGATCGGGAACAAGCTCTCCTTTTTCAAAATCTACAAGAAACATTCGCCCGGGCTGAAGCCGCCCCTTCTCACGTATCTTGTCAGGCTCGACCGCTAAAACTCCTACCTCACTCGCCATAACAACACGGTCATCCGTGGTGACATAGTACCGGCTTGGCCGCAGACCATTACGGTCGAGTACCGCGCCAATATAGCGTCCATCAGTAAAAGTAACCGACGATGGTCCGTCCCAGGGCTCCATCAAGGTCGAGTGATATTCGTAAAAGGCACGTTTAGCCGCATTCATCGATTCATGCTTCTGCCACGCTTCAGGCACCATCATCATGATGGACTCCTGTAACGTTCGGCCCGTCACCAACAAGAACTCCAGCGCGTTGTCAAAACCGCTGGTGTCTGAACAATCGGGCTCAATCACCGGGAAGATCGACGCAAGATCGTCACCGAACAAATCACTATGCATGACGCCTTCACGCGCCCGCATCCAGTTTCGATTACCCCGGAAGGTATTGATCTCTCCGTTGTGCGCCATCAATCGCATGGGGTGCGCCCGATCCCAGCTTGGAAATGTATTTGTGGAGAATCGGGCATGCACCATGGCCAAATGACTAACGTAGTCTGCTTCTTGGAGATCCAGAAAATAATCCATTAATTGGAAAGTGCGGAGCATGCCCTTGTAAATCATGACGCGGGTCGAGAGTGAACAAACGTAAAACATCTTGCCTTGCGCCAAGCTCTCTGCGGTCCGTAGTTGATGGCTGGCCTGTTTTCGGATCAGGTACAGCTTGCGCTCGAAGGCATCTCGATTCAGGCCATCTGATGCCGCCACCAGCAACTGCTCCATGCGTGGCTCGGATAATCTTGCGGCATCGCCCAGGTCGGCGTTTTCCGATGCGACCGGCACTGTCCGCCAGCCCAGCAATTTCTGGCCGTGAGCTTTGATCAGTGTCTCGACGACACGCTTACAGTGATTCCGCTCAGCTGCATTGCGGGGGAGAAACACCAGCCCCGTTGCAAAACGTCCCGGTGCGGGTAAGGCAATTCTCAACTCATCACGAACAGTTCTGGCAAGGAATTCGTGAGGTAGTGCGGTCAGAATTCCGGCGCCGTCACCACTATTGGGTTGCGCTCCGACACCTGCTCGATGCTCCATGCTTTTCAGCATCGTATAGGCATCCTCAACAATGCCGCGACTGGCGGTGCCGCCGATATGCGCAACGAAACCCACCCCGCAACTATCGTGCTCAAAGGCGGGGTCATAGAGCCCTTGGGGGCGGGTTGGTCGTTTGCTCATCAGGGGTTTACCCCTCCTATCAATAGGCCGCAGATTTCCCAGGGTGCACGAACCCGTCTCGCGCGTTTGCCGACCAGTGACACGCATGGTTCTAGGAGGGCCAATCGGCCAACAACCGTACAGGAGGCGAATGCCGTCTTGTTCAACAAATACCAGCGCAACGGCCGAACAAGTATACCGACAGCCAAAAACAGGTTCAAACCGTTTGATTTTATGGTTAGGGCAGATTTGGCTGATATCAGCTCGTATTTGCCCCTCATTGGTGCAATCAGCCTTGCTTGAAATGGAAAACAAACACTATGTGGGCGTGAACGATTACCTCAGAACTATATTTTTGTCGAAAAAAGGGGTGGATTACCCTTCGCGTAGAGGAAGACTTTAGCTATCCAGAGGATCCGCTCAGCACTTCCTGCAGTAACGCATCAGAGTAGTCAGATACCAGCCGTGCCCGACCTATTGCTTCTAACAATACCAAACGCACCCGGCCACCACTGACCTTCTTATCCAACGCCATGTGGCGCAGGTAATCGGCTGGACACATTGCGGCAGGCGGATCGATCGGTAGTTGAGCTCTGGTCAACAACTCGCGAATCCGATCGCATTGCGCCTTATCCAGCCATCCCATTTTCTGAGACAGCGTGGCTGCCATGACAATCCCCGCAGAAACTGCCTCGCCATGCAGCCAGTTACCGTATCCGGTTGCGGCCTCAATCGCATGACCAAAGGTGTGGCCCAGATTCAACAACGCTCGCTCGCCAACTTCCTTCTCGTCGCGGGCGACCATCCGAGCCTTGTGGCGACACGACTCGATGATGACGTATTCGAGCACTTCCTCATCATAGGCCAACGCTTTTTCGATATTGTCCTCCAACCAGGAGAAAAAGGGCTCGTCACAAATCAGGCCATACTTGATGACCTCGGCGAGGCCTGCGGATAACTGGCGCGGTTCGAGTGTGACCAGAGTTTGGGTATCCGAAACGACACAGGTCGGCTGATGGAAGGCGCCAATCATGTTCTTGCCCTGCGGATGATTAACAGCCGTCTTGCCACCGACTGCCGAATCAACCTGGGCCAACAATGTCGTCGGTAACTGAACAAACGGAATGCCGCGTTGGTAACACGCCGCGGCAAAACCCACCAGGTCGCCGATCACTCCACCACCCAGAGCGATCAGCGTCGTGTCTCGACTACAGTGATTGTCCAGCAAGGTATCAAATACGAGCTGCAGGGTGCCTACATTCTTGTGCTGTTCACCATCTGGCAGTATCTGGCAGCTCAGACGCCTGTCTTTCAGGGAAGCGGTTACCCGATCCAGATAAAGAGGTGCCACCCGGTCATTGCTGATAACGACGACCTCATCACCCGCAAGATAGGGTGATAGCAAGCCACTATCGCCGAGTAGGCCAGCACCAACTATGATCGGATAACTGCGGCTACCAAGATCTACGTTCAGCGTTGCCAACGTCGTCTGATCTCGTTG
Source organism: Arenicellales bacterium (assembly GCA_050256425.1). GTDB lineage: Bacteria > Pseudomonadota > Gammaproteobacteria > Arenicellales > UBA868 > UBA868. The sequence continues at coordinate 15,853 of JBBWVW010000144.1, read as the reverse complement.
CAGATATCCCGCGCCACTGCATGGGGCGACCTTGAGTCAGTCTCAAAAACAATATCTGCTTCAGCTCGGTACAACGGCTCACGCTCTTGCATTAGGGATTTCAGAACCTCCCGCGGCTCCTTGCCAGTGTTTAACAGAGGCCGGTTCTTACTTGAGCGAGTGCGCTCGACCAGCATATCGACGGTTGCATGCAGATATATCACCACGCCGTTATGCCGCATGACCTTACGCACATCTTCACGGGTTACTGCGCCACCACCGGTCGCCAGGACAATGTTCTTTTTTTGTACCAGTTCGAAGATCATCTGGGCCTCACGTTTCCGAAACCCCCCTTCACCTTCAATATCAAAGATCGTGCTGATGCTAACGCCGGTGCGGTCTTCGATTTGCTGGTCGGAGTCGATAAAATCCATGCCCAGACTCTTGGCCAGCGCCTTGCCGACAGTAGTCTTGCCGACCCCCATGGGCCCAACCAGATAGATATTGCTCGCAGAAATCATAAAGCAGGCCTATTTTTTATATACCCATCCGCCAGGCGCTGGCGGTATTGGGTCAGCCCGCGGTAAGCACGGGATTAATAATACGTGGCGTCAGGAATATGAGCAGCTCCCGGCGATTATCAAGGACTCCCCGGGTTCTGAAAAGCGCGCCCAGTATCGGCAGGTCGCCTAGCACTGGAACTTTGGAAACACTTTCTGAAGTCTGTTGCTCATAGATACCCCCCAGCACTACGGTCTCACCATTGTCCAGTAATACCTGGGTACGGATCTGGAAAGTGTTGATATTCTCTTCTGTGGGCGACACGAATGAGTCCTTAGTGACGAAAACGTCAAGGATAACGCGGTTATCGGGTGTGATCTGCGGGGTCACTGTCAAACTCAGTACCGCCTTCTTGGTTACAACGGTACCCTCCCCCAACGTGTTGGTCGTAAAGATCCGCTCCTGCCCCTGCTCAATATGCGCTTCTTGTTTATCCGCGGTCAGTAACCGTGGATTGGCAACAATCTTGCCATTGCCTTCCGCCTCCAGCGCCGAGATCTCCAGATCAATCAGTGCAGCCCAGCCAGCACCAGCCTTCGCCAGGGTGAACGCATAGGACGTCGGCGCCACCGAGCCGATGCCAGCCGCCGGCAGATTGACCCCCAATGATCCATCTCCACTAGCACTGATGCCATCGTTGCGAACAACCGCTGTATTCGAAAGAGAGCCCGACCCGATCAAACTGCCCAGGTCAGTATTACTGTTAATCCCAGTTAGGCCGAGCTTAACACCGATGTTACGGCTGAAATCCTCATTGGCCTCGACGATTCGGGTTTCGATCAGCACCTGTTTGACCGGCCGGTCCAGTGCGCTGATGAGTTTTCGAATCTCGCGGATTTTGTGCGCGGTATCCTGGATCAGCAACGAGTTAGTGCGTGCATCAACAGTAACGCTTCCACGGTCAGATAGAAGACGGTTCTCTTCGGTCTGAACCTCAGCGACCGAAACATTGCCGAACATGGACTGTTGAACGTTGGGTTCAATGGCGCGAACCGAACTGAGGAGATTGGCAATATCCTCAGCTTTGGCGTAATTGACCTGAATAAGATCTGACACCAGCGGCTCGAGTTCGCTAACCTGTCTCGAAGCTTCGAGCGCCAATCGCTCCTGGTTTGCTATCTCCTCAGCCGGAGCGATCCAGACCACATTGCCGTGTTCACGCCGGGCCAACCCCTTGGTCTGCATGATCGTATCGAGCGCCTGATCCCAGGGTACATCCTGCAGGCGTAGGCTCATATCGCCGGTAACGCTGTCACTGATAACAAAGTTAAGGCCGGTCTCCTGAGCAATCTGCTGTAAGGCGCTGCGAACGGCGATATTCTGAAAATCAAAACTGATATTCTTTCCCGCGTAGGTTGCCGCCTCCAAGCCTTCGTCCCCAGCGGCCGGCTTATCTGAGACCTCCAAGGTAAAACGCTTACCCGACTGAATCGAGACAAAGTCAAAACTCCCCCGTGGGGTTACCACCACCCGAACTCCAGTCCTGGTTGAGAAGACATCTACGTAGTGAACTGGAGTGGCAAAATCAATGACATCGAGTCGACGTTCGAGTGATGCGTCCAAACTGGCATCATCAATGTCCAGCACAATCTCGCCCAGATGTTCGCGTACATTGATACGAGCATCGTTAATATCAAATTCGAGAATTACCCACCCGGCGCCATCCGGGCTTCGACGAAAATCAACCATTCCCACTTGGCCGCCGGTGTGCCGAACTGGTCCTGCACTATTGGGATCGGCAGGACCGGGGGGCTGGGCCGCATCGACCGCTACTAGCGCCTGATCGATGACAAGCGTCAAGCCATCCGCATCGAGAACGCTTTCATAAGCGACGGGCGCAATCAGATTGATCACCACCCGCGAGCGTTGCTCGGTCTGCGCCACCATGACGCTCTCCACTGCGCCACGACCAATATCGATTACCGGGGAGGTCAACGCGCTGGCGACACCGAAGAAATCCAGTATGATCCGGTCCGGGGCGCTGGTACGAAAAACACTGGGCTGAGGAAGCGGTGCCGAAGATCGGATATTAAGCTGTAGCTGTCCGCCAGGCAAAGCGGTATGACTGATAGCTGTCAGGACGATATCATCGCCGACAGCGCGCGCAGACGAAGTAATCATTACCAGCAGGGCGCCGCACATCAGCACCCCTAGCTGCCAGCGACTGGTTCTCAATGCACGACTTCCCATGAGACCGAATCTACCTCAAATTCCATATGATTAGTGATTCACACCCAGCCGTATCGGCCGAATTTCCCAACGACCTGTAGGCCCCTGCAATAGTTCCTCGATTTCGAGCGCGCTCTGATCCAGGTCTATGGCGATGACCTTGCCGTTATTCTGTCCTAGGTAGCTTCCCTCGACCACGCGATGAATCTGTCCGTCTGGGACGCTGACTAGCGCCCAGGTATGTGCGTCTATCTGCATCGTGCCCACCAACTGCAGAGCATCGAGAGGAAACTTTTCCAACGCTTCGGCAACGCGACTGGCGTCCGGCGTCAGTGGATCAGGTTCAGGCTCAACCTCGACATCGCCCTCGCCAAATACATTACTCGGCGCAAAAGGATCCGCTGCTCCATCGGCCTGATACAACATCGATTCCACAGGTGGCAATTCTGGCAGCGGATCAACCCGTGGCACGGTATCACGGTGTACGGTCTGCACGAAATTTTCAAGATCGACCAGTGAGCGTTCTTTATCACAGCCACCCAGTAACATAACAGTTGCTGCTAATAACCCGTATCGCCACCGGGGATTCACAAAGGATTCGTAAAGGCTCACTGTCAGATTTCCTCCGACAGGTAACGATAGGTCTTTAGGATAACCGAGATGGTCAGCAGTCCTGCCTCGTCAGCGGTGATTGTCATATCACCCACCGTGACGACGCGGGGCATCTGCGCGAGATCACTGATGAACCCGGCGAGCTGATGATAAGAGCCTGCTACTTCCATCCGGATCGGCAATATTGCGTAGAAATCTCCCAATTCCTCCTGCTGGGGATCAAACACCAGAAAATTGAGCCCCCGACGAGTGCCGCCCTCTGTGATATCAACCAACAGCGATGGCACCTCTGTGCTGTCGGGCAACTGGTGCACCATGACCGCCAGCATGTCCTCAATCTGCGACATCTGCTTCTGATAGGCAGGCAAATTGACCGCCATGCCTTTCTTGATGCTGAAAGTCCTACGGAGTTCGGTCTCTCGGGACTGTTCTAAGTCCAATACTCTTTGCTGATCCTGGATCAGAAAATGCCAGCCGCCAAACAATAAAAGGATAGAAATCAATAACGACATAACCGCCATGAACCATGCCGGCCAACTTGCTGGCTGTTGGATATCGAGCAGGCGCAGTTCGTCTGACCAGCTCATATCCCTGAACTCCTGGCGCAACTCACTGGTTAGCCGCCGATGTCAGGTAGCTCTCGTTAAACCTCACAAAAGATACCCACAGTTCAAACTCATGGGTATCGCCGACATTGATCATATTGAGTTCTGGGCGGTCGAATGAGGCGGTATCGGCAAGACGCTCCATTAGCGCTGATATGCGCGAACTGGATTGAGCGACACCGGTCAGACTAATACCCTCAACGCTGCGCTGCAGGGAAGAAAAAAATATTCCTTCGGGAATTGTGGTAGAGAGTTCACTCATAGCGCGCACCAACCGTACCCGGTCTGCCTGCAGCCGGCGGATAACCTCCATACGTGCAATCAGCGCCTCTTTGCGATTCTGTATTTCGTTGACCTCCTGCAATTGGTGCTCAACACGGCTGATCTCGCCGGTCAGAAACTGGTTGCGGCTTCTTTGGTATTCAATGTCCCTATCTAGATTCCACCACACTGCACCGATGGATCCCGCACTGCTCAACCAGAGCACGACGGCAATGATTACGACCCAACGGCGCTGGCGCCCCCGCCGCTGTTCACGCCAGGGCAACAGATTGACACCGGAATTCAACCTGCCCCCCTGACAGCCAATCCAGCCGCCTTGATCATGGATGGCGCATAGCGTTGCACCAGCTTACTGGCGCGGATCCCGCTCCCGGGCGCAAAGAGATCAGCCACGAGCGTGGGCACCCCGACCTGCGCCTCAATGAGCGGTGCAACACCGGGAATCTGACAACAACCGCCACAAATCAGCAGCGCGTCAACCTGCTCTAACCCGTTCCTCGCCGACAGGCAAAACTCCACGCCCCGAGCCGCCTCTCGCGCCATGGCCTGCCGGAATGGCCCAAGAAGATCCTCTTCGTAATTCTGGGGAAGATCGCCGGTGCGCTTAAGCGCTTCAGCTTCCCGGTAATCGATGCCGTAACGCGAACGGATATTCTCCGTCAGAATCCGACCGCCAAAATTCTGATCACGACTGTAGATGACAGTACCGTCCAGAAAAAGATCCAGTCGCGTGCTCATATCTCCGAAGTCCATTAGTGCAATAGCTCTGCCTTCCAGTGATTCTCCCAGAGTTGCAGCGACAAACTCGAAACTGCGCTCCATCGCAAACAAGCCCACATCGACGATCACCGCACGCAACCCCGCGAGCTCCATCACTGCCATGTAATCCTCAACGATTTCTTTGCGGCAAGCAGTGATCATGACTTCATCATCGCTGCCCGAGCGGGCGCCACCGGTTACCCGATAATCCAGGTTTATCTCGTCTAGCGGATATGGAATCTGCTGCGTCGCCTCAATCATGACCTGCTCTTCCATCTCGCGCTCGGTCAGGCCCGCCGGTAAAGTGATAGTACGGGCAACGACGTGGGTTTGTGACACCGCTACCACAGTATTCCTACGAGCGCTGCGCGAATTACTGACTGCCCGGTGCACGGCTTCGCTGGTCGCTTTGAGGTCACTGATACCATGCTCAACCACCGCATTTCTTGGCAGGGGCTCCAAAGCACAACGGTCGGCGCGATAACCGCCACGAACGGCAGACATTTCCAGCACTTTCACCGCGGCACTGCCAATATCGATGCCCAGTGCCTGGCGTTTGCGTCGACCAAAAAGACTCATGCCCCAAGTCTCTGCAAATCGACTCCATCAGACACTCCCGGTACCGGATAAAGGTTTAATGCGCTGACCAAATCCCTCATGTCCACAAGTGTAACCCGGCCTGTCATACGATCAACTCATTCCATCGATCGAAGTTCGGCTCCAGCGGCAGATCGGGATTTCAGTCGGCGTTTGATAAAATCCCCACCAATCTGTTTCTCGCCCTGATTCGGCGAGGTCTTTTGCGGCTATCCTTATGTCGATTCGCACTGTTATCTGGGTATTTGTGAGCCTCATGCTAGTCGGAATCCTCACACTGGCCGGGGGGCTGGCAATTGTCCTGCCTGATCTCCCCCCGACCAGCAAAGTGCGGGATATCCGTCTCAAGGAACCACTACGGGTATACACGATCGACGGTCGGTTGATGGGCGAATTCGGTGACGAACGACGTATTACCATTCCGATCGAAGAGGCGCCGGACCTGCTGATCAAAGCAATACTCGCTGCTGAGGATGATCGGTTTTTTCAACACCACGGTGTCGATTTCTCGGGAGTGCTACGCGCGGTTATCGCTAATCTGAAATCCTTGGATAGCCGCCAGGGCGCCAGCACCATTACTATGCAGGTGGCCCGTAATTATTTTCTATCGCGAGAGAAAACCTATAGCCGCAAAATCAAGGAAGTACTGCTGGCTTTCCGACTAGAACGAGAACTCACCAAGGCAGAAATCCTCGAGCTTTACCTGAATAAGATTTTCCTGGGTCACCGGGCATACGGTTTCCAGGCGGCTGCCTCGATCTATTACAACAAACGCCTGTCGGAACTGTCTCTGGCCCAATTGGCAATGCTCGCAGGGTTACCCAAAGCCCCATCACGCAGTAATCCCGTCAGCAACCCCGAGCGAGCGCTTGACCGGCGCAACTACGTGCTCCGCCGGATGCATGGACTGGAACTGATCGGTGACAGCCAGTACGCCGGTGCACGCTCCGCTCCGGTCACAGCCGAAAGACACAAAGCAAAGGTCCAAGTCTACGCGCCTTATGTCAGCGAAATAGTTCGAAAGCACATGGTCGAGCGTTACGGTGATTCCGCTTATCAATCCGGGTTCCGGGTCTACACCACCATCGACCCAACCTACCAGGATGCAGCTAACCAGGCCCTCACGACAGGGCTGCTGTCTTATGAAGAACGCCACGGGTATCGCGGACCGCAGGGGTATATCGACCCGGACAAAATGACCAACCGGGGTGAACAAGCAAAGGCACTGGCGCAATTCGATGCGCCAGCGCCCCTTCGACCGGTACTGGTACTTCGAGCCGGCGGAGACGCACTGGATATCCTGACGGCAGACGGACAACCGGCAACCATAACTGTTGATGGATGGCGTTGGACGGGTCGCAGTCCCTCTCAATTCCTGAACCCTGGAGATGTCATCTACGTCACTGGAGAAAGCGCCTCGCTTCGCCTGGCACAGGAACCCCTCATCCAAGGTGCACTAGTCTCCCTGAATCCTGCCGATGGAGCAGTACTCGCGCTGGTCGGAGGGTTTAACTTCAAGCAAAGTAAATTCAACCGCGTTACCCAGGCGCTGCGCCAACCCGGATCAAATTTCAAGCCATTTATTTATTCAGCTGCCCTGGAAAACGGCTTCACAGCAGCAAGCTTGGTCAGCGGTGCTCCAGTCGTCGTGGAAGACCATATGGGAGGGGCTTGGCGCCCTCAAAACTATAGCCGTAAGGTGTTCGGACCAACACGCCTGCGCAAGGCGCTCAGCCTCTCACTGAATCTGGTCTCGGTCCGCCTGGTCCGTGCAATGGGCATTGAACTGGTTCGAGACTACCTGGCAAAGTTTGGTTTTGACCGTGACCGACTCCCCCGCGGCCTCGCGCTGGCCTTGGGATCGGCCACGGTAACTCCTCTGGAGATCGCGCGTGGCTATACCGCATTTGCCAACGGCGGCTATCTGGTTGAACCCTTTTTCATTGCCCGCATCGAGGATCCATCAGGGGATATCGTGGAATACTCAAACCGTCTGATGATCTGCCCCGACTGTCCGGCCCCGAACGGCGTCACCGATAGTGCTGGCCGGCGAACCGTCGACCCACGTTTCGCCCGCCGGGTACTGTCACCGGAAAATGCATTCATCATGAATTCCATGATGAGCGAGGTTATCCGCAGTGGCACCGGCCGTGCCGCGCAAGCCCTTGGGCGTAGCGATCTTGCCGGTAAAACCGGCACTACTAATAATTATCACGATGCCTGGTTTACCGGGTATAACCCGGACATCGTAACCAGTGTGTGGATAGGCTTTGACAGTCCCCGTGATCTGGGTTCACGGGAATCCGGCGCCAGGGCCGCATTACCTGTCTGGCTCAACTACATGCGGGTCGCGCTTCTGGCCCGCCCCCAAGTAGTGCAACGACGACCTGAAAAAATTATCACGGTACGGGTTAACCGGGACAGTGGCCTGCCTACCGACGAAAACGACCCGCAGGGCTTCGATGAGTTTTTCGTTATAGGAACCGAGCCCACAGCTGACCCGTTGCCGAACCTGCGCCGAAGCACCGGGGCCAGCAGCACGGACCCGGTGGAGGGGTTGTTCTGACACTTTTGTTCAGCTGTCCTGGCTGGTGCTCGCCCCTTTCTCAACGCGCTTCCCGAGGGCTTTCTTTCGGGTAGTTTTTTTCTTGGCGGCTTTCTTCTTGGTCGCTTTTTTTCTGACTGTCTTTTTTCTGGATCTGGCGCTTGATCGGCTTTTCTCCTCGATCAGCCATTGTCCATCGCGGTCGGGACATATCGCTTTCCAGCCGGTAGCCTTGCCGTCCACCTCGGTCATCACGTACTGCTCCCGGGCCTTGCGGCTATAACGGACCTGGGCCTTGTTTCCATCCGGGTCGCTCACCGGGGCACTCGCCAGATAACGGTGCTTAGGGTCGAGTTTGTCCTTGACGGTGAGTATCTCCTCGACTAACGGGGCGCGGGTTTCGCGATTCCGGGGAAACTGGCTGGCCGCCAGAAAAATACCCGAAGCACCATCGCGCAACAGGTAAAAATCATCAACTTTTTTACACTGTAAATGCGGCATAGGTATAGGATCCGCCCGAGGCGGGGCCGGCTCACCATTTCTCAGCAGTTTTCGGGTGTTCTTACAATCCTCACCGGTGCAGCCGAAATACTTGCCAAAACGGCCAGTCTTCAGTTGCATTTGAGCCCTGCACTTCTCACATTCAAGCACCGGGCCATCGTAACCTTTCAGCTTAAATTCCCCCTTCTCTATCTCGTAGCCAGAACAGTCAGGGTTATTACCGCAAATGTGCAACTTGCGGTCTTTGTCGATCAGGTAAGCTTCCATGGCGCTGTGACAAACCCCGCAGCGGCGCGTGCGGACCAGTCGTTGCACCTCGGCATCCTCATCGAGACTCGCATCCTCCACATCATCTCCGGAAACAAGGTTTAAGGTCTGGGTACAGCGCTCCTTGGGCGCCAAACCGTAGCCTGAGCAACCCAGGAATACACCGGTTGCCCCATTGCGTATCTGCATATGTCGAGCGCAAGTCGGGCACGGAATATCTGTATCCGTTGGTAGATTCGCCCGCATGCCTCCGACGGCTGTTTTTCCCTCGCCTTCGCCATTGGCCGCATCCAGTTTCTGAGTGAAGTTGTCATAAAACCCATTCAGGACATTCTTCCAGTTTTTTTTGCCAGTGGCGATCTCATCAAGGGTCTCTTCCATTTCGGCTGTAAAACCGTAATCCATCAGTTCGCTGAAGTTCTCACGCAACCGGTCAGTAACAATCTCACCCATCTTCTGCGCATAAAAACGCCGATTGGCAAGCCGGGCATAGCCGCGGTCCTGGATCGTCGAGATAATCGACGCATAGGTCGAAGGTCGGCCAATGCCACGTTTTTCGAGCTCCTTTACCAGGCTGGCCTCGGTAAAGCGTGCCGGGGGTTTGGTGAAATTCTGCACCGGCTCGAGCTGCTTCAGAGCCAGCCGACGCCCCTTGGGGATATCTGGCAGTTCTATATTTTCCTGCTTTCCAGCCGGCGGTAAAGCGCGGGTGTGACCGTCAAAAACCAGAATCCGCCCCCGGGCCCGCAGTTCGAAATCACCACAAGTGACCGTCAGGGTTGAACTCAGGTACTGGGCATGGGTCATCTGGCAGGCAACAAAATAATTGCGTACCAGGTCATACAGGCGCTGCTGATCAGCCTCCAGCGAAAGATTGCTCCCACGTTGGCGCACATCAGTCGGTCGAATCGCTTCGTGCGCCTCCTGCGCCCCAGCTTTACTGGCATAAACATTCGCCGAAGCAGGCAAATATTTCTCGCCGAATTGGTCATGGATGTGCTGCCGACACCTTGATAACGCATCAGCGCTCAAGTTGGTGGAATCGGTGCGCATGTAGGTGATTAAGCCAGCTTCGTACAATCGTTGGGCCAGCATCATGGTCTTCTTTACAGAAAAACCCAGTCGGGTGCTCGCCGCCTGCTGCAAAGTAGAGGTGATCAGCGGCGGATTGGGCCGTGACTGAGTCGGCCTGTCTGTACGATCTGATACCTGGTATGGGTTCTCAGCTAAAAACGCCAGTGCGGCCTGGGTCTGGGTTTGGTTCTGAGGGCGGAAATTCTCGCCATCCTGCTTAACTACCTGCAGGCGAAGTGGTCCTTCGGCACATTCAGTATCAGCAAATACTTCCCAGTATTCTTCCGGTACAAAGGCGCGAATTTCGCGCTCACGCTCAACCAACAAACTGACTGTGACTGACTGCACACGGCCAGCCGACAACCCCCGGGCGATTTTCGCCCAAAGCAACGGCGAAAGCATAAATCCAACCACGCGATCAAGGAAACGGCGGGTCTGCTGCGCCTCGACTTTGTGATCGTCGAGCGTGCCTGGATGCTCAAAGGCCTCATGAATTGCCTGGCGTGTGATTTCATTAAAAACTACCCGTCGATAACGCTGTGGATCACCGCCAATCACTTCTTTGAGATGCCAGGCGATCGCTTCACCCTCGCGATCCAAGTCAGTGGCAAGATAGATTGAATCGGCAACAACTGCGAGTTTTTGCAACTCAGCGACCACCTTGGCCTTATCGGGCAAAATCTGATAGTTCGCTTCCCAGTTGTTCTGCGGGTCCACCCCCATACTCTTGACCAGATTACTGTAGGCCTTTTTCTTGCGGTAACGCGCCTTGACAGCCGGTGACATTTTTCTCGTTTTCGCCGCTTGGCGCGCACGCTCTTTGGGGTCTGCCTTTTTTTTCGAACCACTGACTGGCAAATCACGAACGTGGCCAACGCTTGATCTGACCACGTATTCGCTGCCTAGGTACTTATTGATGGTTTTCGCCTTGGCCGGCGACTCGACAATGACTAAAGACCTGCCCATAAATATCAAACTCGTTTACTGAAACCGTGAATTCCCGTTTAGTCGACTCACCACTCGGACCTGTCGCAACTATCGGATCATGGCGTATCGGCTCTCAACTCCGAATTACCGAACCAGGATTAGGCCCACCCATGGCAGCCTTCCAGCGATCACTGAGCCAGTGTTCGCTGACGTTTTTTGGAGCCAAACTCAACGCAAACGCAGATACCCGCCTGCACAACTGCGTACCAAGCCTGCCAGCTCCATCTTTATCAGCATGGCGCAAACCTCGCTGATCGTCAAACCTGACCGCTGGGCAACCTGGTTGATACTGGTGGGAGCAAAGTCCACAGCGTCAAGGGCCACAGTGCACCAGAATGGCTGTTTTCCTGCAGGTTTCACGCTTTCTTGCACCTCTTTCGATAGTGACAAATGCTCAACAATCTGCCTCGCCGACTCCACCAATTGGGCGCCGTCACGGATCAACTGGTGAGCCCCACGGGAAAGCGGTGAATTGATCGAGCCGGGAACCGCAAACACCTCACGACCCTGATCAGCAGCAAAACCCGCAGTAATCAGGCTACCGCTACCTGGCGCCGCCTCAACGATCAACGTACCCAGGCTCAGCCCACTAATAAGCCGGTTGCGCTGGGGAAAATGGTGTCGCCGGACACCGGTGCCAAGTACAAATTCTGAAACGACCAGACCGCCTTCAGAGATCTGATGGGCAAGGTCACGGTGACATCGGGGGTAAACGATATCCAGACCCGTGGCGCACGCGGCAATCGTTGGGCCGCGAACCTTTAGAGCGCCGCGGTGGGCAGCGCTATCAATCCCAAGCGCAAGTCCGCTCGCAACTACAATCCCAATCGTTGCAAGTTCACTGGCAAAATCATGGGCGGTTTCAACCCCTGCCGGGGTCGGATTACGGCTGCCGACAATCGCGAGTGCCGGGCCCTGCAATAAGGATTCATCGCCCGTGCAATACAGCACCACGGGCGGGCAAGAGATTTCGCGCAACAGCGCAGGAAAACTCTGATCAGTCAGGCCGATCACCGAATGTCCTGGGCTGGCAAGCCATTTTGCGTCCTGCGCCACCAATCGCTCGCTACTGCGACCGCCAAGTGTCAACCTTGCCCCAGAACGCAACCGGTTCTGTCTGGGCAAAACCGATAAGTCAGCGCTGAGCGCTTCGAGGGGGTCAGGAAAATGCTGGAGCACAACCCGCTTGATGCTTTCGGGGAGAGTTGCGCGCCCAATACGCAACCAGGCTAAATTTCTTTCGTCCATAATCGGCCCTCCTTGGCCTTGTAATCAGCAACAGCACAAACCAGTCCGCTTATGCTCACCGGGTGCTTCCATGCCCCGGCGGAAATGTCAGGTACCGGGGTTCACTACCCTATCGCTGGGCTGGATCGCGCGCTCAACGTCGCGGACCAGTGCGTAACTCACTCGATCAAAAACCCGAAAGACCAGCAATTCACCGGAACGCCCCTCGGGCAGAACAATCAATTCCGCCTCGCCGCTGGCCAGGCGTCGCTTACCCGGCAAGCGTTCGGCGCAACCCAGCAGCCGGGCATGTACCGTGTTCATGGCAACCATGGGCAAAGTGCAACGATCAGCGCTAACCGCTGGCCGAACAATATCTCGGGTCAGCAGTAAAGTCCTATCCGGGTGCACCACCATGAGAATATCTCCGGGAGTCAACCCATCCTGACTCCCGGCAGATACCACGACAACCGAAAAGAGCCCTACTCCGCTGATCGCACCAAAAGTGCTGACGACATGTGCGTCCACGGCAACCTGCGGTACCTTTGGATAAAGATACGGCAAACCAATCACTTCCTGTCTGGAAATCAATCGATCACCAGGGCTCACCTCTTCAACACTACTGACAATGGTCAATCGGGCGATATCACCAGGCTCATCCAACCGAGCTGTACCCAGATATTGAGCCGTCACCCCCAATTCCTCCCCGCTGACTGGATGCGTCAATGCGCGGTCCGGGCGAAAGATCGTGTACAACCCCGTTGCTGATGTCGGCAGATTCTGAGCATAAAAACCACTGAACTGGCCCAACAATACGTCGCCATCTAGACCACTGATGACACGACCGGCAACCGCGGGGTCTACCTCATCCATCAGTAACGGGTAGCTAAGAAACGGTATAATCGCATCCGGAGGAATTACGGCTGGTACTCGCACTGGTGTCTCGATGCGTATTGCCGGACTGCGCTTCTCAACAGGCAGCACTTTGAACTGCACCGCAGCATCTTCATCTTGCGGTGAAATAACAAGGGTTTCGCCCGGCACTAGTTCACCGCGTTCGATCAATTGCGGATTTCGCGCCAGTAGTTCAGGCCAACGCAATGGATCCCCCCACAACCGCGCAGCGATGCTCCAAAGGGTTTCACCGGTCTCGACTGTATAGAGTACTGGCAAAGGGCGCTCTGCCTGGACCGGAGCACATACTGACCCGAGCACAAGCATGCAAAACACAAACCATTGCACAAAGAGTCGCCCTGCAGGGCGCTGTTTCCAAGCGTTCAGCATACCTTTTCGCCAGATAATTCCGTTAGAATCCGCAGTCATTGCATTCATTCCTCGCCGCATCTATTGTAGTGTAGACAACGGCTGCCGTGCGAGCCAAGCGAACCAGTTCACAAACCCGGACCTTGCACTGAAACCATGGCATTGCTCGATATTCTGGTGTACCCCGACCCCCGACTACGAAAACGGGCTAGGCCTGTTGAGGCCGTAGATCAATCGATCAGACAACTTGTGAAGGATATGGCCCAAACCATGTACGCCGCACCAGGCATCGGGTTGGCAGCTACCCAGGTGAACGTCGCAAAACGTGTCGTGATAATTGATATTTCAGAGACCCACGACCAACTACAGGTCTTTATCAACCCGGTCATTTCCAGTTCTGGCGAAACCATTGAAGCCGAGGAGGGTTGCTTGTCGCTTCCCGGAGTCACCGCGCCTGTAGCACGCCTCTCACAGGCCAACGTCACAGCGCTGGATCGCGACGGAATGCCCTTCGAGTTGCATACCGAGGGACTACTGGCTATCTGTATCCAGCACGAAGTCGATCACCTGGATGGCAAGGTATTCGTAGACTATTTATCTCAGCTTAAGCGTGACCGAATTCGCAAACGCCTCGTTCGCGAATCCCACTCGGAGCGCCCTACTACCCGCGACAAAGAGAACGTGCCTGTTATCTGACAACAGTGACCCTACGCGCAGTTTTTGCTGGTACCCCCGATTTCGCAATACCTTCACTGGAGGTCATGCTCGATTCCGATGTGGAGGTATGTGCCGTGTACACCCAACCAGATCGCCCGGCTGGACGCGGCCGCAAACTGCGCGCGTCCCCAATCAAAGAACTCGCACTGCGTCGCGGACTGACACTGCGCCAGCCGGCCAGGCTGGATACTGAGGCACCGTACCTATCCACACTAGACATCGACCTCATGGTAGTTGTCGCGTACGGCCTGATCCTGCCGCGCGCTGTGCTGGCGACACCGCGCCTGGGATGCATAAACGTTCACGCTTCACTGTTGCCACGGTGGCGTGGCGCTGCGCCCATTCAGCGAGCCATTGAAGCCGGGGACACCCGTACTGGTGTAACTCTGATGCAGATGGATGAAGGACTCGATACCGGGCCTGTCTTAGCGACCGCTGATACATTAATCAATGAATGTGAAAACAGCGGCTCTTTGCACAATCGCCTCGCCACACTGGGTGCACAAGCGCTTCGAGACCTGCTGGTTCGCCTACATCAAGCGCCCGTCATCGGCACACCGCAGGCTGCCACCGGAGCCTGTTACGCACGACAACTCACCCGAGCCGAAACCTGGCTTGACTGGCGGTCGCCCGCCGAGGTGTTGGAACGACGCATCCGGGCCTTCAATCCCTGGCCGCTGGCCCGTTCGCGGCTAGGCGACATGGATTACCTGATCCGACGGGCTCGCGCGAAACCGTCCTGCGCTAGCGCAGATCCTGGCATGGTTCTCACCGCCCAAAACGGGTTGATTCAGGTGCAAACCGGCAATGGAGCGCTTGAGTTACTAGAACTGCAGCGTCCAGGCGGTAAAGCACTGGACACACGAGCCTTTCTCCATGGTCACCCGATCAAATCCGGCTCGATTTTCACAGCCCGGGTCCCAGATCATGCCCACCGCTGAAGTTTGTGCCGTCGCCGCTCGTATAGTCCATGATGTTGTCACCCAGGGCCGCTCTTTGGAAATGGCAGCCAAGAAGCATCTGAACTCCGTCCCGGCGCGCCGCAGTAGCGAAACCCGGGAAATCGCCTGGGGCGCGCTGCGCTGGTGGCACCGCTACCAAGGAGTCTTGTCGCGCCAATTACATCGGCCACTACGTGCCCGGGATCGAATACTCGAATCGCTGTTGGTGTGCGGGCTTTACCAGTACGATCACCTGGACGAACCCGATTACGCGGTGACAGCCAGCACGGTCGACGCCGCAGCACTGCTCGGCGCTCCAAAAGCGACCAGCCTGATAAACGCCGTATTACGCTCTCACTTACGCGCTAAGACCAGTGCCGGACCGGCCAGTGATGAAGAACTTTTTGCGACTCCCCGCTGGTTGCTGAATGCGATACGTAAAGCCTGGCCCAATCAGTGGAACCAAGTGTTGGAGGCAGCAAACCGCAAACCTCCCATGACGTTACGGGTCAACTCTTTGCAGATGCCCCGTGATGAATACCTCGAGTGGCTGCGGCAACAAGGGTTCAGTGCACAGGCCTCAACGCTTAGCCCCTGGGGTGTCATTTTGGACAAACCTGTGTCCGTGGCTGAACTTCCTGGCTTTGCAGCCGGCAAGGTGTCAATACAGGATGCTGCGGCGCAAATGACGCCAATATTTTGCCAGCCTGCTCAAGGGGCTCGGGTCCTCGACGCCTGTGCAGCGCCCGGCGGAAAATGCACCCATC
>JBBWVW010000143.1:0-1714 GCA_050256425.1 Arenicellales bacterium | reverse complement strand
TGCTGCGTACACTGAAAGGCTGCCAGGAAAACGAAACTCCCGTCTCGCGGGCAACTTGCGGCAGGCGCGTTACCGAAAGATAGGTATAGGTACTGCCAATGGAAAACCAGAATTCAATTTCTTTCATAGCCGATCTCTTGGGTAGCTGCGCAACTCTCAGTGCATCGACTAGTCGCGAAAATTCACGTACTGCAAAGGTAATCCAGCATCCTCGTCTTTAAGCAATGTAATTACCGCCTGCAGGTCGTCACGTTTCTTGCCTGATACCCGCAGTTGCTCTCCCTGGATTGCCGTCTGGACTTTGATCTTGGCCCCCTTGATCTTTTTCACCAGGGTCTTGGCCAGGGCCGTATCGATTCCACTTCGCACAGTGATTTCCTGTTGCGCCTTGCCCGCGCCACGCTCTTTAACCTCTCCTGCCTGAAGGCAAGCAATATCGATTCCTCGCTTGACGAGTTTGATGTCGAGGATATCGCGCACCTGCCCCACCTTGAATTCATCATCGGCAAAAATGGTCAGCAAGGGCTCCTTGTGCTCAACCCGGGCGTCGCTGCCTTTGAAATCAAAGCGGTTGCTGACTTCGCGGTTTACCTGGTCAACGGCATTATTGAGTTCGTGTGCATCTACTTCACTGACCACATCAAAAGACGGCATAGCGCGCTCTCCCTCGTATCAAAGCAACTGGTTCAGACCAGTTTGTGCATTTTGTCTAACTGAGTCGATCCTACCTCATCCAGGATTTTTCCGCGCAGGCGCTGCATCCCCTTAAGCCATCGGTCATAGTCACCGGTCTTGTGCTGAATGAACTTCTCTACCTGAGAGTGTGGCAGGATCAAAAAACGCTCTTGCGCAAGGCCATCAATCACGCTCTGGGCGACATCGCTGGGGACAAGCACCCCTGGCAGATCCTGCGGATTTTCGCCATCGCCATAACCCAGCATCGGGGTTGCAACATATTGCGGACAGATCACTGAAACCCTGATCCCCTGATCACCGTGGGTGATCGCAAGCGCTTCAGCAAAACCGACCGCCGCATGCTTGCTGGCCGAGTAGGCAGCATCTCCGATCTGATTGAGCAAGCCAGCGGCAGAAGCCATCTGCAGCAGATAACCCTCACCCCGCTCGATCATCGCAGGCAATACTGCTCTTGCCGCGTAAACGTGCGCCATGACATGCACATCCCAGCAGGTCTGCCACTGCTCATTGGTGGCCGAGGTCGCAAGATCCGCCTCACCGAAACACACCCCAGCGTTAGAGCAAAAAAGATCAATCACACCAAGTTGATCCTGCGCCTTTGCAACCAGATCCTGGACCTGTTGCTCTACCGTCACATCACAACCCACAGCAAGACCATCGATCGCATCGGCTACCACCTGCGCTTTGTCCCGAATTCGATCAGCTACTACTACCTGCGCGCCTTCTTGTGCAAAACGCTCCACCAATGCCTTACCGATCCCGCTGGCACCGCCGGTGACCACAATATTTTTCCCTTCAACCTGCATGAGAGTTGTCTCCTTATTGTTTTATCCGTTTGTGAGCGGTTGATATTGCCCAGCGAGATATCCCTCACGTAGCGAAATTTTCTGAATCTTTCCAGATCCGGTTAGGGGAAATGCAACCACGACGCACCATAAGGTTGGTGTTTTCTACAGGGCGAGGCGCTCACGGCAATGAGCATGCAGCTTATCAAGATCAAGCGTATCGGCAGACTCAG
>JBBWVW010000142.1:0-3636 GCA_050256425.1 Arenicellales bacterium | reverse complement strand
TTTGGCACCGGAATCGCTGACGGCATCATCGCGCCGGAAAGCTCCAACAACGCGGTCGAAGGCGGGGCGCTGATCATCCTGATGGCCTTGGGTATTCCCGGTGACGTGACCGCGGCGATCATGCTCGGCGCGTTGCTGATGAACGACGTTGTGCCCAGTCCGTCGTTCATCACCGATGAACCGGTGCTGGCTTATTCCATCTTCATCTCGTTTTTCATCGCCACCTTCATGATGCTGGGCCTGCAATCGGTGATGTTGAGAGTCTTCGTTCGGGTCACCAGGATTCCGATGTACGTACTGGCGAGCATCATCTTAGGATTCTGCGGCATCGGCGTCTTCGCGCTGCACAATGTCAGCTTCGACCTTTGGACCTTGTTATGGTTTGGGATTCTCGGTTTCACCATGCGGCATTTCGGGTTCCCCCTGGTGCCGATGATCTTAGGGGTTGTGCTGGGTAATATCGCCGAATTGAACTTGGCCCGGGCGTTGGCGATCACCCCTGACCTGACGCCTTTCTTCACCAGGCCGTGGTCGCTCTTTTTCATGATTATCACCCTATTTTCCGCCCTGTTTCCGATGTTTCAGGGGCACCGGACCAAAGAAAAGGCCTGGACCCTGTTCTATTTGCCAACAGCGTGTTTTGCCATCTCCTTGCCGTTGTTCATGATGGGTGGACTCACCCGGCCGGTACTGGCGGCGTTCTTGCTTTGCTTTGGCGCCTATCTGTTGTGGCAACGGAAACGAAATGGCTGGCGGTTTGAGGCATAACTACGGACTAGGTCTGGACCTACACTCAAACCCGGTGAGACCTTTGCGCCAAACATTCCTCAATTAGCCCTCTCCCCCGGGTTCGCTTTTACTCCTCGGGCATCAACTTCCGAAACTCAGGTCGTGCCAGCATTGGTAGCGAGTCGATCAGAGTCGTTGTGGTTTCCTACAAGGCTTATATGCAGGCATCCCTTTTTGATGTTGGGATTGGCAATATATCCATCCTGCGCCTCATACGTATAAGAGGGAAGAGGATTTGGTGGGGAGGTTTGGAATAGTGGATTAGCTCTTTGTATGCATTAGGTGTGTGGTTAAATAACCCCATGACCGATACCGTACTACTCATTGCCGGCATCATGCTTTGGTATGCAGCGCATCTGTTCAAACGGGTAGCACCCAAGATTCGTGAGCCGATGGGTGAGCGCGGCAAGGGTGTTGTGGCGCTGGCGCTGTTAGCTAGCATTATCCTGATGGTATTCGGTTACCGGGGAATCGAGCCTGTCTACCTCTGGCACCCCCCGCTGTGGCTGGTGCATGTAAACAACTTGATGGTTTTAATCGCTATCTTTATGTTGAGCCCGGCACCGAAGAAGGGGGCATTGCTGACCGGTATGCGTCACCCGATGCTGGTGGGTTTTCTGCTCTGGGCCACAGCGCATCTGCTGGTCAATGGCGAACTCGCCTCAGTTATCCTTTTTGGGACGCTGGGTATCTGGGCTGTAGTTGAGATGGCGGTGATCAACCGTGCAGAGCCAGATTGGCAACCCGGCCCGAAAGGCACAATTGTAAAAGATGGACTGTTTCTTGCCGCCTCGCTGGGTCTACTGGCTGTGATCGGGTATATCCACGGCTTGATCGGGCCATCGCCCTTTCCAGGTTGAGTTTATTCGAACTGTGATGTCAGGGCCGACGCGCGCACCGACAGGCACGTCAGTGCGCATCTTGCAACATCATGTGTGCGCATTTTTCGCCGATCATAATTGCGGCCGCATTAGTGTTTCCGGAGACAACGGTCGGCATAATGGAGCAGTCGGCGACTCGTAGCCCCTCGATCCCATGGACTCTCAGCCGAGCGTCCACAACGGCTTTCGGATCACTTCCCATTCGACAGGTCGACGTCGGATGAAAAATCGTGTTGCCCGTTTCCCTGGCATGGGCCAGCAGTGCGTCATCGGTAACGTGTTCGGCTCCGGGTTCCCGTTCCATCTTGACATATTTGGCAAAAGCTGGAGCCTGGGTTATCCGGCGGACCATTTTCAGCCCTTCGACCATCAGTCGGCGATCATAGTCGGTGGACAGATAATTAGGTGTAATCCTTGGGTGCTTCAACGGATCGGAAGACCTGATCATCACCTCGCCGCGGCTCTGGGGGCGAAGCTGGCATACCGACGCCGTGACACCGGAATATGGGTGCAATTTACCACCAAGCTTTGTGGCGCTGAAGGGGATGAAGTGGACTTGTACGTCCGGAGTCTTGGATTCAGGTAGTACCTTGGTGAAGACTCCCACATGACCCGCACTAATTGTCATTGGGCCACGCCGGAACAAGGCGTAACGTAACCCGGTCCATATGAGGCGGATAGGATTGTTGACGTCGTCGTTGATCGATATGGGTCGGTTCAGTTCCAGCAAAACGCGCGACTGGTAGTGGTCCTGCAGATTAGCGCCAACTTGGGGACTATCGTGCACGATGTCGATGCCGAGCCCTCGCAGATGTTCGGCCGACCCAATGCCGGACAATTGAAGCAGTTGGGGTGAATTAATTGCGCCGCCGGCCAGTACGATCTCGCCACTGACGTTCACGTTCTCTTCCCGTCCATTCTTGTGGTAGCGAATACCACTAGCGCGTTTTCCGTCGAACAGTATCTTCAATACCATCGCTTCGGTCTCAACGCGCAGGTTCGGCCGCTTCATTATCGGCTTCAGATAGCCCACCGCCGAGGAACAGCGCCTTCCGTTTCGGGACGTGATTTGGAAGTTTCCGACGCCTTCCTGATCTGCGCCGTTAAAATCATCGTTTCGTGGAATCCCGGTTTCCTGCGCCGCCTCTATGAACGAATCACAGACTTGTCGTTTGTCACGGATATCAGAAACCTTCAGTGGTCCGTCGGTGCCGTGGTAGTTGTCTGCACCTCTTATCTGATCTTCAGATTTCATGAAAAATGGCAGTACGTCGTCATAGCGCCAGCCGTCATTTCCCAGCTGACCCCAGTGATCGTAATCTTCTTTTTGTCCGCGAACATAGACCAGGCCGTTGATCGAGCTCGAGCCGCCCAGCACTTTGCCTCGGGGCCAAATTAGACTACGGCCGGCAATTCCTTCGTCGGCGTCGGTTTCGTATCCCCACGAAAGCGACGATGTCATGGTGCGGTAATATCCGATCGGAATGTGAATCCAAACGTTGCGATCCTTGGGGCCAGCCTCAAGCAATAGCACGCGGTTTTTCGGATCTTCCGACAAGCGATTTGCTACTGGACAGCCGGCAGAGCCGGCGCCGATAACGATGTAGTCATAGATCTCAGTCATCAAATTTCCCAATCTGTGAAGTCCCAAACGCTCGTGCAAAATCGGCTGCACGCTGGACGTAGTCAGATACTTTCATATCCGCAAGGCACATTGCAAAAAACTGTCGGCACATTAATCCGTTTGCCAATGGCCATTAGTGATTTTTGCTATCACCTGTCCTGAGTATAGGGCCACCAAGACTGAGAGTATGTCGACCGTAGCGGAGCCCTAGGTAACTGAAAGTAAGAGGTAAAAATGGTGAGCCCGAAAGGGCTCGAACTGATTGATAAGTTATTGAATCGGTAAAGTAAGTTACCCAGTCCCCAAATAACTACCGTCAAAGTTACCGCCTAAAGCGCTGGG
>JBBWVW010000141.1:0-31844 GCA_050256425.1 Arenicellales bacterium | reverse complement strand
TCTAATTCCAGATCGCCTGCATCGCTTTAAAAATGCCCCTGATACACCTCTTGCAGAGTAGGTAAATAGAGGTTTTTCATGGAGTGAAATCACCCCTCCAGACAGGCTCTCAGAGGCTCGCAGTTAGCTTCTAAGGCGCGTTATTGCAGTGCTTGAAAAGCGATGATGCGAGGTTGTTCCGTCTTTGTGGTGGGGGGGAGAAGGGTACATAGCGAGCAGTTAATGTGACTGTTTTTGATGTTTAGTATCTCACTTCTTCTCATTGCAGCCTCTAATGCAAGGGTGATGATTCTTACCATTTCAGAGTCATCAACAAGACATTCTTCTTCACCTTCTTCTAATCTTCTGGTTTGTACCCCGTCAGCGGAAGTTGGACAGAATAGCCTGATGGCCTGAGAGAGGGTTTTAGCTCATTGTTAACTCAAAGAGGGGACGGTGATGACAGATAAAATAAGCGCAGAAAAGACGGTTCCAGACATCCGTCAAGCCACTCGGCGTCATTATTCTGCCGAAGAGAAGATTCGTGTTGTACTGGAGGGCCTTCCAGGTGAGGACAGTATTGCTGAACTGTGCCCTCGCGAAGGCATCAACAGCAATGTCTATTACCGCTGGTCGAAGGAGTTTCTTGAGGCAGGCGTGAAGCGACCTCCGAGGAAGTCAAAGATTTACGTGCAGAATCAGCCGCCTTAAAGGAGGCTCTGGCGGAACAGGTCATGGAAAACCGCCTGCTCAAAAAAAGCGTACTGGGGGATGGGGAGGACGATACCTGAGATATTCGGCCTCAGAGAAATACCAAATGATCCGTCTGCTCGAGTCATCCAGCCTATCCTTCAGACGGCTTGATATTCACCGCTCTACTTTCTGCCACTGGTTACAGCGTTACCAGGATAACGGAGTTGACGGCCTTGAGGATCGCAAGCCGACCCCAACGGTGGCCTGGTGGCTGTGCACTTCGATGAGTGCCAGCGATGTGTCTGACACACTGGGTGATGCGTTGTGCTTTGCCGGACTGGACCAGGTTAAGGTCAGGCACAAACCAAGATTGCTAAGCGACAACGGCCCGTGTTAGATCTCGGCCGAACTATCCGGGTATTTGCAAGAAAACGGAATGACCCATACCCGGGGCAGGCCCTATCATCCGCAGACCCAGGGCAAGATCGAGCGCTGGCATCGGTCCATGAAAAACCAGATTCTGCTGAACAACTACTATCTGCCCAGTGAGCTACACGAACATCTGCAGCGATTTATCAGTTATTACAACCACGAGCGCTATCATGAATCACTGGATAACCTGCCACCCGCTGATGTGTATTATGGGCGAGGGCAGGAGGTACTGGATCAGCGGCATATCATTAAATTGGATACCTTGGCCATGTGCCGAAAGATGCATTACGATAACCAACACAATTTACACCTGGTGAGCTCAACCCTCTCTTAAATCAGGAGAACATCTGTCCAATTTGGTTTGACGACGTACACTTCCTGACGTTGGACTAAGACCAGTTGTCACATTAAGGAGCGAACGATTGTCTACTTTTGAAAAGTCACTTGAAAAAAACCGGGCGAATTTTGAACCCTTGTCCCCGGTCAGTTTTCTTCGCCGAGCGGCACAAGTGGTGCCAGACCGCACCGCTATTATTCATGGGAAACGCCGCTATACCTATGCCCAGTTCTGGGAGCGTTCATGTCGTCTGGCATCTGCACTTGCTGCTAAAGGTATCGGGCGTGGCGACTGTGTTGCAATCATGGGGGCCAATACACCCGAAATGCTCGAGGCCCACAACGGAGTACCGATGCTCGGAGCAGTTCTTAATTCGCTCAACATTCGGCTGGATGCAAAAACAATCGCTTTCGTTCTCGACCACGGAGAGGCCCGGGCAATACTGACCGATCGCGCTTTTTCGCAAACCATTAAGGAGGCGCTGTCGCTGTTATCCCGGCCACTGCTGGTGATTGATATCGATGATTTTGAAAACGATGGTGGCGAGCTTATAGGCGAAACTGACTACGAGACGTTTATCGGCAACGCGAGCCCGGACTTTTCCTGCAACCAGCCAGAGGACGAGTGGCAATCCCTGTCACTGCTCTATACATCTGGAACGACTGGAAATCCCAAGGGCTGTGTTTATCATCATCGCGGCGCGTATCTTAATGCGCTGGGCAACATGTCCACCGTGGGGCTTGATCGACACTCTGTCTACCTGTGGACCCTGCCAATGTTTCACTGCGATGGCTGGACTTTCACCTGGGCAGTCACTGCGGCGCTCGCCACACATGTTTGTCTGCGAGCTGTCGAACCGAGCTTGGTATTTCGTTCAATTTGTGATCACGGGATAACTCATATGTGCGGCGCCCCGATCGTACTCAACATGCTGGCCAATGCGTCGGCCAAAAGCAAAGTACCGTTTTCGCAAGTCGTGGAGATTGCTACCGGCGGCGCTGCCCCGCCCTCAGCGGTGATTGAGGCCATGGAAGCTGACGGCTTTCATGTCACTCACCTGTACGGCCTGACCGAGACCTACGGTCCGGCAACGGTGTGCATCCCCCAAGACGACTGGCCTCAACTCGAGCCGCAGCAGCGCTCGAGCCGTATGGCCCGTCAGGGTGTGCATTACGGGACTTTGGAAAATGCGAGTGTCAAGAATCCGCAGACGATGGAGGATGTGCCTTGGGACGGCGAAACCTTCGGTGAAGTGATGGTACATGGAAACACCGTGATGAAGGGCTACTTGAAAAATCCGAAAGCTACCGCCGATGCGTTCGCGGGCGGCTGGTTTCATACCGGCGATATAGCCGTTCGGCACGCTGATGGCTACATTGAAGTGAAGGATCGCTCCAAGGACATCATCATCTCAGGAGGAGAAAATATCTCGAGCCTGGAAGTTGAAGAAGCGCTCTACCGACACCCCAAGGTCCTGGAAGCTGCTGTGGTTGCACAGCCCGACGAAACCTGGGGTGAAAGCCCCTGCGCTTTTGTCACGCTGCGCGAAGGCGTGCAAGTAAAGGCGCACGAGATTATCGAGTTCTGCCGGGACAACCTTGCCCATTACAAGGCACCGCGCACAATTGTATTTTGTGACCTCCCGAAAACCTCGACCGGAAAAATTCAGAAATTCGTCTTGCGGGAGATGGCTCAGAACCTTAGGGACTAAGAGCTCGGTGCGAGATTAGGCAGTCAGCCAGATGACCGGCGCTACGATTGGTATCGAACGAGGTTACCACACACGATCAGGCCGCCTTCGAGAATCTCGCACCGAAGCCCGCCCTTATGAGTCAGGCGCTTGACCAGATCGGGCACGTCCAGCAGGTCCTGCAGATAAGCGCACGGCTCACACAACTCAATACCTTGCACCTGCGCTTCACCTATAGCGAATGTCACGCCGACCAACGAATTCAGGGAGACGCCTTCGGTCACAAGGTTACGGCGAAATGCAGTCACGGGTAGTGGTTTCGCAAGCTCGCTGTTCAGAGCGTCGATAACCTCGCTCTCGATCAAGGTTAGTTGCGTCTTTGACGGTGCACCAGTTGCACAGTAGCGATCCCCCCTCAAACCTTCGCCGGCTATTGCGACAGCCTCGGTTACCGCTTTGATCGGGCCCCCTTCAGTCGGCGAAATGCAAGCGGCAATAACTCGTCCTGCGCTGTGCATACTGGTGCGCCCGGCTTACAGCGGAATATTGCCGTGTTTTCGCCAGGGGTTTTCCAACTGCTTGTTTCGCAGCATGGATAACGAGCGGCACAGGCGCCGGCGGGTATCACGGGGAAAAATCACGTCGTCAATAAATCCCCGATGCCCTGCGACGAAGGGGTTGGCGAATTTCTCCCGGTATTCTTCAGTGCGCTGAGCAATCTTTTCCTCGTCTCCGATCTCCTCGCGGAAGATGATCTCAACGGCTCCCTTGGGTCCCATTACCGCGATTTCGGCACTCGGCCAGGCCAGGTTGACATCCCCACGCAGGTGTTTCGATGCCATGACATCGTATGCACCACCGTAGGCCTTACGCGTAATCACGGTAACCTTAGGCACGGTGCACTCGGCGTAGGCGTAAAGTAACTTGGCGCCGTGCCGAATAATCCCTCCGTACTCCTGCGCAGTGCCGGGCAAAAAACCGGGGACGTCGACAAAAGTTAAGATTGGAATCGAAAAAGCGTCGCAAAAACGCACAAAGCGGGCCGCTTTAACGGACGACTGGATATCCAGACACCCTGCAAGCACCATCGGCTGATTGGCAACCACGCCAACCGTTAAGCCTTCCATGCGCCCGAACCCGGTAATAATGTTGCCGGCGTAATCGGGCTTAAGTTCGAAAAAATCACCGTCATCCAGAACCTTGGTAATTAATTCATGCATATCGTATGGTTTATTCGGATTATCCGGAATCAAGCTATCCAGCGAGAGCTCCACACGATCAACAGGGTCCACCGCCTCGCGCTCAGGCGGGTCGGCGATATTGCTAAGCGGTAGAAAATCGAAAAACCGCCGCACATTCAACAAAGTGTCGATGTCGTTGTCAAACGCCCCATCAGCCACACCGGAGCGGCTGGAATGGGTACTAGCACCGCCGAGTTCCTCGTGGGTGACGGTCTCATGGGTGACAGTCTTGACGACTTCTGGACCGGTTACAAACATGTAGGAGGTATTCCGAACCATGAAGACAAAGTCCGTTATCGCAGGGGAGTACACCGCCCCGCCGGCGCAAGGACCCATAATCACGGAGATCTGCGGAATGACGCCCGAGGCCAAAACATTGCGCTGGAAGACCTCCGCGTAGCCGGCTAACGAATCAATACCTTCCTGGATCCTCGCACCCCCCGAGTCATTCAGCCCTATAACGGGAGCACCCACCTTCAGTGCATGATCAAGAATCTTGCAGATTTTACCGGCATGAGCCTCTGACAATGACCCGCCAAACACGGTGAAGTCCTGGCTGAAAACGAAAACCGTGCGCCCGTTGATGGTACCGTGGCCGGTAACCACGCCATCACCTGGAACTGCTTTTTCGGCCATGCCAAAATCAGTGCAACGGTGCTCGACAAATACGTCCCATTCCTCGAAACTGTTCTCGTCAAGCAGAACACCGATTCGTTCGCGGGCCGTCAGCTTGCCCTTGGCATGTTGCGCCTCGATACGCTTTTGACCGCCGCCCTGCTCCGCCGCGAGACGCCGCCGCTCTAATTCTTCAATAATTTCGTGCATGAGTTTTTAAGTTCTCGAGCGCTGGATCATGTTCAGCACCTCTTGTGCAGCCTGGGGAATATTGGTGCCAGGACCGTAAAATGCAGCAACCCCCAGGCTCGCCAACCGTTGCCGGTCCGCCGTCGGTACCACGCCACCGAGAACCACAATAATCTCAGTGGCTTGCCGTTTATCCAATTCTTCAATGACCTGTGGCACCAACGTGTCGTGACTTCCGGCCTGAGAGGATATGCCAATGACATGCACGTCATTATCAATAGCCTGTCGGACCACCTCTTCGGGTGTCTGAAACAGTGGACCGATGTCAACATCAAAACCAATATCCGCAAACGCCGTGGCAATGACCCGAGCGCCGCGGTCGTGCCCGTCCTGCCCTAATTTCGCAACGAGAATTCTCGGACGCCGGCCGGCACGCTGCGCAAAATCTGCCACGGCGCCCCGAATCGCACCGAACTCCTCGTCATCCTGATAAGCTTCGCCGTACACCCCTGAAATCGTCCCGATCTGAGCCTGGTGACGACCGAAGACCTGCTCCAAAGCAAGAGAAATTTCCCCTACGGTGGCGCGTGCACGTGCCGCCTCAAGGGCATACTCTAGCAGGTTCGCATTGGATTGCCCGGCAGCCTCAGTCAGGCTCGTTAACGCCTGCTGGCAGCGATTCTCATCACGAGTGTTACGCACCTGTTGCAATCGCCCGAGTTGAGTACTACGTACTACAGAATTATCTATGTTGAGAATATCCACATCGGTGTCAGCACTGCTCTGGTAGCGATTCACCCCCACCATGACTTCCTCACCGCGATCAACGCGAGCCTGTCGGCGCGTCGCTGACTCCTCAATACGCCGTTTCGGCACTCCGCTGGTAACCGCTTCGGTCATGCCACCCGTCGCTTCAACTTCGTCAATCAACGAGCGTGCATGACTGGCCAGAGAGGCGGTCAAGCTTTCTACATAGTACGAACCCCCCAAGGGATCAACCACTCGAGTTATCCCAGTCTCCTCTCGCAGGATGAGCTGGGTATTGCGTGCAATATGGGCCGAAAAATCCGTAGGCAGCGCCAGAGCCTCATCGAAACTATTGGTGTGTAACGACTGGGTACCCCCAAACACCGCGGCCAGGGCTTCGATCGTGGTACGGATAATATTATTGTAGGGATCCTCGCCGGTCAGGCTCACGCCAGATGTCTGGCAGTGCGTACGCAACATGAGCGAGCGCGGGTCAGACGGGTTAAATTTTTCCTTGATCAGTTCGGCCCAGAGTAGTCGGGCGGCCCGTAACTTGGCCACCTCCATGAAGAAGTTCATACCAATGCCAAAGAAGAACGACAGCCGCGGCGCGAACCGGTCGATATCCAACCCACTGTTAACGGCCGTGCGCACATACTCGATGCCATCAGCAAGGGTGTAAGCCAGTTCCTGTACCGCTGTCCCACCCGCTTCTTGTATGTGGTAACCCGAAATAGAAATCGGGTTGAACCGAGGCATATGCTGAGCCGTATAACCAATAATATCGGATACGATCCGCATGGAAGCCTGCGGCGGATATATATAGGTATTTCGAACCATAAACTCCTTGAGAATATCGTTCTGCAGGGTACCGGATAGTTTCGCGATATCAACCCCTTGCTCCTCACCCGCAACGATGAACATCGCCAGCACCGGCACCACAGCCCCGTTCATGGTCATGGATACAGACATCTGGCCTAGAGGAATCTGATCAAAAAGGATCTTCATGTCCTCGACCGAATCGATCGCAACTCCGGCCTTGCCAATATCGCCTGTTACCCTCGGGTGATCGGAGTCATAACCACGATGGGTTGCCAGGTCAAAAGCCACGGACAAGCCGCTTTGGCCTGCGGCCAGATTGCGCCGGTAAAACGCATTGGATTCTTCAGCCGTAGAGAACCCAGCGTACTGGCGGATCGTCCAGGGCCGTCCGGCATACATGGTTGCGCGGGCGCCACGTACAAAAGGCGCTAACCCGGGTAGAGATGACTCATGACCGAGAGCCTCCAGATCAGCCGCGGTATAAAGCGGTTTGACCGTGATACCTTCAGGGGTCTGCCACTCAAGGTCCTCTAGCCCTCGGTCACCCAGTTCACGGCCGGTTAGTGCACGCCATTGCGCGAGGGTCGCGGCTTCCGAAGCATTCATGGGTAGCGGCGCGGTGTGATCAACGGGGATAACCGATGGCCGATAACGCCTGGGTAATCTCATCGAGAATTACCGGATCCTCGATCGTTGCCGGCATTTTCCAGGGCTTTCCGTCAGCAATGCTGCGCATGGTGCCTCGCAGAATTTTTCCCGAGCGCGTCTTGGGCAGCCGTTTAACCACCAAAGCCTGTTTGAAAGCGGCGACGGGCCCTATCCGGTCACGCACCATCGCGACGGTCTCGGCAATAATCTCATCGTCGCCCTGCTCGCATCCAGCGCTCAACACAAGAAAACCCATTGGCACCTGACCTTTGAGATCATCTGCCACCCCGGTCACTGCGCACTCAGCAACTGACGGATGATCTGCCAGAACCTCCTCCATTGCGCCGGTCGACAGCCTGTGCCCGGCCACATTGATGATGTCGTCCGTGCGCGACATGACAAAAACATAGCCATCACTATCAATAATGCCTGCATCCGAGGTGTTGTAGTACCCCTCAAACTGCTTGAGGTACGAATCAAAGTGGCGCTGGCGTGCGTTCCACAGGGTCGGGAAAGTGCCCGGAGGCAAAGGCAACTTGACGGCCAAAGTGCCAATCTCCCCCGCCGGCGCCTGCCGGCCATTGTCGTCGAGAACCTGCAAGTCCCAACCCGGCACCGCAACCGAGGGCGAACCCTCTTTGATCGGCAACAACCCAAGGCCCGCACAATTGGCCGCGATAGACCAACCGGTTTCTGTTTGCCACCAGTGATCAATCACAGGGATACCCAGTTTGTCCTCCGCCCAGTGCAAAGTATCTGGATCAGTGCGCTCACCCGCCAGGAACAGGTAGCGAAGCGAGGAAAGATCGTAACGTCGAATATGCTCACCAGTCGGATCCTCTTTCTTGATAGCGCGAAACGCCGTTGGCGCGGTGAACAGAACCCGAACGTCGTTCTCGGATATGACTCGCCAGAAGGCGCCTGGGTCTGGCGTACCCACTGGCTTGCCTTCATACAATATGGTGGTATTGCCCGCGAGCAAAGGGGCATACACGATATAGGAGTGTCCCACCACCCAGCCTACATCCGAGGCTGCCCAAAAGGCCTCACCGGCTTGCACGCCATAAATGTTCTCCATCGTCCATTTCAGAGCGACGGCGTGGCCTCCATTATCCCGCACCACACCCTTGGGCTCGCCAGTCGTGCCAGAGGTATACAGGATATACAGTGGGTCGGTTGCCAGAACCGGTACACAGTCCTGAGCGCTTGCGCCAGCGACCGCCTCATCCCAGTCGACATCCCTGCCGGCTTGTAGCGATGCCTCAATCTGCGGTCGCTGCAGGAGAACACAAAATTCAGGCTGATGGGTTGCCAGTGAGATGGCTTCGTCAAGCAAAGGTTTGTAAGCCACTACCCGTCCAGGCTCAATGCCACAAGACGCGCTGATGATCGCTTTGGGTGTGGCATCATCAATACGAACCGCCAACTCATTGGCCGCAAACCCCCCAAATACTACCGAATGCACAGCGCCGATCCGGGCGCACGCCAACATCGCGATCGCCGCCTCAGGCACCATTGGCATATAAATAATGACACGATCGCCCTTGGCGACCCCGCGCTCGGCCAGTACGCCGGCGAAGAGCGCGACCGTATCTCGCAGTTCACTGAAACTGTAACTACGGCGCGTATCGGTAACGGCCGAGTCATACACCAGTGCCGCCTGGTCTCCCCGCCCTTGGTCCACGTGCAAATCAAGCGCGTTGTAGCAAGTATTAAGTTCGCCACCTGTAAACCAGCGACAAAACGGTGCGTCGCTGTCATCGAGCACTCGATCCCAACGTCGGGTCCAGTGGACGGCCTCTGCTGCCTGGGCCCAAAACCTTTCGGGATCCTCTTTCGCCGCCTGGTAAACGGCGTGGTAAGAACTTGCCGGTGCACTGCTCATCATTCTCTCCCAGTCACTTCGCAATCTTGTTCAACAAGGCTTCGGCTACATACAACTCCAAAGGCTATTACTTGCGAAACTCAGTATTGATTCCCCACAGGTTGTAGCAGAACTCTCTGCTAGACTAGACCGGAAACGGCACGATAGACGATCGATCGCCGAATTGATCATAAGCCTCTTGCCGTTATTCTTCGAGGAGTCATTGTAACGGTTTGTAATGTCTTTCCCAAAGGAGTCCTGATGAGTTACGAAAATATAATATGTGAAGTGCATGACGTTGTCGGACTGATCACTTTAAATCGGCCTGAGGCGCTCAATGCCTTGTCTGACCCGTTGATGGACGAATTGGGGCAAGCACTTCGGGCGTTTGAGCAAGATGACAGCATTGGCGCTATTGTCATTACCGGCAGTGAAAAAGCATTTGCGGCGGGGGCCGACATTAAGGGCATGAAAGATCGCTCCTACGTCGATGTGTACCTTGGCGATTTCATCGGCCAGAACTGGGAACAGGTGACCCACTGTCGAAAACCAGTGATTGCGGCGGTTGCTGGGTTCGCCCTTGGCGGGGGGTGTGAACTCGCAATGATGTGTGACTTCATTCTCGCCGCAGATAACGCCCGCTTTGGACAACCGGAAATCAAACTGGGGATCATTCCTGGTTCTGGCGGCACGCAGCGGCTGACCCGTTTCGTTGGCAAATCCAAAGCCATGGAGATGTGCCTGACCGGACGCATGATGAACGCGGCAGAAGCTGAACGGTCGGGGCTTGTGAGCCGTGTGGTCCCTGCGGCCGAGCTTGTGCAAGAAGCACTCAGCACAGCTACCACCATCGCCCAGATGTCCCGTCCGTCTGTATTTATGGCTAAGGCCTCAGTAAACCGGGCCTATGAAACTAATTTGGCACAAGGCGTGGCTGCCGAACGTATTATGTTCCAGTCACTTTTTGCTACCGAAGATCAGAAGGAGGGGATGGCGGCATTTGCAGAGAAACGCCCTCCCCAATGGAAGAACCGATAGGCCTATCCGATGAAGGTTGATGGTAAGGCTTACCGTTCGATCTGGCTTGATCAGCAGGCCCCTCTAGTCCATGTCATTGATCAGACGGAGCTGCCTTTCCGGTTTGATATACGTACGCTGAACACCGTTGATGCAACGGCCGAAGCGATTAGCACCATGGTAGTACGCGGAGCCCCGCTAATCGGGGCAACCGCGGCGTGTGGGCTTTACCTTGCAGCCCATGCGGACCCCAGTGACAAGAACCTGCAACAGGCCTACCAGAAACTCCTTGGCGCCCGCCCAACGGCTGTTAATCTGCGATGGGCGCTTGATCGAATACTTCCAACCCTGCTTGATACCCTAACGAACTCACGCGCAGCCCTCGCCCAATCACTGGCTCAACAGGTTTGCGATGAGGATGTTGCGACCAACAGCGCTATCGGAGACCATGGCCTCGGGTTGATTAAAGAACATGCACATCGCAGTGGCACCAAACCAGTTAACATTTTGACCCACTGTAACGCCGGGTGGCTCGCCACCGTTGACTGGGGCACCGCCCTGTCGCCCGTTTTCAAGGCGCATGACGCTGGTATCCCGATTCACGTCTGGGTCGATGAAACCCGGCCACGCAATCAGGGAGCATCTCTGACCGCGTGGGAGCTGGGGGCCCACGGGGTGCCACATACAGTAATTGTCGATAACGCCGGTGGCCACTTGATGCAACACCAACAGGTCGACCTGTGTATTGTGGGTTCTGACCGTACCACTCGCACTGGAGATGTGTGCAACAAAATTGGAACCTACCTCAAGGCGCTGGCCGCCCGTGACAACGCAATCCCTTTCTATGCCGCCCTCCCCTCTTCGACAATTGACTGGAGTGTGCGAGATGGCATCTTGGAAATACCGATCGAGGAGCGCCCTCCCGAAGAGGTGACTCACATTAACGGAATCGATCACCAAAACCGTATGACTCGCGTGCGCCTATCGCCCAGTAACACCCCCGCGGCCAATCCGGCCTTCGACGTCACGCCCCGGCGCTTTATGACCGGCATCATTACCGAACGGGGCATTGCCCGAGCCAGTGAGGCATCGCTGCTGGACCTGTTTCCCGAACAGAGGGGCAGCCCGTAAGGGGCTGAGACGACAGCCACCCCCCCCTGAGCGTTTCACCTACAAAGCCACTCTTACCGTGTTCAAGCAGCCAGTTGCGACATTCCGTCGCTCGACGCTCATACCAAGCAGTTATAATTGCCCCGTGTTTGCACCAATTCGCGCAGTGTTTACCTGTTTTATCCATTTTCCGCAAAGGATCCTGATGTGTTTCGCCTGAGGTTTAGCCGATCCCTGGCGTTCTACGCGACCCTTGGCTTTTTCAGCCTTGTCGCCGCAAACGCCGCAACCGCGCCCCTGGAGAGCAGTGCCCCCCTGGGAGCGGCGTCGCATCATGGGCGCACGATCAAGCTCATCAACTACTTTGTCGAGCGTTATCATTATCGCAAAACTCAACTTGATGACGAGCTATCCTCGCAGATCCTGACTCGTTATCTTCAGGCCTTGGACTCTAATCGCAGCTATTTTCTGGCCGAACATATCGAAAACTTCGAGACCCTGCGTCACCGCCTCGACGACTACTTGAGCGCAAACCAGGTCGCGCCTTTTTTTGAGCTCTTCAATACCTACCGCCAACAGGTGCTTGATCGAATACGTTTTGCACTCAAGACGCTGGAGACACCATTTGACTTCACGATCGACGAGCACTACCGCTTTGACCGTAGCCAATCGCCTTGGGCCGTCGACCGGGCTGAGCTTAATGACCTGTGGCGTCGGCGAGTCAAGAACGACTACCTGGCGTTGAAGTTAGAGAATAAACCGCACGAAGAAATCCTGAAAACCCTGCGGCAACGCTATCAACAGCTTGAGCGGCGTATTCAACAGATTACCAGCCAAGACGTATTCCAGACATTGGTAAACGCCTACGTTTCCGCGATCGAACCGCATACAGGTTACTTCTCACCACGCGCTACCGAAAATTTCAAAATCCGAATGAGCTTGTCACTGGAGGGCATTGGCGCCGTGCTCCAGACACAGAATGAGTTCACAGTGGTTCGACGTATTGTGCCGGGGGGGCCGGCCGAACTCGAAGGCACCCTGCGTCCCGGTGACCATATCATTGGTGTCGGACAGGGGCTCGACGAGCCGGTAACCGATGTGATCGGCTGGCGTCTAGACGACGTAGTCGATCTGATCCGAGGGCCAAAAGGCACTACCGTACGCCTTCGAATAACCCCAAATCCCCAGGCTGGCAATACCGGCGCCCAAGTACTGGCGATCACCCGAGACCAGATTAAGCTGGAAGAGCAAGCAGCCCAGCGCACCCTGCTGGAAGTCCAAGATGGTGACATTATTCACCGCATCGGTGTGATCGACATACCTACCTTCTATGTCGATTTTGAGGCTCGGGCGCGGGGGGATTCCGATTACCGCAGCACGACCAGGGACGTACGCGACCTCATTGTACAAATGGAGCAAGAGGGGATCGATGGGCTGGTGATCGACCTGCGTGGGAATGGCGGCGGCGCACTTGCTGAGGCCACCGCCCTGACTGGACTTTTTATTCCTTCGGGCCCGGTCGTTCAGGTCCGTGACTCTCGAGGGCGAACCCGGGTCAATCGTGACCCTAACGACGACCTCGCATATGCCGGCCCACTGGCAGTTATCGTTGATCGTGACAGCGCCTCGGCATCTGAGATTTTCTCCGGCGCCATTCAGGATTATCAGCGGGGTTTGGTGATTGGTGAATCCACCTTTGGTAAAGGCACGGTACAGAACCTGATTGATCTCGATCGCTACTCTCAGGACCCTGACCAGCCACTGGGTCAGCTGAAGCTCACCATTGCGCAATTCTTCCGGGTCAACGGTGAGAGCACGCAACACCGAGGGGTGATCCCAAACATCATTTTACCTATCGGTCGCGAAGAAACCTCTCATGGCGAGCGCG
The DNA here is from genome assembly GCA_050256425.1 of Arenicellales bacterium. Lineage (GTDB taxonomy): Bacteria > Pseudomonadota > Gammaproteobacteria > Arenicellales > UBA868 > UBA868. The sequence continues at coordinate 18,572 of JBBWVW010000141.1, read as the reverse complement.
CGCTCGACAATGCCTTACCCTGGGCCCGAATCAACGCTACCGATTTCTCGATCTACGCACAAAGCAGTCATCTTGAGCACATTGACAGACTGCGCAGCCTGCACCTAGCCAGGGTGGAGCATGACCCAGACTTCGCCTATCTGAAAGGGATTGAAAAGATCGAGGCCCCTCTGACCGAGTTAACCGAAGTTCCCCTACTCGAGAGCCTACGCAGCGCCGAGCGCATACAGCAGCAAGTTGCTCGGCAGGAGTTGCTCAAAACGTTGCTGCAGGCACACGGCCTTGCCTTCGATGAGACTGCACCAGACAATGATCTGCCAAGAGACGCTGTGTTGTTAGAATCAGCACGCATCCTGGCTGACCTGGCCTTTGGCGCGTTCACTGATCGACTGATCGTCCAACTGGACATTGAGCCGACCTCCATTGATGATTCGGGTAATAAATTTGATCCGCCCAATCATTGAAGTTGACTGTCTCTAACCGCTAGTCACGTTGATGGATTTTTCGCGCTTCGGCGAATTTCTTTCTTCGGGTTCGGCCATCCTGACCCTGATGGATGATATCGACCAATCTTTGACTGACCCTTCGACCATGCATCTCCTGGGTGGAGGAAATCCCGCTCGTATTCCACAAGTACAGGAGACTTTCCGCTCCGCCATGACTTCCCTGTTGGCCGATGGCGAACGTTTTGAACGTCTGACAGGCGATTACGATGGCTCACAAGGGAATGCCTTGTTTATTCAGAACCTCGCGCGGCTGCTGCAAGAGCGGTGCGGCTGGAATGTAGGCCCCGAAAATATCGCTATCACTAACGGTAGCCAGAGTTCTTTCTATGTGCTGTTTCACCTTTTCGCAGGCGATTTTCGCAACCGGCCGACGCGTCGGATACTGCTACCCTTGGCTCCCGAATATATCGGCTACGTTGATCTTGGCCTGGGCCAGCAACTGTTCCGCACCTTTCGGCCCAGCATCGAGTTGCGAGGCGAGCATGAGTTCAAGTACCACATTGATTTCGAACGCCTTTCGGTAACCCCAGATATTGGAGCGATTGCAGTATCCCGACCTACCAATCCAACCGGCAATGTATTGACTGATACCGAAATCTCGCATTTGCGTGAGCTCGCTAACGCAAACCACATTCCGTTGATTATTGATTCGGCCTATGGGGGGCCATTTCCAAATATTGTCTTCCCGCAGGTCGCTACTATTTGGGATGAAAACATCATTACTTGTCTCAGCCTGTCCAAGTTGGGGCTGCCGGGCCTGCGGACCGGGATAGTCGTTGCCCGCAAAAAAGTGATTAGGGCGGTAACGGCAGCAAACGCAATTCTCTCGCTGGCTCCAGGAAGTGCTGGGCCGGCACTAGCCAGTGATATGGTCGGCGATCGCAGTATTCTTGACCTGTCAGACCATGTGATCCAGCCTTACTACCGGCAACGAGCCGAGCAGGCGGTCTCCTGGGTCAACGCGGCACTTGAGGGCTACCCCTGCCGGATTCATACCCCGGAAGGCGCGATATTTCTATGGCTATGGTTTGAAGGCCTGCCGATCACCAGCGAAATGCTTTATCGCAGGCTCAAGGACCGCGGTGTCCTGATCATTGCCGGAGAACATTTTTTCCCCGGCCTCGAGAGTGACTGGGGGCATCGACATGAATGTATCCGTATATCCTACGCCCAGGATCCCGCATCGGTTGAAGCAGGAATCCAAATCATTGGCGAGGAAGTCGCCCGGGCATATGACAGCGCAAAAGCAAAGAGCGTGTGATTCGCTTTTGTTTCTCAGTCCTGCTGCACATACTGGCTCGAGCGGAACATCGACCAAATCAACTGGAAAACATCGGACAACTGCTCGGCGCCACTATCAACCCAGTCACTAACGTCGGCCTGGCGGAGCCAGGCGCCGCCCTGCATTTCGTCTAGATTTGGCCTAAGGTCTGTGTCGCTGACCAGCCGATAGACCCAGGCGAACTCCATCCCGGTGGCGGGACTTGCCTCCAGTTTAAACAAGGCTTCAGGTATTGCGTCCAACGACAGGCCGATCTCCTCTTCAATTTCCCGGACGCAACACCGATCATAGCTCTCACCGGCATCCACATGCCCTGCTACGGATGAATCCCACATCCCTGGGTTTTCTTGTTTATGCAATCCACGCTGTTGCAGGAACAACTCTCCGTCAAGATTGAACACCAGTACATGGACAGCGCGGTGGCGCAAGCCTTGTTGGTGAACTTCATCTCGCCGTTGTAAGCCTACGACCTCATCCAGGGAATCGACCACCGAGAGCATTTCGGCATCTTCATCGGCCCGGCTCAATGAGTAGCTCCGGCTGCGCCCGGCACAGTCCGTTGTGGCTCACCGCTACGTTGGCGCTCACGCCACAGCGGATCGACCCAAACTGGCGCCTCAAGTGGTTTCAGCAAGGGCCTACCGGTCACCAGATCGGCCGCCCGCTCCGCCAGCATGATGGTCGGAGCGTTCAAATTGCCATTGGTGATACTCGGGAAGGCAGACGAATCAATCACCCGCAACTGTCCGATACCCCGGACCCGGCAGCCGGCATCCAGCACTGCGGTTGGGTCATTGTCGGCGCCGATCTTACAGGTACACGATGGGTGATAGGCGCTCTCGACATTCTGACGCACCCAGTCATCAATTTGATCGTCGGCAGTTATCGCTTCACCCGGTGCAATCTCCTGACCACGAAAGCGATCCATTGCCGCCTGGCCGAGTATCTCGCGTGTCCAACGGATACACAATCTCCAATCTGATCGGTCCTTTTCGGTAGTAATGTAATTAAACAGAACCCGAGGGTGTTCACGTGGATTGTCTGACCTGATCGTTACCTCTCCCCGGCTGGTGGGCTTATTGGGTCCGACATGGACCTGGAAGCCATGCCCATCGAAAGCCGCACGACCATCGTAGCGCATTGCACCCGGTAAAAAATGGTATTGAATATCCGGGGCTGAAATTCCCGCACGTGAACGAATAAAGGCGCACGATTCAAAATGATTGGTAGCTCCCAGTCCATCCTTAAACAACAGCCAGCGCAAACCGATCTGAAACTTGCTCCACCAACCCAAACGGGAGTTCAGTGAAATCGGCTCGAGGCAGCGGTACTGAAAATACACCTCAAGGTGATCCTGCAGGTTATGGCCCACTCCCTCGAGCGGATGAACCACTGCAACCCCCGCAGACTCGAGCGTGCCCGGCGAGCCTATCCCTGAGCGCTGTAACAATGTGGGCGAGCCAATCGAACCGGCGGACAGGATCACTTCAGCCCGGGCATAAACCTGAAAGACATTGCCATCCTTTTTATACTCGACTCCGGTTGCGCGTACTCCATCCAACAACACCCGGTTGACCAGAGTTCCGGTAATCACCCGCAGATTCTTGCGGTCACGAACCGGGTGTAGGTAGGCGTGACTGGTTGAGGCGCGACAGCCTTGATCCACAGTCATATGCATCTGCCCAAATCCTTCCTGCTGAAATCCATTGTAGTCGTCTGTGCCCGGGTACCCCGCCTCACGCCCCGCATCAATAAACGCCTGATACAGCGGATTCAACCGCATCTCGTTTCCGGCGCACACGCCCAGCGGCCCGCTGCCGCCACGATAACGATCCGCACCGCGATACCATGACTCGGCACGCTGGTAATACGGCAGACAGGCGGCGTAGTTCCATCCCGCAGCGCCACTGGATTCCCATTGGTTGATATCTTCTGCGTGGCCGCGTGCGTAGACCATTCCATTAATCGATGATGATCCTCCGAGGCTCAATCCACGAGGGCAATCCAATGCGCGGTTATCCAGGCCTGGCTCGGGTTCGCTCTGGAAACCCCAGTTGAATCGGCGGGTGTTCATTGGCATCGACAATGCCGTAGGCATCCGCACAATCAAACTGCGGTCACTCCCGCCGGCTTCCAGCAAGACTACCCGAACTGCCGGATCTTCACTCAGTCGCGCCGCCAGAACGCAACCAGCTGACCCCGCTCCAACAATGACGTAGTCCGCGTCACGCACAGGCCAACAATCTCTGCACAACCTTGCCACCGGCCAATCTGGTGGCGAGGTGGATGTTAGGCAAAATGGCTACTGGCGATAATTCAAGCACCATGGCAGGATAAGTGGCTAACAGTTGACGAAGTCTCAGGCAGCGGGATATTTAAACGTCAATCCTAACCCATCAGCGTATCTAGTATGAAGCCTATCCAGGTAAAAGTCGGCGAGGTTGCTATAAAGACCTGTTGTGTCGTCTACGATAAAGACGGGACTCTGGTCGATTTTCACAGCGTGTGGGGCCCCCGGATGGTACACAGCGCCAACGCCTTGCTCGCTGCAACCGACCTCGGTGATGATTTTGTACATCACCTTTACCGCGCCGTGGGTTATGACCCGAAGACCAACCGGACCCTTGGCCAGGGCCCTCTCGCTACCGCACCGTTGGACCAGTTGGTTATCGTAGTTGCCACCGCCATGTTTCAATCCGGGATAACATGGGATAAGGCACTCGAGTTTGCAAACACTTACCTATTACCCCTGATGGCCGCCCAGCCGACCGCGAAGGAAATCGCTCCAAGGGGAGATGTGCTGTCGTCGCTGCAAGCATTGCAGCAACACGGCTGTCGCCTTGGGGTAGCAACAACCGACAATCGGGAATCGACCCACTTGATGCTAAGGCACCTCGGTATTCAAGACTGCTTGAGTCAGGTGATTTGCGGCAATGACCCCGGCCCGGTAAAACCGGACCCTAAGGTGCTCGTTTCGATTGCCCGAACACAGAAGATTCCGGTTTCCCAACTCATCATGGTCGGGGACACGGTCAGTGACATGGTGATGTCACGCCGTGCAGGGGCTGGATTGAGCGTTGGGATCACTGGCGGCGCCGGCACTCATGATGAACTAGCAGCGCACGCAGACGTTCTCATAGACGACATCAGCGAAATACGACCCGCCTCAACGTCCTGACGTCACCCTCGTGATTAATCCAGTCCGCGAAGGAAGCTTTCCTGCGCATAGGACTCAACTGCCCCTGGGCGTGCCTGGCGTACGGCCGCTATAGCCGCATCGGCAGTCCAACCCGATGCGATTAGCAGTCTCGCTGCCAACGTACCCGTACGACCGAGGCCAGCTGCACAATGCAGCAACACTCGATCTCCCCCACCCAATCCCGCCAAAAGTTCTTCAAGAAAAGATGTCACGGGTCCCCTACCTGTTGGCGCCTGAAGATCCCTGACTGGCCAGTGTCTCCAGTTGAACTGGCGTTTCAGCTGTCGCGGCAGATCCGGAACGCCGAGCACGGAAAACTCGTGGATCTCCACCAGGGAGACCACCAGATCAGGTCGCCAAAGAAAAATAGCGCCTAGGTCAGCTTGAATATCGCGTTGCCTGGCGAGCCCACCAACCCCACCTTCAAGACGACCCGGGCAACAGCACATCCCAAGCAGTCCCCGCTCACCAACTGACAACTCATCAATCTGAAGCGGCGCTCGGGCGGGCTGCAAAAATGGTTCTCCCTACCATTCACCGGTATTGGGCATCGAAACCCAGGGCTCCGCTGGCGCCAACGAACCACCACGCTGCAGCAGTTCAATCGAAATGTTGTCAGGAGAGCGAATGAACGCCATTCGGCCATCCCGCGGTGGGCGGTTGATAGTCACATCTTGATCCATCAGTCGCTGGCATAGCGCATAGATATCGTCAACCTGGTATGCCAGGTGGCCAAAGTTACGCCCGCCGCCATAATCCTGGGCGTCCCAGTTGTAGGTAAGTTCAATCTGGGCTGATTCGTCTCCGGGCGCGCACAGAAAAACATTGGTGAACCGGCCCCGTTCCTCGTCATAGCGACGCGCCTCGATCAAGCCCAGCTTTGCGCAGTAAAAATCCAACGACTTCTCCAGATCGCTCACCCTGACCATCGTGTGAAGATATTTCATAATTTTATGTCTCGGTTACGTGGAAGCTGCTGAGCGCCTGGGCTACTTTCTGACTTCGATGCCCCTGCTGAACACGGAATGGACGATTCTAACGCCTGCTATAGTAGAAAAGTTCTTGATGTTCACTGCAACGACCAACTGCGGTATCACTCTCGTCATCCTACGTTTGAACCCGGTACCGGCGCCAGGGTAGTTTGGACCGAAGTCAAAAGCACCACAGTAGCAACGGAGCGTGGCGAGACCAAGGATAAACAACCGCTTGCCTCAAGGTAAACGACTTAGAGACTGGAATCAATTTGAGCTATGTTTTTCCCAACTGACAGAATCGGGGGGAAAATCAGGTCTGATTCCCCATTCTTACTATCCAGAGTCAACTTACTCTTGCCCGTCGCCGATCACCTCGCATGAAGAACTGAGCGATTATCAAAAGACTGAGAGAGCCGACCAGTACCATGGTGCCGATAGCGTTAACCTCAGGCGTGATGCCGCGGTGGATGGACGCAAAAAAAAAAATCTCAGTCATCTCATATCCCCATCACATCCGCCCTGGCGCACTCGCCTTTCATGACCGCGCGCAGGCCAGTTTGCCTAAAAACAAAGCGGCCGATAGCTGCGGGGACAACGACCGGCCGTTCCTTAATTGAGCGAACTATTTAGCTCTTTGGCTCGGATTTTGTGTCATAGCGGCTCTGCCATTTCGCAAGTATACGCTTGCGATTCTGCGCGGCCCATTCAAAATCGTTATCGATCATCATCTCTGGGATGTTATCGGGGAAGTACTTCACAGGCTTGGCCAGTCGTTGTATGCCGATAACTGCGTAACCCTCGTTGTACATCTGGTTATCTTTCTCGTAGTAGACCAATCCACCAGAGTCTTCGCCGCATCCAGTTTCTTAGTCCCTTTGACAATGGCGGTTGCTTCCATATCCCAACCGATGCCTTCGGTGGGGATAATGATCTCAAGCGGTACTCCCTTTGCTTTGGACTTTGCGCCCCGGAATGCAAAGGAGATACCAATCGCTACCTCACCGCGAGCCGCCTGCTTGCATGGCTTGGATCCCGAATGCGTGTAGTGGTCAATATTCTCGTGCAGTTGATCCATGAAAGCCCAGCCACCGTCTTCACCAAAAATCTGTAGCCAACTGGACACATCCAGGAAGCCTGTACCCGAAGAGTTGGGGTTAGGCATCGCCAGGTGACCCTTGTATACCGGGTCTGTCAGATCCTTCCTGGAGGCCCGGCGTGGGCAAATTGTGCTTGCCTGCTTCGACAGTATTGACACACACGGCAGCAACCCAGGCATCCATACCCGTCCAGAACGGAGGACTGGACTTGTCGCTGAATTTACCGTCAAGCTTGTCGAGGCCTGCGGGTGCACACGGCAACAGCATGCCCTGGCTTTTCATCAGCAGCAAACCGGTAGCGGCGAGACCTCAAATGACATCTGCTTTCGGGTTCTCTTTGTCGGCCAGCAGTTTCGCAGTCACGATGCCGGTCGAATCACGGGCCCAGTTAATATTGATGTCGGGGTGATCCTCATTGAATCTCGCGGCATATTTCTTTAAGTCCTCTGCCTCGACAGCGCTATACACGTCAAGTCAGTTCCGGCATTGGCGGTTCCCAGCATGCTGAGCGCGAGCCCAAGACCAAACACTGTATTTTTTGATCCAGAAGACAATCGACTCATTTGATTCCTCCTTTGGCGCAATTTTTTGCTATTCGTTTTTAGGCGAAGTTTCTAAAAAGATACGGCAGCAAGCCTGTTTTGCCAAAGGTTCCTTATTGAATCAATCAACATTTTTCCTGGCTGGCGATATCGGTTCTTTGGATATTTAATCTACATAAATAACATGGAATAGACAGATCATGTGCTCGAGTTGATAATGGGCAACCTCAAACTGAGGCGACCCATGAAGAACGCAGACACATCAGCCCTATCTCCCACGGGAGATTCCTGGCTATTCACGCCAAGTTGCCGATTCGGCACGCCGTAGCCTAACCCGACATGCGTTGGTTTGGATTTTCTCGAAAAGAGCTATCTCTGTTGGGTACCAGCAAAGCGGTCGAAGCACAAATTGAGGAGTTTCTTGACAAGGTGTTATCCGCCGGGCAGGTCTTTTCCAAGGCCTTTCAGGTTTACCTGAACGAGGGCGCTCTGGAGAACTTCAACCGGCTGGTTGATCAAATACAGAACATCGAGCGTGAGGCCGATGATCTTCGCCGTGCCATCGAAACCGAGCTCTACACACGCACGCTTATTCCGGACCTGCGCAGCGATGTGCTTCGCCTCGTCGAAAATGTCGACAAGTTGACCAATATGTATAAGGCCAATCTCTTTCGCCTTTCGATACAAACCCCGCAAATTCCAGATTCCTTCAAACCGAAATACCGCGAGCTTGCGCTCCTGGCGGTCACCTGTGTCGAGGCGGTGATCGATACCACGCGATCATTTTTTACAGATCACGAGAGCGTTCGCGAGGGTGCCCAGAAAGTTGCAGACCTTGAAACCCAGGCTGATCAACTGAGCACCCCCTTGCAAAGATTGATCTTCCAAAGCAATCTTGACCTGGCACACAAAGTCCAACTGCGCTACTTCGTCGAACGCCTCGATGCCCTTGCAAACCAATCTGAAGACATCGCAGACCAGTTAGCTATCAGCGCAATTAAAAGACGGATCTGAACCCCCCACAGTGGATTTATCCCTTCTGATCTTTCTGGGCGGTGGGCTTTTTTTGGGTTGGGCTCTTGGCGCTAATGATGCTGCTAACGTATTCGGCACAGCGGTTGGTACCCGTATGCTGCGGTTTGGTTCGGCTGCCGCCCTTTGTAGCCTAGGCGTAATTCTGGGCGCTGTTATCAGTGGTGCCGGCCCCACAGAAACCCTCAGCAAGCTGGCTGCCATCGACAACCTGCTGGAGGCCTGCACTGCGAGCGTCAGCGCCGGACTCGTCGTTTTTTTCATGACCCGGCGGGGAATGCCAGTGTCAACCAGCCAAGCTGTTGTCGGCGCCCTGGTCGGATGGAATCTTTGGAGTGGCGCTCCGACAGACCCGAACATTATTGGCAAGGTCGTCCTGACCTGGGTGCTCTGCCCTATTCTGGCGGGGATTATTGCTGCTATCTTGTTGCCGCTGACCAGTCTGACCTTACGGGTGCTTCGACTGCATCTGCTACAACAGGATTCGGTAACGCGTTGGGCTCTGGTGCTTGCCGGCACATTTGGCGCTTACAGCCTGGGCGCCAACAACATCGCCAACGTGATGGGACCCTTTGCGCACGCCGTACAGTTTGAGCCGCTACGACTCGGCGAAGTACTGACCCTGAATTCTTCACAACAACTGTTTCTGCTGGGGGGCCTGGCGATCGCTCTTGGCATCTTCACCTACTCTCGGAAAGTAATGATGACGGTCGGCAAAGATCTATTCGCTCTGTCGCCGGCAGCGGCCTGGGTGGCGGTTATGTCACATTCTGTGGTCTTATTCCTATTTGCTTCGAAGGGTCTTGCCGCTTGGCTGGGAGATGCCGGGTTGCCACAAATCCCATTAGTGCCCGTCTCAAGTTCCCAGGCTGTGATCGGTGCAATCCTGGGGATCGGCCTACTTCGGGGAAAACACGGTATCCGGTGGTCAGTACTCGGCGGTATTGGACTTGGCTGGCTGCTTACCCCGATCGCTGCCGCGGTGCTTTGCTGCATGGCCCTTTGGGCAATTTCGGTAGCAAAGGCCGGCGTAATTATTCTTTAACTGAGCGCTTGGGTGACGCCGCATTGCAACCCAACACGGTCGTGAAAGCTCCCCATTTTCAATAGGACTGCGACGGGTCAGCGCTGCCGGCGCGCCCCAACTAACGAGTACAGGTGATGCTATCCCGATCGCGGCGGCGCTCTAACGCCAACTGGATCAACCGATCAATCAGATCCGGGTAGGACATACCGCTCGCCTGCCACAGTTTCGGGTACATGCTGATCGAGGTAAACCCGGGCATAGTATTGATCTCGTTGAGGAATACGTCACCAGAGGGTGCAAGCAGAAAATCGACGCGGGCAAGCCCACAACCGTCTATAGCCTGAAACGCCCTTATTGACATTTCGCGTATTGCCTCGGATACCGCCTTGGGCAAATCGGCCGGTATGATCAGTTTAGAGCGGTCATCCAGATACTTAGTGGTGTAATCGTAAAATTCGGCGCCTGGGATGATCTCCCCAATAGCCGACGCCTGTACCTCCTCATTGCCCAGGACCGCACACTCAAGTTCACGGGCCTGCTCAACCGAGGCTTCCACCATGATCTTAATGTCGTAACCCCCTGCGACATTCATGGCGTCGGTCAGCGACTCACGATTATGCACTTTTGAAATTCCAATGCTTGAGCCCAGATTGACGGGCTTAACAAAAATCGGATACCCCAGTGCCGCTTCAATCTCATCGACTACAGACGAAGGCTTGTCTTGCCAGGCACTGCGGCGCGCGACCAAGTATTCCGTCTGTCTAAGCCCGGCGGTCGCAAACACCGCACGTGAGAGTTCCTTATCCATGCCCACAGCTGAGGCGGCCACACCGGCTCCAACATAAGCAGTCCCAGCAAGTTCGAGCAGGCCCTGCATTGCTCCATCCTCACCTCTTGGGCCGTGCAGTAAAGGAAAGACCACATCAAACTGAGTCTCTCCCAGTTGGTTGCCGTGCAAATCCATCAAATCCCAAGAGGCATCGCTCAGGCGAACCTGGGTAAAGCCTTCTCCGGTGACTTCGTTTTGCCCCAGTAGTCTTGCCTGGTCATCGTCAAGAAACCATTTCCCGGAACGCGCGATTCCCACCCGAATCACTTCATAGCGACTGGTATCAATCGCGGCACAAACCGACCGCGCCGACATAACTGATATCTCATGTTCAGCGGATTGTCCGCCAAAAATCAGTAAAACTCGTGTCTGTCTCACCGGCAGAACAATAGAGTTGATTTCAACGGTGTATTCCCTGGCCTGTCACACCAACGTGTCATGAGTATGGTTTTCGATATAGTCTGCAACGTAAGATGAAAACACGGCCTGAACTTTACGAGAGATCTCGCCCCCACCAGGCGGAAACTCCAAACGCTCGCCATCGAGTAGAGTAAGCGACGCACAAGGCATGACTTCACGAGTCGCGCTGGTAACAAAGCATTCGCTTGCATCAAGTAATTCATTTGTATGAACGTCGGTCTCCCGACTGGGGATGCCAGCCGCTTTAAGGGCCCGGTGTACATGCTTTTTCGTCAGGCCTTTCAGATTGCCCGACTCCGGCGTGACTAACTGGCCTCGAATAACGAACCAGACGTTACTGTTGGACGCCTCCGTCACGAACCCCTCTCGGTTAAGAATCACACAATCATCTGCCCCCTGCTGCCGCGCTTCAGTCAGCGCCATAATGTTGTTAAGATAATTTCCACCCTTGATGTTCGGATCCAGCGAATTAATGGGGTTTCGCCTGACCTTGGGAATCGCCATATCCATGCCTCGCTGGTAAAACGATTCCTTCCAGGTCGGAAGTGCTTTCACAATGATGACGTAACTGGTTTGCAGGTCGGGACCTGGGTATAGATCAACCGTACCAACGCCCCGGGTAATCTGGTAGCGCACGTAAGCATTGGTTTTTGTAGTAACACTGGCCGCAACTGCGGTACGCCGGATTTCTTCCAATAGCGCGTCGCGAGTCTGGCTGATGTCCATACTGATCAAACGTGCCGAATTCTCCAATCGTTCAAAATGATCTTCCAGAAACAATGGCACACCGTGGTAGGTTCTAAACACTTCGTAAACTGAATCACCGTAGAGAAAGCCACGATCAAGTATTGGTATCGAGGCCTGGTCGATTGGGCTGATCCGTCCATCGACGTTGGCTGTGGGTACAATCATGCTTATAACTCTCTTATCAGTTTATCGATTCTGTTTTGTTGGAAAGTGGGATTGATATACGGCATCAGATATTAGGATAGGTACATGGCTGACAGGTATCATAACTTGCGGATACTTAATGCTACCTTGGATTTACCCAAGGTGGTTACCCGTCGCTCAACGATAAACGGAGTTCGGACTGGCCGTCCAAAACTCTTTACCCCATCACAACTGCCCGTCAGACGCCAACCCGAGTCGGATTTTGCTGCGCCCCAATGTCAATTTCGCACCTTATAAAAAACGGCCATGAAGGCCTCGCCCGCATATCCTGCCTGCTCGGCGGGGCGGTCTGGGGAGTCTACTGGATTCCATTGCGGGCACTTGATGCCAACGGCATTTCTGGACTCTGGGCCACCGCATTATTTCACCTCATACCGCTCATCGTACTGGCGCCGGTCATTATCTTGCGCTATGGACAAATACGGGCGGCGGGCCCCTCTTTGCAGCTCATTGGGGCAACTTTGGGCCTTGCGATGCTGCTCTATTCAACATCGTTCCTGTATACAGACGTGATTCACGCAGTATCCCTGTATTACCTGACACCGGTATGGAGCGCGCTTTTGGCTCGGGCCTGGCTTAAGGAGCCAATAACCCCTGGCCGGATCGTCGGTATCATCTTGGGCCTTTCAGGGATGCTCGTGATACTGAACGTCGAGCAGGGCTTTCCCTGGCCACGCAATGCCGGCGACTGGATGGCCCTGGCATCGGGGATCATGTGGGCGATTGCGGCAAATCTGATGCGGCGCCACCCGAATCACTCGGCTTTAGATGTCGCGCCGATGTGGTTTTTGTGGTGCACTATCTTGTCCATCGTCAGTGCGCTGTCACTGCAGGCAGAGCCGCTGCTAGCTCCTGTTGAAGCCTTAACCTCAGTGCTGCCCTGGTTCCTTCCAATCGTCCTGCTGGTGGTGCTTCCGGGTTATCTTGCTATCACCTGGGGCACGCCACAACTCAACCCTGGGACGGTAGGAGTACTGTTTATGACAGAAATCAGCGTCGGTGCTGCATCTGCCGCTTTGCTGACCCAGGAGCCATTTGGCGGGCGTGAGATCGTTGGCGTTACACTCATTACACTGGCCGGCCTAGCAGAGGTGGCACTACCCGCAATGCGCAGAGCCGGTCGGTCACTTTTAGGCCGGTACTAGGTAAAAACCAGCAGGTACTTTTTATTTCTTTGGCTGCCCTGAGCTGCGGTTGCGGGCCCGGTTATCCGGGTGCTCAGGAAACGGTTGCCCCGGGAGCCAGACACTCCATTGCGGGAAGACTTCGCTGCTTGAACTTCCTATTCTGGAATCCTGTGATTTGGGAAAATCTGCCTGTCGCTCCACCCGAGCATGCCGTCGACTAAACCAGCGCTCGCGGACGCGGGTTAGGCTGCCGCGCTCACCGACGCTCGCGCCCTGTTGGGTGATATAGGTTTTGTCGTACTCCAAAAGTGCTTCTTCCTTAGTTTTTGTTAACCGGTCTATTTTACACCTTATCAAGTTCGACCGGCGCCATGCTGGCGATTGAAACCGCGAGCCCAGCAAAAACCCGTGAAAGGCCTGGAAAAGATAAGGCTTTTTTTAGGATTTATTTGGCACTTTGTTCACTTTTTGTCATCAAGTCGTTTCCCAAATATCAATTTCTATCGTTTGTTGGTTATGAGACAATTCAACTCTTTACTTGACAACTTCAAGCCTCCAGGACGATAACCTGTAGTCGTTACTGACTTATCGGAGAACCCATGCATCATCGACTTATTTCCTTCCTGCTATTCATCTGCTTACCATCGCTCGCTCTTGGCGATAAGCGCTCTTTAGACCTCAATCTATTTGGCACGACCCATGGGCATTCCAACTGGTCGATCGATGCCTTTGGTATTGGTAATCAAAAGTTGGGTCCAGAAGTCGCGTATCAATTTGCCCGTGGAGATAAAGCCACTCACCTTAATGGTAATGAAGTTCAACTTAAGCAGCCGCTGGACTTCTTCATGTTATCGGACCATGCAGAAATGATGGGAACAGCCCCTGGACTAACCGAGAAAGGCAGCGCAGTTTATGACACCCCGATCGGCGAACTGGTTCGCTCTGGCAAAGCCACCGAGGCCTTTACCATGATCGGCCGTGCAATGATCAGCGGCAAGCCACTGGAGGGCCTTGGCGACCCTGAGGTTGTGAAGTCCTTGTGGAAAGAATACGTGGCTATTGCAGATCGGTTCAATAAGCCAGGTGTGTTTACGACCTTCCCGGGATATGAATGGACATCTCTGCCCGGCGGAGCCAACATGCATCGGAATATTATTTTCCGCAGTTCGAAGGTTCCCAAGGCGCCATTTTCCGCGATGGATTCGGACAAGCCCGAAGAACTATGGACTGTATTGGAAGGCTGGCGCGCTCAAGGGATTGAAGTGTTTGCAATCTCCCATAACGGTAATGGCAGCCTTGGAAAAATGTTTGGACTGGTTGACTCTGACGGCACCTTTATCACAAAGGATTGGGCAAACCGGCGAAATCTCAACGAACCGCAACACGAGGCGGGGCAAGTCAAAGGCTCATCTATGGCGCATCCCATGTTTTCGCCGAATGATGAGTTTGCCAACTTTGAGCTTTGGAACCGCAATGTCCCCAACGGTGCCCCGGTTCCTGCCCTGAGAGCCAACTACGTTCGGGAAGGCTGGAAAATCGGACTTGGCATGAAAGCCCAACTTGATGGTGTTAACCCATACCTGTTCGGTGTGGGCGGCGGCTCGGACAGCCACGCGACCATTAACACATTTGAAGAGTTCAACAATCAAGGCAACCATGTGTTCGACAGCACTCCCGAGACGCGCCGAAACGGCTTGCCCGGGCAGGATCTCGGCGTAGCGGGAGATAACCTTTATCTTAGCCCTGGCACTCTGACTGGCGTATGGGTAGCCAAGAATGATAGAGGACATATCTTTGATGCCATGAAACGTCGTGAGAGTTATGCGACCTCTGGCACCCGTGTAAAAGTACGCTTATTCGCCGGGTACGATTTACCCGACGATCTTATGTCCAAACCAGATTGGGTCGACCAGGCTTATTCGAGCGGCGCGGCTCCAATGGGGGGCGTTCTGCCTGCGCAGGACAAGCCGGTGAAGATTGCCATCCAGGCAATGAAGGCGCCCCACAGTGGCAATCTGGATCGAATTCAGATTATAAAAGTCTGGTCCGACGGACATATGGAGTACGAAAAAATCTTTAACGTTGCTGTTTCTGACGGTCGGGTCGTTGACTCCCAAACCGGAAGCGTAAACCCTGTTCCCAATACCGTTGATTTGTCCAAGGCCACCTATACCAACGAATATGGTGCGACGCAGTTGCAAGCGATCTGGACCGACCCCAGTCATATTAGGGGGCAGGATGCCGCTTATTACGCTCGGGTTCTTGAGATACCGACACCGCGCTGGTCGACCTACGATGCGGTTAAGCTTGGGTTGCCTGTCTCTGACAAAGTGCCCCCCACAATTCAAGAACGCGCCTGGACGTCTCCCATCTGGATTTCCGGGGGATAAGTATTACGACGCCTCCCTCGGGGCAAGATAAGTTCAAATGCGCAAAGTAGGCGATATCTGCGGCGTTGATTAGCCAACACGGCACCGCAAGCAATGACACATGACCAAGCCCCACTGGCTGTTTTTTATTCTCATCGGAGGGCTGGCTTATCTTTTTGAGTCGTCCTTAGCGCTCCAGACCCCGAACAGGCCCGCGATCGGGCCAATATCAGAATCGAGAATTCAAGGACTTAAAGATGAATGGCGCATTCTTCACCAGGATATACCAACTCCTGAACAACTATCGGCACTCATCCAAAATGAAATAGACAACGATATGTTGTTTGAGTTCGGTGTTTCTGCCGGGCTCGTCGAGGGTGATCCAGTCACCAAGATGCGGCTGACCCGGAATATGCTATTTCTTGGGATAACAGATAACAACTCGGATGAAGAATTAATTGAAAAAGCTATTTCTCTGGATCTACATCTCAACGATGAGGTTATCAAGCGGCGGGTGGTGCAACTCACAGAACAATTACTACTGAGTCGTTACCCCCCTACGCTGCCAACACAAACTGATATCGCCAAAGCATTTGTTCAGCGTTATAGCGGCGTGAAAACTCCGTCTCGATACTCGCTTTACCAGGTCTACCTCGATCCCGCCAGGGCGAGCGATGCGCCGCGATTACTCGAGCGCGCCAGAAGTCACGGGACGGACCCGGAGATGGTTCTGACAACCAGCAGCCCCTCTTTGTTGCCATCAAAACTGCTTTCGGTGACCCTTGACCAGATTCGCTCGCAACTTGGGGATCTCTTCGTCGACGAGCTAAAGAACACTGATCTACCGACAGAGCAATGGCTTGGGCCCATTAACTCTCACTACGGAATCCACCTGGTTTGGATTACAGACATCAGACTTGGGGCTGAATTTAAGCTCGAGGATGCCCGGGCCGAGCTGGAATATGACCTTCGAATGGAGGCCCGCGCCGATGCACTCGCTCGCGGGTACAGCGAGTTGCGAAAAAACTATGAGATTCGGCTGCAATGAACCTTCTGTGTAGGCTGATCTTTCTTGCGGTTTTGCTGCCCTCGGCCGCATGGGCGCACAAGTTTGCGCCCTCGCTCCTGAGTGTGGTTGAAAGCGCGCCCAATTCCTATGCCGTGACCTTCAAGACGCCAGTCCAAACGATCACAAGATCATTGATGAAACCAACCTGGCCCGACGGGTGCTCGCCTGTGGTTATCGAGAAGCCGTTACGCGTAGGCACCGGCATCATCACTCAATGGCGTCTGACCTGTAATCCTCCTGCTTCAAATCTGGCAGGAAAGTCCTTTGGCGTATCCGGCCTTGCTCCCAATCGGGCAAACGCTATTTTTACGTTGACGCTGATCGATGGAACCCACTTTCAAGCCATGTTGAATGTGAACCACCCCACGTACCTGATTCGTGCACCGCGTAGCACTGGGGATGTTTTCCTGGATTACCTGGTTCTGGGAGTCAGACATATCTGGGGAGGATTAGATCACCTGCTCTTCGTATTTGGCCTGCTCCTATTGATTGCCGGACCGCGCAGACTGCTGTGGACAATAACTGCGTTTACGCTTGGCCACAGCGTCACGCTTGCACTCGCGACCCTTGGCGTCATCCAGTATCCAGTAGATTTAATCGAGGTACTAATAGCGATAAGTGTATTTATTTTAGCTGTCACCCTCACAGGTAGAAATCAAGAACGCCTTCTTTGGCGATCGCCGGGGTGGTTGGCTGCAGGGTTTGGACTTCTTCATGGAATGGGATTTGCCGGAGCCCTTTTGGAAATCGGACTCCCTTCAAAGAATTTGCTTTTGGCACTGTTCAGCTTTAACGCCGGCATCGAGGGTGGACAGATTTTATTTATTGCCGCTTTTTGGCTTCCATGGCAATACTTGAAAAAACGGTCAAGCAGGCGGTTTGGAGTGGCACGCTGGGCCTCCATCTACCTGCTCGGCTCCCTCGCTGCCTACTGGACAGTGGAACGGTCAGTTATCGCTTTTGGATAGGCGCCGTCAGGCGAAAACGGGCAGGTGCCCGTTAGTTCTTTGGCTGCCCTGAGGTCCGGTTTCGGGCAGGATTATCCGGGCGCTCAGGAAACGGCTGACCCGGAAGCCAAATGCTCCATTGCGAGAAGAGTTCGCTGCTTAAACCTCCTACATAATTTCTGGCCCAGATAAACCTTTCCGGACCCGTGCTGAGGCACTAATGGTTCCTTCTAGCACTCGAATCGCTGCACTCTTGGGAGCTTATTTTCCCTACTCGCTCGCTTGATTCGCGAGCTCGATTAGGTTGCCATCTGGATCACGCACATAGATCGATAGCAGTCCTCCGCCGGCCCCGGTTCTTTCGATCGGGCCTTCGATAACCTCAACCCCTAAACTCAGCAAAGATGTTTTTAGAGTGCACACATCCTCGCCAACGATGAAACACAGATCCGCCGACCCTGCGCTCGGATTATCGGCTTTAAGGTAATAATCCCAATCGATGGGGTGCAGATTTATTTTGTACTCACCAAAGTGAAGTGCCGTTCGATTCTCACCAAACGTGACCCGACGCATACCCATTACATTGCAGTAAAAACGGCAACTGCGCTCTATATCAGCGACAGTTAATACCAGGTGGTCGATCTTCTGAAGATTCATAGCGTTATCCAAAAAAAACCCCCGGGATTGTAGTCCCGGGGGTTTGATATATATGCCTGGCAGTGTCCTACTTTCACACGGGGAGACCCCGCACTATCATCGGCGCTATGCGTTTTCACTTCTGAGTTCGAGATGGATTCAGGTGGGACCCGCATGCTATGGCCGCCAGGCAAACTGGCAGCCTGGAGCCAGATGGCTCCAGGCGAATTCGGTAGTGATATGACGGTATTACTGAGTCTTCAGCTTACCAGTCTTCTTGGGTGTTATATGATCAAGCCTCACGGGCAATTAGTACGGGTTAGCTTAATGCATTACTGCACTTACACACCCCGCCTATCAACGTCGTAGTCTTCGACGACCCTTCAGGGACCTCGAGGGTCCAGAGAAACCTAATCTTGAGGGGGGCTTCCCGCTTAGATGCTTTCAGCGGTT
Organism: Arenicellales bacterium; assembly: GCA_050256425.1. Lineage (GTDB taxonomy): Bacteria > Pseudomonadota > Gammaproteobacteria > Arenicellales > UBA868 > UBA868. The sequence goes on along the minus strand of JBBWVW010000141.1, from coordinate 112 downwards.
ATCCCGTCCGTACATAGCTACCCAGCAATGCCATTGGCATGACAACTGGAACACCAGAGGTACGTCCACTCCGGTCCTCTCGTACTAGGAGCAGCTCCTCTCAAGTTTCTAA
>JBBWVW010000140.1:0-23736 GCA_050256425.1 Arenicellales bacterium | reverse complement strand
CTGTAGCCATTTGGCCAATGCGGCGCCTGGGTTGCGGTGCACCTTGAGCGAGAACCCAACAAGCGCTGATATTAGCCAGCACTTTGTACATCTTGTACATCAGTCGTCCTCGTGCTTGGTTTGTGTGTTGATTTGGTCGCAAGAGTCCGGGTTGCCGTAATTGATAAGACATTGACGATTATCCCAAGAACGCAAGATGTCTGGTCAACAGCGTCACGATAGCACAGGAAGCGAACGGCTATACTCGGATACCCGTTTTTGATCTGAACACCCTTTTTATTTATTGGCTCGACAGGCAATGTTAATTTATCCCGACATTGACCCAGTTGCGATCAGCGTAGGGCCGCTAGTTGTGTATTGGTACGGTGTTATGTACCTGATCGCTTTCATGACTGGCGGTATGCTGGGTCTTTACCGTGCCCGCAAGACTGATGTCGACTGGACTTCTTCACAGGTCTGGGATCTGGTCTTTTATGTGGCCATTGGCGCTGTGGTCGGTGGCCGTCTGGGATACGTGGTGTTTTATAATCCTGGCTACTATTTTTTACACCCGGTGGAACTGTTGTCAGTCTGGTCCGGTGGCATGTCGTTTCATGGCGGCTTGATTGGTGTCAGTATCGCTGTACTTCTTTTTGCACGTCGCTTTGCTAAGAGTTTCCTGTCGGTTGCTGATTTTTTGGCACCATTGTGCGCGCCCGGCCTATGTGCGGGGCGAATCGGTAACTTTATCAATCAGGAATTGTGGGGACGGGTAAGCGATTCACCCTGGGCAATGGTTTTCCCGGCGGCAGGGCCACTGCCCAGGCACCCCTCACAGCTGTACGAGGCGGGTCTTGAGGGCGTGGTATTGTTTCTGCTGATCTGGGTGTACTCAGCCCGGCCGCGCAGCTTGGGCCGCGTCAGTGGACTTTTTCTTGTGGCTTATGCCGTGATGCGTTTCGCCGTGGAGTTTTTTCGTGAACCGGACGCACACCTGGGCACCGTGGCCCTGGAGTGGGTAACGATGGGTCAGTTGCTCAGTTTGCCGGTGGCCCTGGCTGGATTTTGGCTGCTGCTGAGAGCCCAGGTAGAGCCCGGCAAACCCTCACGTTGATTTAATGGGTGAGCTTTTCAGAAACTGATAACAAGATGAACCTACATTACAAACATCTTGGGATGTATCTAGTGGCGGGGATCGCTTCCGGCCTTCTTTGTCGATTGATCTATACCAATCATGACGTATGGATGTATGTCGGCCCTTCTTTGGTACTAGGCGCCATGATTACACTAGCGGGTCGTTATATCAGCGGTATTGCCCTCCGCAACACTTGGCTTAGCCCTTTGATTCTGATTCTCGCCTGTGGGGTGGGTTGGTTTTTGGCCTTACAGCATGGTGTAAATGGCGGGTTCTATATATGGCCTGTCGAATCCGGTGTTATCGGCGGCTTTTTTGTTGGCATCGGTCTAGTGATTGCATGGAGGTTAAAGAGGATATGGATGGTCATCATGCTAACTACTTTAGCAGGGGGTTTAGGTGGGCTGGTTTTAGCACTTGGAGCATTTCAATTGTTGTTTATTACTTGGCAGGGCATGTTGCTACTGAGCATTGGTATTGCAATCCAGATTGACTCACGTAAATCATCTATCTTTTAGTGAGCCCCGACGGCAGACACATAAGACCGCCTGATTTGGTGGTTGCAAAAGTTAATTAGTCTTTGCTTGTTTGATCTTCTAGACTGGCGACGATTTTTCATTGGGAATCTGTTACATGAGAATTGTTCTGTTATCCGATACTCATGGCTTCGTGGCGCCTTTCATTAAGGAAATGACCCGCGTCGCCGATTGTGTCGTGCACGCGGGAGATATTGGCGGGCTATCCGTTTTGGAGTCGATCAGACCTGATAACGGTGAACTGATCGCGGTTAGGGGCAATAATGATCCGCCGGGCAAATGGCCTGACGATAATTCGCCAGGGCTCGTGGATCTGGCCGAATCGGCACAGGTCGATTTGCTGGGGGGCATGCTGGTGGTTGAGCATGGTCACCGGATTTGGGATACCCGTCATTACCACGAGCGCCTGCGCGCTAAATATCCCTCGGCACGGGCCATTGTTTATGGTCATACCCATATCCGCTGTTGTGACTGCACTCAGATGCCCTGGGTACTCAACCCGGGAGCCGCAGGTCAGGAGCGCACCAAAGGCGGCGCTTCATGTATGTTGCTCGATGCCGACGCGACCGGATGGCAGATTACCGAATACCGTAGCGGCGAGATCAGCCCTTCCCAATCCGCTGCTGCCTGAGTAATCTTAGGTTTATGGCGCTGGTCGGGAGCGATAATTCGCAATCGGGTTGTCAGCAGTCCAAGGCCTGTAGAACTGGTGAACCCGGCTGGCGGGAGTTACGAGCTTTTCCTGGGGGGAATGACGATGGGTGAGAGTGAGGGTTTCGGAGCGTATACCGATTTTGGGAAACTACGCAGTGCGATCGTGGGCAGTGTCGAGGGCCTCGCCCTGCCGCCTTTTAATCCGACGTTGCACCATTACAACGACGAGGTCCAGGCCGCACTAAAAGCCTGCGGTGATCAGCCGCTGGATATCCGCAGCGCGATGCCCAAGCGCTGGGAAAAAACTGCCCAACAGTTGGATAATCTGGCGGCCCTTTATCAGGAAAATGGCATCAAGGTTTACCGGCCAAGGCCTTATACCGAAGAGGAGCGGGCATACCTTGCTGATTTACAGCCCGGGGCTTCGTTGTTGTACCCGGCAGATCCCGTGTACACCGTGGGTAAACATTACCTTGAGGTGAATATTCGCCGAGCCTACCGGCGCAAGGAAGTGTTTCCACTGCGCGAGATCGTGGCACCCTTGCTCGCAGCCGATTCCGAGACGCATCACGTGGTGATGCCTGCCGCACAGCCATTTTCACCTTCCAGCGATGGGCCTGGGCCGTACCTGGAAGGTGGCGACATCATCTGCTACCAGAATCATCTTTTTGTGGGTGAGTCAGATATCGCCAGCAATCGTGCCGGCACAGATTGGTTGGCGGATTACATCGAGCCTTTCGGCTACCAGGTTCACCGGATGCCGATGCACGGCAGCATTTTGCACCTGCTCGGCATCATGGTTCTGGTTTCTGAGGGTGTATTGCTGCTATATCGGGACGAGCTCAAGGAGCCGTTGCCGGCACCGCTTTCAGACTGGGATGTGATCGAGTTAACTGAAGCTGAAGCACTCTTGTTTGCCACTGTGGGTGCAAGCCTGGATGACAAACGCTATGTGATTCCCAAGGGGGTGGGCCGGGTCTGCGACGAACTCGCCCGCCGTGGTGTTGAGCCCATCGAGATCGACTACGATCATGTCAGCCATTGGGGTGGCTGCGTTTCCTGCTCCACGCATGCCCTCTGGCGGAATCCCTGACCGTATGAATTCGTTCGCTGTACCCAAGCCGGTGGCGCCGGAGCTCGCACGCGAGATTCTCGCTGCGGTTGCTAAAGGCTTTGATCGCCAGATCGATTTCACAAAGCAGATGATGGCTTTGGATTCCACCCGCGGCAACGAGCGCGCGGCGCAGGATCATTACTACGAGGCGTTGGCTTCACGCCACTACACAATGGACCGGTGGTCGATCGATATTGACGACATACAGGGTCACCCGGGTTTTTCGCCTGTCAAGGTCAATTACGATAACGCGATTAATGTGGTGGGCACCCATTCGCCGGATCAAGAACAGGGTCGCTCACTGATCCTTAATGGTCACGTGGACGTTGTACCCACCGGGCCGCTCGATATGTGGGCCCGGCCCCCTTTTGAGCCCTGGGTTGAGGGTGATTGGCTGTACGGGCGGGGCGGCGCGGACATGAAAGGGGGTTTGTGTGCCAACCTTACAGCTCTGGATGCGCTTGAGACATTAGGCTGGCAGCCAGCAGCTCGGTTGCATGTGCAGTCGGTGACTGAAGAAGAGTGCACCGGCAACGGCGCGCTCTCAGCCCTGGTTCGCGGCTACCGTGCTGATGCGGCGCTGATTCCCGAGCCCGAGGAGAATATGCTGGTGCGGGCCAATACCGGGGTGATCTGGTTTCGCGTCCATGTGCGCGGCCGGCCGGTGCATGTGCGTGAGGCGGGGCAGGGGGCCAATGCGATCGAGTCTGCGATGACGCTGATTCCGGTGCTCAAGGCGCTCGAAGCCCGCTGGAATGAAGAACGCTTTGAGCATCGTTATTTTGATTCACTCGAGCACCCGATCAATTTCAACATCGGCCGGATCAACGGGGGTGACTGGGCCTCTTCAGTGCCGGCCTGGTGTACTTTGGATGTGCGCGCAGCCATATACCCCGGCATCGACCCACGCGATGCGGCACAGGAGATTGAGGATTGCATCACCGCGCACGCTCGGGATCATCCCTTCCTGCGCGACAACCCGCCGCAGGTCGAGTACAACGGGTTCTTCGCCCGTGGCTATGTGCTGGAAGAAGGCAGTGCGGCAGAGCAGGTGCTGGGCCAGGCCCATGCCGTCAGTTTTGGCTCGAGCCTGGAGTCTTTCGTAACACCCGGTTATCTCGATGGCAGGGTATTCGTCCTGTATGATGATTGCCCATGCCTGGTATACGGGCCGGTCTCAAAGGATATCCATGCTTTTGATGAGCGTGTCAGCCTGGCATCGCTGAAACGCGTCACGGCGACCATTGCCCTTTTTGTGGCCAGTTGGTGCGGCCTTGAGCCCCTTAGCCGTCTGTCTCGTCGCCGCGTTTGATCTGCATCGACAGTCCTGCCTGTTCGCGATCTTTGCGCGCTAGCGCGCCAATCGCTTTTTTGCCAAAGCGCCGGGTGATCTGATCTACCGTTTGGTTCAGGCTTGAGCGGCGCGCATTCGTGCCCGCGTCAAACAGAGATAACTGGTCTGCAGATTCACCGGTGAGACCGGTGCATCCCACACCAAGCAGGCGGATCGCCCCGTCCGGCCCGCAACGGTGCAGCAGTCCGATGGCATTCTCGGCAATAGTGCGGCCATCATCCGTAGGCTGTGCCAGGGTCGTGCGCCGGGTGAAAACCGGATAGCCCCTGGCGCCGGGTGCGTTACGCTGGGCTGATTTCCATTTCAGCACCACGGTGTGTGCACGGACACCATCATGTCGCAATCGCCGGGCAACGGACTCTGCATGTTCGCGCACTAAAGGCTCTAATTCGCGCTTTGCTGTTACATCCTTTGCAAAGGTATGTTCCTCGCTGTAGGAGACCGCCTCACGGTAAGGTTCGACATCGCGGATATCCTCGCCACGGGAAAGCTGTGCAATTTCAATGCCCCAGTCCCCCAAGGCGTGATGCAGGTCATCATCTTCTGCGCGTGCCACATCACCAATCGTATGAAACCCCAACGCCTCAAGGCGTTGTTGAGCCACCGGCCCCACACCCCAGATGCGTCCGACCGGCAGGGGCTCGAGAAACTGCTTCATCTCGCTGGCTGTCACCTCGAGCAAGCCATCAGGCTTGGCCGCAGCGCTTGCGATTTTGGCTACCATCTTGACTGGCGCGATACCGACGGAAATCGGTAGCGCCAGTTGGTCGTGTACCCGTCTGCGCAAGCGCTCTCCCACTTGTTTCGCCGGGCCCATAAGCCGCGCGCTGCCTGTCAGATCGAGAAAAGCCTCATCCAGGGATACTCGCTCCACTGTCGGGGAGAATTCACGGAAAATGTCGAACAACCGAGCCGATTCTTTCTTGTAAAGCCCCATGTTGCCCCGTACAAAAATCAGTTCGGGGCAGCGCTGCCGGGCCTCAACGGAAGGCATCGCAGAGCGCACCCCGAACCGGCGGGCCTCGTAGCTGGCTGCGGCCACAACCCCACGCGGGCCGGCACCGCCTACCGCCAGTGGCTGGCCACGAAGTTCAACGTGATCACGCTGCTCCACAGAAGCGTAAAACGCATCCATGTCGGCATGCATGACCACGCGCGTATGCTCTTTCATGTACTGGTCGGCAGCGTGTTTTAACTGCGCCCCACCCTAGTGCGGGATACTATTGAGATTCATGCCATTGCCCACCCGATACACCCCAAAAACATTATAAAACTCAATGTTAACTAACATCGTTGTTTGACAATATACCTTTTCAGACCGATAGTGACTTTCACCGGACTAGGATATTTATCTCTAGGCCGGATTTTTCTAAACATTTACACCTATAAAGGAGACAAAATGATGGTAACCAAGAGAGGATTGCTTGGCGCGGTATTCACAGGGCTGGCCTTGATGATGGGTAGCGTCCAGGCGCAGGACATGACGTTTTTCCGTATCGGTACCGGCGGCGCCGGGGGTACTTACTACCCGATCGGCGGCCTTCTCGCCAACGCGATTTCCAACCCGCCGGGCTCACGTGCCTGCGATAAGGGCGGTAGTTGCGGGGTGCCGGGATTGGTCGCGATTGCGGTTTCGACTAATGCCTCGGTCGCCAACATGAACGCTATTCACGCTGGCCAGTTGGACGCCGGTCTTGCTGGTGCGCAGAGCGTGACCCAGGGCTACAACGGTGAAGGCAAATTTGTCGGCCACAAGAAGGACAATGTCCGGGTGATTGCCAACCTGTACCCTGAAGATATGCATCTGGTTACGCCCAAAGGCGAGCATCTTTCCAGCCTTATGGATCTCAACGGCAAGCGGGTCGGTGTAGCCGCCGCGGGTTCAGGCACCCAGGTTTCGGTGCGCATGATTCTCAAGCACTATGGCATCAAGGCTGATGAGCATGAACTGGGATTAGGACAAAGTTCCCAGCGCCTGGCCGATGGACAGCTGGATGCTTTCTTCTATGCTGGCGGCACTCCGTTCGCCGCGCTGATCCAGTTAGGTTCGACCAAGGGTTTTGAACTGTACAGGTTCTCCGAAGACGAGCGCAAAGCGATCAACGGTATTATTCCCTACTATGTGCCTTCGGATATTCCGGCCGGAGTGTACGAAAGTATCGACTACGATGTGCCCACGGTGGCGGTTAACGGACAGCTCGTCACATCGGTTAATCAGCCTGAAGAGTTGATCTATCAGATCACCAAGGCAATGTGGAATAAGAACACCCGTAAACTGCTGGACAAGGGTCATGCGAAAGGTAAAGCCATTCGCGTGGAAACAGCGCTCAAGGGTGTTTTGATTCCACTGCATCCCGGTGCCGAGCGTTACTATAAAGAAATCGGCATGATCGACTGATTAGCTTTAATGTTGCAGTAATCAGGAACGGAGGCAGGCGCCCACCTGCCTCCGTTTCTTTTTCTAGTGTTAGCCGGGCGCAGCAGAGGGAATATTGTGGCGCAATTGGATGTTAGACAGGTCGAAAAACTTGAAGAGAAGTACGACTCCGGTCTTCAGTTCAGGGAAACCGGCCCGTGGTTGGTTAAGTTCACCTTCTTTTTTTCGGTTCTGTTTGCTGCGTACCACTATGTAACCGCAGGCACCGGTGTTCCCGTCGATTACTGGCATATGGGTTTTCATATGTCCGGCGTGATCATCCTGGTATTTATTCTTTACCCGATGATCAAACGTGGTGGTGGTCGCCAACTCCACGCTAACACCTGGTGGCGTTTTTCGAATGTTCCGATCTGGGACTGGCTGCTGATTCTGGCTGGAGTTTCCTCATCGCTTTATGTCGGCATCACCTGGTACGAGATTGACTTCGAGTTGCTGGGCTGGCGTTTTTTCCTGCTTGAACAAGTGCTGCGCCAGGGAGACCCGGCTTTCATCGATGTAGTTTTCGGTACCGTCCTCATTGTGGTACTGCTGGAGGCTGTGCGCCGTACTCTGGGGATTGTGGTCCCGATCATTATTCTCCTTTTCACATCCTATGCTGTGTTCGGACAGTACATGCCGTTGATGATCCTGAAGCATCCTGGCATCAACTGGGCACAGTACATCAATAATATGTATTTCCCGGCTGAGGGCATCTATGGCGTGACGCTATGGATCGTATCCACTGTGGTGTTTCATTTTGTACTGTTCGGTGTGCTTGCGCAGCGAATGGGTTTGGGACAGTTCTTTGTAGATATAGCCACTGTGATTGCGGGCCGCTATACCGGCGGCTTGGCCAAAGTCAGCGTCGTGTCGTCGGCATTTTTTGGCACCATCTCGGGGTCGTCTATCGCCAATACGGTCTCGACCGGTTCGTTGACCATTCCTAATATGAAGCGCATGGGATACCCCGGGCACCTCGCCGGTGGGGTCGAAGCCGCTTCCAGCGCTGGGGGTCAGATTACCCCACCGATCATGGGTGCGGCAGCCTTCGTGATGGCCGAGTTTCTGGAGGTGCCCTATACCACTATCGTGATCGCAGCAATGGTGCCGGCAGCCATGCATTACTTGGGCGTACTGTCGATTGTGCACTTTAAGGCTAAGCGATTGGGCCTGAAAGGCTTGCCAGCGGAAGAGATCCCCCGACTGTTGGCGGTGCTGAAAAGAGGGTGGCCGACAGCTTTGCCGCTGGTAGCGCTGATCTATGTATTGTTCAAGGGCTATTCGCCGCACATGGCGGCTTTTTGGGGCATTACAACAGCGCTGGCAGTGGGATTGGTCAATCCGATGCATCGCATCGGCATGCGCGATATTCTCGATGGCTGTGTGACTGGCGTACGTTACGCGCTGGCCGTCGGCGCCGTATGTGCAGCGATCGGGATTGTAGTTGGTGTCGTCAACTCCACAGGATTGGGCTTTCGGTTAGGTTTTATGGTTACAACCGGGGCACTTGCGATTGGAGAGAGCCTTTACTCTGCTTTTTTGTGGATTCCGCTGGTTGATTTTTCAGTACAGGGATTAACCCTGTTCGTTTCTTTGGTGCTGATTGCGATTACCTGTATTCTGATGGGAGCTGGCCTGCCCACGACAGCGCTTTACATCATGCTGGTCACGGTGGCCCAACCCGCGTTGGCCAACCTGGGGATTCCACCGCTGGCTTCACACCTTTTCGTTTTGTACTACGGGGTTATCTCGGAGATTACTCCGCCAGTCTGTGCGTCGGCGTACGCTGCTGCGGGTATCGCGGGTGCTAATCCTTTTCGAACTGGTGTGTCGGCGTTTACCCTGGGTATCGCCAAGCTGATGGTACCCATGGTGTTTGTCTACTCTCCGGCGATGCTGATTGTGATTGACGACTACTTCACCTGGAGTTCTTTTTTTTCCACCACGCTGAGTTGTGCCATTGGTATCTTTATGGTGGCAACCTCGGTTGCCGGGTTCTTTCTGGTACGGATGCCGGTAATCATTCGCTGGGCGATGGCCTTTTCCGGCGTCCTGCTGGTTGCGCCCGGAATGCAGAGTGACCTCTTTGCATTGGTGTTTGTAGCGCCAGTCCTGATTCAGCAGGTGGTGGCTTGGCGAAGCGCCAAGCCTGTTGTTTCCCAAAATGCCTGAGGCCCCCGGCTACGACATCACGGTTATCGGTGCCGGCATTATCGGCATCTGTTGTGCGCTGGAGATGGCCACCGGCGGAAGGTCGGTGCGAGTGATCGATCGGGATGGGCCGGCGGAGGGCACAAGCTCTGGTAACGCCGGGGTGATTTCCCCGTGGTCGTGTGTGCCGCAGTCTCTGCCGGGACAATGGAAGAGTATCCCGGGCTGGACCTTATCCAAGGAAGGCCCGGTTGCCTTGCGTTGGACTTACCTTCCGTATCTTTTCCCGTGGCTGGTCCGTTTTCTCGCCAGTGCCCAGGCGTCCCGTATTGGTGGAATCGCAGATGCGATCCTGGCGCTGAATCGTGATTGCCCAGAGCTTTACCGTGAGTTATTGCGTGGTACGGGCCATGAGGACTTGGTGCGTCATTCCAGTTACATCCACGTGTTTCGGGATGCGCGCCATGCCCAACCTGAATTGCCGCAGTGGGGGTTGCGCCGCGAACGCGGTGTGCCATTGGAGTTTGTCAGCGGTGATGAGGTGCGGGAAATAGAGCCGGCATTGTCACCGGATTACCAGGCCGCCGTGTTGATTCAGGACCAGGCGCGCACAGTGAATCCTGCCAGACTGGGACAGGTGCTGGCACAAAAAGCGCGAAGTCAGGGCGTCGTGTTCACCCGCGCCTTGGTGCACGAACTCAATCCGGATGTATCCGGGTCATTTAAGATTCGCACCGACCAGGGTTGTTTCAGTTCGCTTCGGACCGTTGTGGCCGGTGGTGCCTGGTCTGCCCGACTGCTTAAACCCCTGGGGGTTCGCATTCCGCTGGAATCGGAGCGGGGCTATCACACGGTCTTTGCCAGTCCGGGAGTCACCTTGAATAATTCGGTACTGGACGGCGATAGAAAATTCGCCGCAAGTTCCATGGAAGTGGGGCTGCGCTGTGCCGGGACGGCAGAGTTCGCAGGCCTGGACGCCGTGCCTGACTACCGTCGGGCAAAAGTGATTGCGCGACTGGCCCGGCGCATGCTGCCAGATCTTAATGCCGAGGATGTGAGTGAGTGGATGGGTTCACGGCCCTCAACGCCTGACTCGTTGCCGTGCATTGGTCCGGTCCCAGGACATCGCGGTTTGTTCGCGGCATTTGGTCATGGCCACCTTGGCCTGACCCAGGCACCGATGACGGGTCGCATGGCGGCTGCGATGGTTTGCGATCAACCTAGCCCAATCAATATCACGCCATATCGTCTGGATCGATTCTAGTTAATCGCCCTGATGGGAGATCACTGCTTTTGAAGTGACAGAAGTTGTCTGCCGTAGGCAAAAACTCCCGGTGTTCCCCCGGTGTGCATAAACAGAATAGATCTATTCGAGCCACCATCACGCGCACGTTGGATACAGGCTGCCATTGATTTTCCGGTATAGACCGGGTCGAGCAGTAGCCCTTCAAGTCGGGCGCAAAGACTGATCGCTTCATGGGTTGCGTTATTCAGGTGGCCATAACCTGGCGCAAAGGTATCGTCGGTCAGTTGTATATCCTGCCTCTGGACGGGGGATTCAGTCTCGAGCAGTGCAGCAATCGCCCGGCACCGCGTTGTGATGCGGGCGAGCTGGGCCTCGCGATCCCGGCGTACGCAGGCGCCCATCACAGTGATGCCACTGTCAAGCGCCCGCAAACCAAACAGCAATCCGGCATGGGTATTGCCGCTGCCGGAGGCCACCACGATTTCATCTATCTGATAATCCGCATCGGCCAGTTGATCGAGAATCTCGCTCGCTGCGCGGACATAACCAAGCGCCCCAAGCGGCGGGTGACCCGGCGCAAGGGGGATGATGTAAGGTTTCTTGCCAGCCTCACCCAACTGCTCAGCGATCATTTTAAGATTTGCGTTTGCGCCGGCTTCATCTTCACCCTTGGGGTAGGTATGCATCACTGCACCCAGAATCCGGTCCAGCAGCACATTGCCCGATTCTCGGTATTCGGCTCCCGCATCGGTCACCCGCTCTTCTAGTTGGATGTGACAGGTGAGACCGAGTTTTGCCGCGGCGGCTGCTGCCATGCGAACAAAGTTTGACTGTACGGCACCCGTGATCAGGACGGTATCTGCATTTTGCTCGAGCGCATCGCCAAAATAGTACTCAAGTTGGCGCGCCTTGTTGCCGCCGAGTGCCAGGCCGGTGCAGTCGTCTCGCTTTACATATAGCGGTCCAGAGCCAAGATACTTGCCAAGGTTGGGTAGTGGCTCAATAGGCGTGGGTGTATGTGCCAGCGGTGTACGAGCGATCGTGTGCAGCTTCTCGAGTGTCGACATATAGTAGTAATCAATAATAAAAAGTCACCCAACTGACTCTGCCTGTGACTGGTTCGCCAGGCAAGTGCCAGAGGCTTATGCGCTCAGAGTTGCCCCACCCTGGGCAATGCGTTTTTCGATGAATTCGTCGATTTCCGCAAGGCGATCATCGGCCAAAGGCGGTGGCGTGAAGTTCGCCAGCGCCTCGCGGGCAATACGGTTGGCACGGTGGGTGGTATCCACGGCTCCGTTCTCCTGCCAGGTTTCAAAATTGGACCAGTCCGAAAGCATGGGTGTGTAAAAGGCCGTCTCATAACGTGCCAGGGTATGCTGAGTGCCGAAGAAGTGCCCACCGGGTTCAATCTCATCGAAGGCTGAAAGGGCGAGCGTATCCTCGTTGCACTCGACTGGCTGCATCAGGCTCGCGAACATCTGCAGCATCTCCACGTCGATGATAAATTTCTCCAGCGACGCGGTGAGGCCACCCTCGAGCCAACCGGCGCCGTGCAACAGGATATTGCATCCGCCCATAATGGCTCCCCAACAGGACATCTGCGATTCGTATACCGATTGCGCATCAGGTGCATTGGAGGCATTGACGTTCGACGTACGGTAGGGCAGGTGATAACGTCGTGCCAGTTGCCCGGAAGCGAAAGCGGCTTTGACATATTCCGGTGTACCAAAGGCTGGTGCGCCGGATTTCATATCCACGTTACTGGTGAAGCCGCCGTACACCACCGGCGCACCCGGCTGAACGATCTGTGCCAGGGCGATCCCTGCGAGGGCTTCAGCATTCTGCTGAGCCAGCGCGCCGGGCAGGGTGATCGGAGCCATGGCGCCGGCCAGGGTAAAAGGAGTCAGGATCATGGCCTGGCGGGCGCGGGCAAAGTCTATGACGCCAGCGCACATCAGTTCATCGAGTTGCAGTGGTGAGTTGGCATTGACCACGGTGTAGCAGTGCACCCGATCTTCAAAGGCGGGTTGATCTAACCCTTGCGCGATACGCAGAATCTCCAGTGAGTCTGCAACTGCCTCGCGACCCCGCGAGTAAATAAAGGTAGGTTTGTCCGTCAAAGTGACGACCGATCGAGTCATGTGCAGGTGGCGGACGTTGGTCGGCAGGTCCTGCGGTTCTACCATGGGCGTGGTCAGGTGTAGCACATCGTAGGTTTGTGCCAGGCGCAAAAGATCACGGAAAGTCTCGTGGGTGCCTGCTCGCCGGCCACCTTCAAGATCCGAGTAATTCGGTGGCCCGCCGACAGTGGCAAAGACCAGATTGTTATCCCCCACTTCGAACCAGCGGTCGGGCGAGCGACCATGCATGGTGAATGTTTTGGGGCTCTGATCTACTGTCTCAAGCACCATGTCTGGATCAAAACGCACCATGAAGGTATCGATATCTACCTTTGCACCCGCCGTTTCGTAAAGTTGACGGGCCTCGGCGCTCAGTACCTTGATACCTTTGTCCCGCAGCAGGGTAAGTGAGGTCTGGTGTATTGCCTCTATATGATCTTCACTGAACTGCGCGATCGGCGGGTAAGGATTCTTAAGGCGCAGCCATGACTGCGCCTGTGGTGCGGGCCTGCTTCTATCGTCGCGTCGGGATCGTCTGCGCTGCTGAGCCATGAAAGCTGTCCTTATGAACTGAGGCTGTTTTGCAGTTGCTGTGCCTGAGGCTACAGGCGCATCCGCGCACCGCTGGGATCCCAGGCGGGCTCGCTTAATGTTCTGGCGCTGCGCCGTTTGCCGACCACATCCACCATCAACGTTTCATCGGTCTCATTGACGTCAGTATTCAAAAGACCCATGGCAAGGCTTTTGCCCGTGTGGTGTCCAAAGCCACCCGAGGTCACAAAACCCACCCGCTGCTCGCCCTGCCAGATCGGCTCATACCCAGAAGCGTCGGCGTCGTCAGCGTCAATTTCCAGGGTCACGAGGCGTTGTTGTGCACTGTTGTCTGCTTGTGCCTGGGCAGCGGCAGCGTGACCAATGAAATCATCGCGCGACCAGTCTATCCAGCGGTCCATCCCAGTCATGCCCGGGGTTCTATCCTGGGTGAATTCGGCGCTCCAGATACCAAAGCTTTTCTCCAGCCGTAGCGAGTTCATAGCGTAAAAGCCAAACTCGCGGATACCCTGTTCGACACCCGCCTGCAGAAGCATTTCCCGCAGCGCAATATGTTCGGTCGCTTCACAATTGATTTCGTAGCCCAGTTCGCCGCATACAGAAAGACGTGCGACCCGGGCACGAATCAGGCCTACGTCGATGGTGGCGCACCCCATAAACGGCAATGCATCACCATTGACATCCTGGTGCGTGAGCGCGGCCAGTACCTCACGGGATTTGGGTCCGACAAGGCCAAAACCGACCACAGCATCGGAGATATCACGAACTTGTACGCCTTCCGTCTGATGATCATGAAACCACCGCATGTGCCAGTTGCGCAGGTAATACGAGCCCATGACCCACCAGCGGCCATCACCCCAGTTGAGCACGGTAAGGTCTCCCTTAAGGCGCCCGCTCGGCGCCAGCATCGGCGCCAGCCGTGCCCGCCCTGCAACGGGCAGTCGGCCCGCCATGAGCCGGTGCAGCCAGTCTTTCGCGCCTGGACCACTGACCTCGTATCTTGAGAAGCCGCTGATGTCGAGAAGTCCGACAGCTTCGCGTACGGCCTGGCACTCCTGGGCCACAATCGCAAAGGCATTGGAGCGTTTCAGGGTTGGGGTTTCCGAAAAATCCCGAGAAGCAAAAACCAGTGGTACTTCCAGGCCCCAACTGCAGCCCCACTGCGCTCCGGCGGTATCCATGGCTGACCAGGCAGGTGCTTTTTTCAAGGGCCGACCGGCGGGCAGTTGCTCGTTGGGGTACGTCATAACGAAGCGCCGCGAATAAAATTGCCCGGTGGTCTGGCGTATGTACTCGCGGTTTGAGGTGAATTGACCGTAGCGGGCGATATCCATTGGCCAGGCGTCAGCTTCGGTTTCGCCGTGAATCATCCACTCAGCGAGTGTCTTACCCACGCCGCCACCTTGCAAAAAGCCCGCCATCACACCACAGGCGAGCCAGTAGTTGGGCACCGTACTGACGGGCCCCACCAGCGGATTGCCATCCGGGGAGAAAGTGAAGGCGCCGTTCACCCAGCTTTTCACACCGACTTCGGTTAACACCGGGTAGCGGGTGAATGCCATCTCCAGTTCGTCCGCGATGCGGTCAATATCTTCCTGGATCAGCTCAATGCCGTAGTCCCAGGGTGCCCCATCCATGTTCCAGTGCTTGTGGTTGATCTCGTAGATGCCAACCAGTATGCCCTTTTGATACTGGCGCATGTAAGTGAAGCCTTCCAGATCCACCATCATCGGTAGCTCATGGTCAAGTGCGGCCACTTCCGGGATATCGTCGGTCAGCAGGTAGTGGTGTTCCAGCGGGGAGAGCGGCAGGTCCAGACCGACCATACGCCCCACCTGTTTGGCCCAGAGTCCGCCGGCGTTGACCACGTGCTCGGCATGAATCGAGCCCTTGTCAGTGATCACATCCCAACTGCTATCGCTACGCTGGCGCAGTTCTTCAACTTTGGTGTGTTCGATGACAGTGGCGCCTCGCTTTTTGGCGGCGCCCGCATAGGCGTGCACAGTGCCGGTCGTATCTACGTACCCCTCGCGGTCGCACCACAGCCCGCCGATCACACCGGCGGTATCCATGATCGGGCACTTGTCCTTGATTTCCCCGGGCGTCATCAGGTAGCAATCTTCAATGCCGATGGTCTGGAAGATGCGGTAGGCCGATTGCAGCCATTCCCACCGCGCCGGTGCCGAGGCGACGGATATACCCCCGGTCATGCTAAGGCCAATGTCCTGTCCGGACTCGGTCTGGATCTGGGACAACAAGTCGATGGTATAAGCCTGCAAGGCCGCCATGTTGGGGTCGGCATTCAGCGCGTGTATACCGCCAGCCGCATGCCATGAGGAGCCCGCGGTCAGAACTGAGCGTTCCAGCAGGCAGACATCAGACCAGCCGAACTTGGCAAGGTGATACAGCACAGAGCTGCCGACCACTCCGCCGCCGATCACGACAGCCCGATAATGTTCACTCATCTTGTTGATCCTCGATCCGGATCATTATTTGGGCCACACTTGTTAGGCCCCTAGCGCCCCAAGATCCTTGTTCATTTGGTCGATCACCTGCGCCAGGTCGTGTTGCTCTGCTTCGGTCAACGGCGCCAGTGGGTTTCGTGGCGGCCCGGCAGGCAGGCCGCGAAGTGCTGTTGCGTGTTTGATGCATTGGCCAAATTTTCCGCCCTGCTCAAGCAGTGCCATCAATGGCAGCATCGCTGTCATAATTTTTCGGCCCTTTTCAAAATCCTTGTGTATAGCGCAGGCTTCATAAAGCGCACTATGTGCCTCGGGTGCGAAGTTTCCACCTGCGCATACCCAACTGCGCGCCCCCCAGACAAAAAACTCAAGCGCCTGATCATCGGCACCGCAGGACAACTGAATATCAGGGTAGTCATTGGCCAAAAGGTGCAGCCGGTTGATGTCACCCGAGCTTTCCTTGATAGCGCAGAAATTCTTTGATGCACTGACCTGGCGAAGATAGTCCTCACCCATGTTGGTGCCGGTGCGACCAGGATAGTTGTAGAGCATGATCGGCAGGTCTGCGGCTTTGTCGATTGCCAATGCGTGCGCGGCGTTCTCACTTTCGGTGGGAAGTACATACGGCGGCGAGTTCACCAGCAGAGCATCGGCCCCTACCTGTTTCGCGGCTTGGGCCAGCTCGATGGCGTCTTCGGTGCGGATTGCACCAACCCCGATCATCAGCGGCACTCGACCGTTGATGACCTGGTGGGCAGTTTGCATCAGGCCGGTACGCTCGGCCATGGTCTGCGCATAGTACTCGCCAGTCGTCCCTGCGACGACGATGCCGTGAACACCGGCATCGATGAGAAATTCAAGGACTTCGGCAAAGCCGCTTTCGTCGATTGAGCCGTCATCATGAAAGGGAGTAATGACGGGGGTATAGATTCCTTCAAACTGCATCAGCGGTTCTCCTACCTGGTTACCGGTATTCGTTTACGGGTTCGAGCGCCTCAAGGATCGGTTCTACACCGAGTCCCGGCGCATCCGACGCTGTCATGGTGCCCTCGTGAACCGTGGGCGCGCCGGTGGCGATCTCGATCGTGGTGTATTCATGAAAGGCTGACGACTGAAACTGGAAAGCCGGCGGCGTAGAGTGGGCGAGGTGAGCGATCGCAGCGGTGGCGATCTCGCCGCCCCAGCTATCCTCCACATTCATCGGCAGCCCCAAAGAAACACAAAGATCCCGCGCCTGGCGGGCGCGGGTCAATCCGCCAAATCGACTGATCTTGAGGTTAATCATATCCATGGCGTGATCCTGGTTGGCCCGTAACAGAGCCGCCAGGCTATCGATGCATTCATCAAGAACGAAAGGCAGATGGGTGTGAGCCCGTACCGCAAGACACTCCTCGTAGGAAAGGCAGGGTTGCTCGAAAGTCAGGCGGATACCGGTCTGTGTTCCCAGGTTGGCAATCGCATTGGCAACCTGCAAAGCTTCGTGTTGTTTCCACCCGGTATTGGCGTCGGCATTCAGCACTTCGTTGGCTTCCATGGCTTGCGCGACCCGGTGAATGCGGATGATGTCCGTCGCCGGGTCCTCACCGACTTTGACCTGAAACTGGCGGTACCCCTGGGCACGATATTCGGGGATACGCTCTGCCATGGCGACCGGGTCAGCGCGGGTGACCACCTTATAGAGCGTGACCTTCTCCTGGCGCAGTCCGCCCAGCAAGGTATACAGCGGAAGGCCTGATACTTTGCCCAAAATGTCCCAGCACGCCATATCTATGGCTGACTTGACATAAGGGTGGCCTTTAAGCAGGGCATCCATGGTGTCGTTGACGCACTCAATCTGGGTCGGATCCTCACCAATCAAGCTCGGCGCGAGTTGCGAGATGCCTGCGCGCACACCCTGCGCATAGGCAGGCAGGTAGGTCGGGCCCAGTGGACAGCACTCACCGACACCAGTGATACCCTGATCGGTTTCGACAAGTACTACCGTGGTATCAAATGCTGCATGGGATTGGGTTGACCAGCTGTAACTGCCTTCTTTCATCGGCAGGTCAGCCCTGAATACACGGATACAGGTGATTCTCATGGATAATTGCTGGGTTGATCTTAATGTTGGCAATGGATTAAGTGTATAAGTTTGCCACCCAGGCCGTCAGGCCCGGCGGTATGAACGGCTTGTGCGCTGCGTAGCCGATACCATTGTCGTGGAACCAGCAAGGAAATAGACAGGGTATGTCGACTCCAAGCCAGAGTATGTCGCCCAACGTTCTGTTGGTCAGCCTGTGCATTGCGCAGATACTGGCGATGGCGGGTTTTGCCAATTTTGCGGTATTGCTTAATGATTTTGGCGTTTTATGGAATCTGAGCAGCACCCAGGCTGGCTGGATCAGTGGCATCTATTTCGCTGGCTATGTCGCCGCGGTGCCGATTCTGGTGGGACTGACGGATGCTATTGATGCACGGCGCATCTATCTCTTTGGCGTTGCGACCGGTGTCGTCAGTTCCGTGGGATTCGGATTATTTGCCGATGGTTTTGTCAGTGCGATGGGTTTTCGTTTTTTGGCTGGCATCTCTCTGGCAGGCACCTATATGCCCGGTCTGCAGATTCTGAACGACCGCCTGATCGAGTCTCATCGGCAAAGGGCCTTGCCCTGGTATCTGAGTGTTTTCAGTCTGGGCACTGCGGCATCTTTTTATGCCACTGGTTTGTTCAGTGCGCATTTTGACTGGCAAACAGTATTTCTACTGGCCGGCGGAGCGCAGGCGGCCTGCCTGTTGCTGATTATTGCCCTGATCAGGCCTAAGCAGCCAGACGGATCAGTTAAGGCGGATCGCCACCCTCTGGATTTTCGGCCCGTGTTTCGTAACCGTTCGGCGCTTGCTTATATCTGGGCATACACCGGACACACTTATGAACTTTTTGCTTATCGCGCGTGGATCGTGGCATTTCTGATTTTTGCCGCGAGCGCTTCGGGCGCTGTGATAAGCCGGGAGAGCGTTTCGGGTGTTGCTGCGTTGTTGAGCCTTCTGGGCATGCCTGCAAGTTTGATCGGTGCCCATATCTCGTTGCGCCGTGAGCGCCGACAAACCATTTCTGTGGTCATGGTTCTTTCAATACTGGCGGGCTCGTTGCTCGGTTTCAGTGGTGCTTTGCCGTTCGGGTATGTGCTGGTATTGGCTGGGCTTTATTCTATTTTCATCATGAGTGATTCGGCCGCGATCACAGGTGGCGTAGTTGCCGCGGCCCGTGAGGGCGAGCGGGGTGCGACGCTGGCCATGCATTCGGTTATGGGATTCTCCGGCGGTTTTTTAGGCCCTCTGGTTGTAGGGCTGGTGTTGGATTTGACAGCGGGGCCGGGATCGATCGTCGGATGGGGTTTTGCCTTCATGGCAATGGCCGCCGGTTCACTGACCGCCATAGTCGGATTACGTTGGCTACTTGCCGGTAAGATTCGTTGATGTTGGCAGGATCAATATCTGCGTTTGCACGAAATCCGGTTTGGATACCGAGGGTTTTGGTGTTCGGCGGTGGCATCCGTTGAGGCAAATGGATATTGCAGTAATCGGAGGCGGACTGCTCGGGTCGGCCTTTGCTTATGGGTTAAGCAAGCTCAGTAGCAGTGTTGGCTTGATCGATGAGGGTGACAATGCGATCCGCACCGCCCGTGGCAATTTTGGCTTAGTCTGGGTTCAGGGAAAAGGCCAAGGTATGCCCGAATATGCACGTTGGTCGCTGAAGTCTGCCAATGACTGGCGTGTGTTCAGTGACGAGCTCGGTGAAGAAACCGGTACCTGTGTGGATTACCACCGGCCGGGTGGTTTCTATATTGCAATAGACGACGAGGAGTTCCGTGCAAACCTCGGCGTCCTGGAGCAGTTACGGGACGAGGCCGGCGATGATGGTTATGATTACGAGGTGGTTGAGAATCCGGCGCTCGCCAAACAACTGCCCGGTATTAATCCCCAGGTGCCAGGCGCTACCTATTGTCCGCACGATGGTCATGCCAATCCCTTGCGGTTGTTACGGGCCCTGCAGGAAGGTTTTGACCTCAACGGCGGAACCTATCTGCCGCGATCGCACATCGATCGCATTCACCCACTCGACTCAGGGGGCTTCGAGCTTTTCAGTGGCGACAGGCTTGTCGTTGGCTGCGAAAGACTGGTGATTGCCGCGGGACATGGTTCGAGTGATCTGGGAGCGCAGTTGCAGCTCTCGGTGCCTGTATTTCCGGTGCAGGGACAGATTGTCGTGACCGAAAGAAGTCCAAATATTTTGGGCTATCCAACGAACTATGTCCGTCAAACTGACGAGGGCAATTTCATGTTGGGCCCGTCAGCGCGGGATGCGGGCTTTGATTTGGATACCCAAACATCAACGCTTCAGGACATCGCCCGCCAATGCACCCAGGCGTTTCCTTACTTGCGGGATCTGCGCATCCAGCGTACTTGGGCCGCGTTACGGATCATGACGCCCGATGGCTTTCCTGTTTATACGCAATCCTCGGAGTTTCCTGGGGCGTTTTCCTTTTCCTGTCATAGCGGCGTTACCCTGGCGGCGGTACATGCGCGCGAAGTCCCCCGGTGGGTGCTCGACGGTGAGATACCGGCTGCTTATCAATGCTTTGGTTTAGAGCGTTTTGATGTTTCATCGCCGCCATAACATCGCTGACCCGGTGAGCTTTTGGTTCGAGGATCGTGAGGTGCTCGCAAACCGGGGGGACAGCGTTGCCGCGGCTCTGTTGGCGGCCGGCATATCCCAGCTCAGGCGCTCGCCGGTGAGCGGTTCGGCACGAGCGCCTTTTTGCATGATCGGCAACTGTTACGAATGTCTGGTCGAGATTGAAGGACAGGGCGCTATACAAGCGTGCCTGATTGAGGTGGCTGAAGGGATGCAGGTACGTATGACGCCGGACACCCATCTCAAGTCGGGTTGAAGGGAGTTGAACGTGCCAGACGATATTGTGATCGGTGCGGGGATCTATGGCATGCTGGTTGCTCTGGAACTCGCGCGCCTGGGCCGCCAGGTTCAAGTGCTGGAAGCGGGGTCCGTCGCCTGTGGTGCGTCGGGTGGGCCAGGGCGTCGCGGTGTCCGGGCCAATGGACGCGATCTTCGGGAGTTGCCTTTAATGCGGCAGGCTTACCGGCGATGGCCTGTACTCGAAGAGGAGCTGGGTAGCCAGGGTTTTTATCAGCACACCGGCCATCTCCTGCTGCTAGAACGAGACGATGATCTTGCGGCTGCCGATGCGCGGGTGCAGATGCAACGAAGCCAGGGGATTGATTGTCGTCTTGTTGCGGGCGCGGAACTGGCCGAGATCCAGACTGGGCTTTCACAATACATAAAAGCAGGTATCTACTGTGCTAACGACGGTGTTTGTGACCATGGCGGCTTTACCCGGGCTGTTGCCCGTCGTGCAAGCAATATGGGTGTTGTTGTCCACGAGGATACCGCTGTCAGTCATTTTGAAACCCGCGGCGATAGTGTGACTGCCGTGATTACCGCAGAGGGTGAATCACTTGCCTTCAGCGGTAACCTGTTTGTCCTTGCCAACAGTGGCGCTCATGAGCTGGTGAAGACGGCGTTTAATTTGCAACTTCCGGTTTGGAACGCCTGTCTGCAGGTGATCATCACGGAACCGTTCGATCGGTTCCATGTTGGCACCCTGCTGGGGCATGCGCATCGCATGGTTTCGATCAAGGCAGAG
Organism: Arenicellales bacterium; assembly: GCA_050256425.1. GTDB lineage: Bacteria > Pseudomonadota > Gammaproteobacteria > Arenicellales > UBA868 > UBA868. Next base: position 2,318 of record JBBWVW010000140.1, on the reverse strand, counting down.
CCGGACAACCGTCTGATGATATCCGGCGGCTGGCACGGCGCATGGGATGTTACGAGTCAGCGCGGCAGTGTTCTGCCGTCGGCGGTACAAGATAATCTTGCACAGGCTATCGCAGTTTTCCCTGAACTTCAGGGCGTCGGGGTTGCAAGAACCGATGCAGACCATCTCGAGGCGATGAGTGTAGACGATATTCCGATAATTGATCGTGTACCGGGAATCGCCAATGGTTACGTTGCAACAGGATGGTCAGGGCATGGCTGGGCAATTGCGCCGGTAGTTGCGACTTTGATCGTTGAGTGGGCTTTGAGCAAAGAGCGAAGTGAATTACTTGCGCCATTTACCCTGAAACGGTTTGGCATCAACTGATCAAGATAGATCTTTGTCAATGAATAGACATTCTGCAGCAGCTATGAACAGTTTTAATCACAAGTGCTGGCGTGATTCCCATCGGAGTATTGGATGAGCGATATTAGATCCACCTGTGAGGTAGCTATCGTCGGAGCCGGCCCTGCTGGTCTGGCCGCGGCCTGTGTACTTGCCGGGAAAGGTGTTGATGCTGTCGTGCTTGATGAGCAGCAGACACCTGGTGGCCAGGTATTCCGGGGAATAGAAAAAGTCAATGCGATGCGGCCATCAGATTTGAACCCGCTGGGCGCCAGCTACGGCGCTGGAACAGAGTTGGCCAGGCGTTTCAGGGACAGTGGAGCGCATTACCGCCCTGGCACTTCGGTCTGGGAGGTCACATCAGCCCAAGAGCCCGAACTGGCGCTGGGTCTGGTGGAAAATGGCAACGCGCAGATGCTTTACCCGCGCCATATTATCCTGGCAACTGGCGCGATGGAGCGTCCAACACCCTTTTTGGGCTGGACTTTGCCTGGGGTAATGACCATAGGGGCGGCGCAGACCCTGCTCAAGTCATCAGGGTTACTGCCTGAAAAAGACGTGGTGCTCGCCGGCACCGGCCCACTGCTTTACCTTTATGCAAACCAGCTGATTGGCATGGGCATGAGGCCTCAGGCGATTCTGGATACCCGGCCGAGTGTATCCTGGGGTACGTACTTATCCGGGTTGAACGCGCTGTTGGCCTGCCCGGGAGCCATGATCCAGGGCATCCGCTGGATGCACGGCGTAAAAAGGCAGGTCGAGGTGGCCTCCCACGTGACTGACCTAAGAGCCAAAGGTGACGATCGGTTGCGCTCAGTTAGTTACCGGTCGGGAGGGTGCTCGTACGATGTGGCAACGGCACTCTTGCTGGTCCATGATGGGGTGATCCCCAATACCTGGCTGTCGATGTCAGCAGGCATTGCACACCGTTTTGATTCCCTCCAAGGATGTTGGGTGCCGGACATCCGGGGCGTTGGGCTGACTAGCCGCGACTCCATATCCATGGTGGGCGATGTCGTGGGTATTGCGGGCGCCGAGGTGGCGATGTTGCAGGGTGAACGGGCCGCCGATGAAGTACTCGGGCAATTGAGCGGCATCGGCAGTGCACAGCCTTTGTCTGAGCCCGCGGTGTTGAGCCGCCAGCGCCGTTTGCGGCGTTTTCTGGATCGATACTTTCCGCCGACTTCGCAGTTCCAGTTGCCGCCAGATGACGACACCATCGTTTGTCGTTGCGAGGAAGTCACTGCGGGGGAGATCCGCAGCGTTGCGGCACGTGGCTGCATGGGACCCAATCAGGCCAAAGCATTTACCCGTTGTGGCATGGGCCCTTGCATGGGTCGCAAGTGCGCCGCTACCGTCAGCCAGTTGATGGCGCAGGCGCATGACATGTCGGTGGGCGACATCGGTCACTACCGAATCCGGCCACCCATACGACCCATCACGGTTGGCCAACTTGCCGATATGCCAATCCGGCGTGAGTCGAGCGATGCAGCACAAGCCGGTGCAACCATTTACGATACCCTCGCACCGGGGAAAAATCCCACTCACTGATTCTAAGGGCCGTTAGCCCGACGCCGAATAGCAAATCAACGAGTAAAGCGGGAAGCGTGCTTGTTCGGTTTAGGCTGTAGTCACAGTCGTATCGAGTGACTCAGCGATTCATATTGGTTTACTGCCAGCGCTTGTTATTCTGATAGGAATAGCCAATCAAACGATCAAATTAAAGCATTTTACAAATCACTCCACCTTGATTAATTTGAGGTCAGCAATAAAGCGATGCGTTCCAGCTCTGCTGGAAGAATTTGTTTTTTGCAAAACCAATGTTGGAGTCACCAAAGGGGAGAATATATGTATAACTTTAATAAGCCCATATTATCTATCAGTGCAGGAGCCGCCATGCTCTGCGTGGGTGCTGTGCAGCCAGCGGTTGCCGA
>JBBWVW010000139.1:0-2740 GCA_050256425.1 Arenicellales bacterium | reverse complement strand
GCAGCTTGGCACGGCATTTCTGACCTGCCCTGAATCAGCCGCACATCCACTTTACCGTCGAGCCCTCAACGAGGCCCGCGACGATCAAACACGGATCACACACGCTTTCTCCGGTCGGCCGGCTCGAGGCCTGGCAAACCGTTATCTGCTTGAGATGGCAGGTCATGAAGCCCGCTATCCGGATTTTCCAATTCTCAATACTCTGACAGGACCACTGCGTAAAGCCAGTGCAAAAGAAAACAACCCCGATTTTCTGTCTTTATGGTCCGGTCAAAGTGCCGCGATGTCGAGAAACCTGCCTGCCTGCGAACTGATTCAACTGCTGGTTACAGAAACAGAATCTGTCCTAGAGGGTCTGACAACGAAACGTTAATAGTACCGGACCACTGACGCTGACAGTATTTCATGTGTCCTGACGAATAAAGTGCATCGCCTGACGGGCTGTCCGCCTCACCATCTTTCGCCGAACCGAAGACGAGAGCAGTCGGTTCAATGCCGCCAGAGCGATTTGGCTGGCTGCACCCACCTGCGGTAAAGCTGAAAGTCGTTTCACCGCCTGAACGGTTTTGAGCAAATGTACCGAAACTATGTACTCCGATTGTCCGTGGTCCATCAGCATGCTGGATATTTCTTGAAAAAATGTCTGTGGATCACTCACCATCCAGTCTTCAAGTGCCACGTCCGGATCAGCATAGCCAGCGTTCCGACCCGCAAAACAGGCCATCTGCAGGAGGCCTGCCGGCCACAGTTCCGGATAACGCGTACACAGACTGTACACGGCATCTGCAAAAGTCAGACCATGTGAAAAATCGAGCCACCCTCGATCGCTGCCATAAGGCTGGTCGATATCTTCCAGATGCGTAAGATCAAAAGTCAGCATGTTCTGGGCGTTCACAGCCAGTAGGCTGGTGTACAGTTCTTCCGGCGGGGCGCTGCCGTGTTCTGTCGTCAAAGCCATGGCTTTGGCTGGATTAAGGCCGACAAACGCCTCGAGCGGCGGTGACCGACCATTTTGGCCCTGACCAAAGCCGGAAAGTGCCTCACCGTAGTGGCTGAATTCTGGGATCAGATCTTCCCGGAACCCACTAACAATACTGCGCACCAAAGAGAGCAACACGGGTGGGGCCACACCCTCACCCAAGCGATGGATCAGTTCGGCAGCCCTGGGTATGTATATGAGAGCATGTCCAAAACTGTGGTAGTGCGCTAGAGCTGCTCGGGCAAGACCACGTTCCATGGTGGCAAAAGCATCGCCATCTGCCAGCGCTCCACGTGTGCGTTGTAACGCTGCTGTCTCGTCTTCATGCTCTACGGCTGCAACAAAAGCATCTTCATCCCAGGCAAGCACGCTGGAGGCGAACGGGTAACGGGGCTCGCGCAAGGTATCTTCAGACATGTGGCCAACCGCTTCCAGCAGACAGATCAGCTGTTGTTCCGGTTCTCCGTCGTGATCATCGTAAAGCCGCAACCACTCTGCAGCGCCCGCATAGGCGTGTGTCCAGCCAAACTCCATGTGTTCGCTGGACCATTCAATCGCCCTGGTTATCGCTAAGATAGGGTCTGCGCCCATCTGGAACAATCGGGCGAGCTCTCGAGCCAGGCGCTCGTAATCATGATTACAAAAAGCCTGGTTCAGATTATTGATCGCTTTCTCCTGTTGTTCGGCCAGTGGCGGATCAATGATCTGTATCCAAATATGATCGCCGCGTACTTCAACCGGATAAACTCGGAGCTTGTCACCATCACGTTGGTTTTCACCTGTTTGAAGGTCGAATTTCCAGTTGTGCCAGTTACAGGTCAGTCGACACTGCTCATCCAATATTCCTTCTCGCAGTGGATAGCCTTCGTGTGGACAACGATTGTTGCACGCATAAATTCCCTGACTGGTATCAAATAGTACGATCTGACGACCCTCAAAACGGAACACCTTTCGGCCTTCGCGCTTGAGTGCATCGCAGCTGACTGATTTGATCCAACCTTGAGTCATTATGTGATCGCTAGTGCTGGGGTCGACCATTACGGGTATAACAACTCGCCAGGCGTGAAACATTGTGGCGTTGTTCAAACTGGAGGGCGCTCAGGCTCATCTTCATCATGTACTCATGAAAACACAAACTCATCGACCACCATCCTTCAGCCTTTCTCGGGGCTTTCGCGTATGCCGCGTGGATTCTTTGCACGAATCCTGCCTGACACCAACACATGACCCTATCACGTTATAGCGCCCGAAAAGCCGGCACTTCCCCACCTTGGTCAGGAGCGCCTCTTATCATTCGTTGTGCAAAAAAGATCGCCGCACTGACACTGGCAACAAATCCTTGCCTGGGTCTACGCTTTAACAGCACGATACGCGCGGCATGTAGTCGCTCAAATAGCCTGGTCGAGTGGGATATATATTACTCCCACTTCGATCAATTTTTGGCATCAGCAAACACAAGGGAGCAAAGCCAGCTAAGTTGTTAATTTCGGACGCCTCTTAGTCAGAACTTGGGCAACATTCTCAGAATTTACTAACAACCCACTTCTCAAACAGCCGTAGGTCATTGTTTTAACTCACGTGTCCTTAGTCCAACTGGATAGAGTTCCCGTCTTCAATCCAGGCAGTTAGGAGTTTGAATCTGTCCGGGCGCGCCATTAATTCAAACCCCTGAAGTGCTTTTGAACAGGCAATTCAGGATTGAAGATTCGATTTTCCATGTAAACCACCTTTTAAAGCAGTACCCACTATGGTGAGCATGGA
>JBBWVW010000138.1:0-22487 GCA_050256425.1 Arenicellales bacterium | reverse complement strand
CCCCAGCTACGCTGGTTATGGCGTTACTGCCAACCTGTTCATTGATATCGAGCACCATGACCCGCGCACCCTCAGTGGCAAAACATTGCGCCACACCCAGGCCGATGCCCTGCGCTGCACCCGTCACAACGGCCACCTTGTCCTTAAGTCTCATTGTCGTCTCCACCGAATTTCTCAAACTTCCTGCGATTGTATCGCGACTCAAAGAACCGCTTCTGGAGATGGCACAGCAGATCACCTAGACTTGGTGCAATGTTAATGCCTGACCAGCATCCCATCCAAATTCGACAAGCTACGGCTGGTGACCTGCCGCTGGTACGTGCGCTATTTCGGGAATACGAGGCATCGATTGATGCGCAGTACTGTTTTCAGTCTTTTGAGGTCGAATTGGCCGATTTGCCTGGATACTACGCTGCGCCAGGGGGTTGCCTGCTGATTGCGCGCTCAGGTGAGACAGCAGCAGGGTGTGTCGCGCTCCGTCGTCTTGACGATAAGTCAGGTGAAGTGAAAAGGTTTTTCGTCCGAGAGCATTATCAGGGCGCAGGCCTGGGTGCTGAGCTGATGACTCGACTCATCGCGAATGCACAAAATGCCGGCTTTGAGTCTTTGGTGCTGGAAACCCTACCCACAATGCGGTCCGCAAACGGACTATATGAACGACTTGGTTTTGTTCGTAGGTCAGCCTATCATCGCGATTCAGCACCCGGTATTACCCATTTGTCGCTTAGCCTAAAGCGAGCGCCCCTTGAGTGATTAATGAGTGATTCAGGTATGTTGATCTCTTTGGTCTTCACCGCAGTAACTAGAACAGAATATTTATGAAACTTGGTGATCTTGCACTAAAGATCGGTGGCAAATGCCACGGAAATTCCGACCTTGAGGTGGAAGCCCTGGGCACGCTTGAGGATGCAGGGCCAAATGAGATCACATTCTTGGTGTCATCCATGTTACGCGATAATCTTGCTAACTGTTGTGCAGGTGCAGTGATTTTGCTTGAAGAGGATCTGGATGCCTGGAGTGGACCTGCGATTGTCTGCGATAACCCACACTTAGGTTACGCCCGGACTGCTCGGGCGCTCGACAATACGCCGCCACCGGCGGCAGGGATTCACCCCAGTGCCGTTGTGGCTGCTAGTGCCCAGATTGCAGACGATGCCTCGGTCGGTCCGAACTGCGTTGTCGAGGAAGGGGTAAAGATCGGTGAGTCGGTCGTGCTGGGCCCTGGCTGCGTGATCGGCGAGGGGGCTTGCATTGGCGATGGCACCCGGCTGTTTGCCAATGTGACTGTCAGTCGGCAGGTGTCTATTGGCAAACGTTGTTTTATAAAAAGCGGCGCGGTGCTTGGCAGTGATGGCTTTGGCAACACCAACGAAGAGGGTCACTGGGTTCGTATCCCCCAACTGGGCAGCCTGACGATAGGCGATGACGTGCAAGTGGGTGCAGCGACCACGATCGACCGGGGGGCAATCGGCGACACAGTGATCAGCAAGGGCGTGGTCATCGACAACCTGGTGCAGATCGGCCACAACGTCCAGATTGGGGAAGACAGCGCTGTTGTCTCGTGTGTCGGTATTGCTGGCAGCGTAGTGATTGGCAAGCGCTGTATCTTGGCCGGCGCTGTGGGAGTGGCTGATCATGTGAATATCTGCGACGATGTCCACTTGACCGGTATGGCCATGGTCACTGGCTCTATCGACAAGCCCGGAATGTATTCCTCTGGTACTGGGCTTTTGCCCACGGCTGAGTGGCGCAAAGCGGCGGTGCGCTTTCGCCAACTGGACGACCTCGCCAAACGAGTGAAGGCTCTGGAAAACAAATAGCCCGGTTAATTATTGAGTCTAGGACAACTAGACCCGATTTTTCAGGGTTCTCATTAATGCCGAGCCCATATTACCCGTTTGTGCGTTACTGGGGTCTGACACTTCTACCGCTGGACTGTAATAAAATGGTGCTGAAATGATACCGCGACCTGAATCTACCCAAACGGGAAGCGCCAGGGTAATTCCGACGGTAATGGCCGGTGCCATGATTTCGTCGTACGTCAGATGGTACGCTCTATTTTTAACGGAATAGTTTCACTGCACCCGTGAATTCTGAGGGTTAGTGATGAATATAGGTTGACTCAATGTCCTTTTTCTCGAATGTCCCCCCCGCGCTCTGGGTAGCTGCCTTCCTCGCCCTGTACATGGCATGGGCAATCGGCGCCAACGATGTTGCCAACGCGATGGGTACCAGTGTCGGTTCAGGGGCGCTCACAGTTTGGGGTGCGATCCTGGTCGCTGGCGTTTTTGAATTTTGCGGCGCGTTTTTTGCCGGTGGGCATGTGACTGATACGGTGCGCAAAGGGATGCTTGATTTTGGCATGATAAGTCGGGATCAGCTTATTTATGGAATGTTGGCATCTCTAGCATCGGCGGGGACCTTGTTGATCGGTGCCACCCGGTTCGGCTTACCTGTGTCAACCACGCACTCGATCGTTGGTGCCATTGTCGGGTTTGGTACGGTGGCTATTGGGTTTGATGCAGTGAACTGGGGGAAGATCACGCAGATCGTATTGTCCTGGTTGACCTCACCACTGTTGGCTGGAGTCATTGCGTTTTTTATTTTCCAGATCACCCGATCCAAGGTTCTTGATACCAAAGATCCGGTTGCGCAGATTCGCAAGCTCGGCCCGTTATTTTTCTTTTTCGTGTTTTTTATTATTGGCCTCGTGACGCTTTTCAAGGGTCTCAAGCCTTTGAAGCTAGATCTCAATCTCACCCAGGCATTGATCGGTTCGATAGTTTTGGGGGTCGCAGGGGCTGGACTGGGTATATTCTTTATCCGTAGGGTGCATCTGGGACCGGTAGATAAAAAACACCGATTTAGCCAAGTCGAGCGTATTTTCGTGGTGCTCCAGATTCTGACGGCCTGCGCAATTGCTTTCGCCCATGGCTCCAATGATGTCGCCAACTCAATAGGGCCGCTGGCGGCCGTGGCGCATGCGGTACGGGGCATGGATCTTGCGAGCAAAGCGCCCGTTGAACCTTGGATGCTCGCGATTGGTGGCATCGGAATAGTGGTTGGATTGGGCACATGGGGTTACCGGGTGATGGAGACCGTGGGCAAGCGGATTACCGAACTGACGCCGAGTCGTGGTTTTGCCGCCCAACTGTCGGCAGCAACCACCATCGTGTTGGCCTCGAGAATGGGCATTCCGATATCCACAACACATACCCTGGTTGGTGCTGTACTGGGTGTGGGCCTGGCGCGTGGGATCAGTGCGCTGGATTTGCGCGTGGTCGGAAAAATCATTGCATCATGGATAGCAACGCTGCCGATTTCCGCAGGGTTATCGGTATTCTTTTATTATTTTTTCAGAGGTTTGTTAATTCCTTAGGAGATATTCATGGCTTGGATAGATCAACTGGTGGGGCGTTCGCCGATTGCGCCAATGCAAAAACATATGCAGGTCGCCGTCCTCTGCGCCCGTGAGGTAGTTCCCTTACTCGAGGCAATGGCCGTAGGGGATGATGACTCAATTCGAGATTGCCGTGCAAAGATAGACCGATTGGAACATGAGGCGGATCAGATCAAGCATGAGATTCGATCCCACACCCCCAGGCGTTTCATGATGGCCCTGGATCGCCGTACAATGCTGGAGATTCTCGATTACCAGGATTCGATCGCAGATGTTGCCCAGGATATTGCCGAACTGGCGGATCAGCGTAGCATGCATCTGCCCGATGCCCTGAAAGAGCCAGTATTGTCACTGGCCCACCGGGTGGTAGCGGCCTGTGAGCAGGGCCAGCGCATTATTGATGAACTGGACGAACTCGTGGAAACAGGATTTGGTGATGCGGAGGTTGCGCGTGTCGATGAAATGATCTCTGAACTGGGCCGCCTCGAAACCGAAACGGATGCTCAGTTGGATAAAGCCGCGCGTAAATTGTTTTCAATAGAGGAAGAACTTGGTGTTGCCACAATCTTTTGGCACCAGGTCATTCGTCAGATCGCAACTCTTGCAGACCTTTCCGAGCGAGTGGGCAATCGACTGCGCCTGTTAATCGCCAGCTGACGGGTTTGCCCCATCATCCGCGTCTGTACTCGATAAATTGGAGCGCAGAAGCCAACCGATTACTGCAGTTGCGATCACCGCACCGGCCAGTTGGGCCGCAATAAAGGCTGGCATGTTCGCCGGCAAGATTCCACTGAAAGTGTCGGTCAGGCTCCTGGCGATGGTCACTGCCGGGTTGGCAAAGGAAGTGGAGGCGGTAAACCAGTAGGCGGCCGTGATAAACAGTCCAACGGCGCTCGGCACAGCTTCAGGTCGCCAGCGCAGAGTCGCCAGGATCGTGGCGACTAGGCCGAAAGTAGCGACACTTTCTGAAAACCACTGCGCTGGGCCATTGCGCAGGTGTGTGGAAAACTGGATCAGGGTCTCTTCAAACATGGCATGCGCAGCCAACGTGCCTGTGATCCCCCCGGCGATCTGGACCACGACATAGGCTAGGGCAACCAGACTGGTGACCTCGCGCCGCAGAACAAAAGCCAGGGTTACGGCTGGATTGAAATGGGCACCGGAAATCGGCCCTAGCATAGTAATCAGAACAAATAGGATTGCCCCGGTGGGTATGGCATTGCCCAGCAGCGCGATCGCAGCATTGTCTCCCGCGAGGCGCTCTGCCATGATTCCTGAGCCCACCACTGTTGCTAACAGCAGCGCGGTGCCGAGAAACTCGGCAGCCAGTTTGCGTGGTAAAGAGAACTGTTCCATCAGTGGTTTAGCCCGTCGGAACTGCGTTGTCCCTCTCGTCCAACTGAATGCTTAGCGCAAGATGATCGAGAGATGCTGGCATCTGGCTGACGCAAGTTCTGGGTTGGCCCATACTCTCCCGATTTACTATCGCCTCGGCCCGGAGGCTGCAAACTGAATTTCTGGCGTACAGAGCCAGTGCGTTGTCATAAGGCTTTCCCATGCTCTGCCAGTCACCTTCGCCGGTTTATTGGTGGGACAAAGTTCTAAGGGTTGTAGCGGTTAGAGGTGCACACAACTCCGGTCGCCCACCGCAGCAGTCCTGTACCAGGTAGTCGAACAGCGCTTGCATTCCGTTGGGGTCGATGGAATAGATAATTGATCGACCTCGCCGGGTGGAGGTCAGTAGGCCCGCACGGGTGAGTACAGCCAGGTGGGTCGATAAGGTGTTGTGAGGGGTATGGAGTCGTTTGGCGATCTTCCCAGCAGCCAATCCATCGCGGCCTTGCTCTACCAGAAGGCGGAATATCTGCAGGCGGCTGTCCTGGGCGAGGGCTGAGAGGCGACTGACTGCGGTGGATATGTCCATATGTCGATTATTATCGAAATGAATCTCGTCAGCAAGGTATGAAAAGGTCAGGGTCGATCGTGACATCAAGAACAGCTATATGGCGCATCCTGGGACGGCAGAGGGTATTTGGGGGTTGTCTACGGTCACCTGCGAGAAACGTCAGTCTGTGACAGGGGTTTGCCCATAAGGGGCCGGCACGCGACAGCTTTGCTTCACTCAACTTGATCGCTGGTACAGCCCATCAAGCGTAGCTGACTCCAGAGCTTCGATTTCACCGCAATCTTGTAGATAGAGTATCGCGGCGAATATTGACCGGCTGGCAGCGCCGTGCAGACGGATATCGAGCTCCGGGTACAGTTGCTCGACCATATCGGCAATTCTCCAGGGACCGGTTTTGAGCAACTGAACGATGTCTTGCATTCGCTGAAGGCGGTGTGCAATCAACGCTTGAACGTAATCGTGCGGGGAATCCAGCGGCGGTCCGTGGGTGGGCCAATAACGTGATTCGGCTCGTTTGCAAAGCAGGGCCAGACTGGCCAGGTAGTCGGCCATGTTGCCGTCGGGCGGGATAACTACGCTGGTGGACCATGCCATAACGTGATCCCCGCTGAACAGCGAACCCTGTTCGGGAACAGCAAAACACATGTGGTTGCTGGTATGGCCAGGGGTATGGATACACTCGATCTCACAGTCACCCACGGTCAGACATTCCCCATGCTTTAAAGGGTTATCAGGCGTAAACAGGGTATCGACCCCTTCTTCGATAGCGCTATCATCATGCTCAATGCCACCACCGTGCGGGCCAAAGGCGTAGGTAGGTGCATCGCAGGCGGCTTGTAGCAGCCTGGCTCCCGGGGAGTGATCCCGGTGGCAATGCGTCACCAGAATATGACTGATAGTCTCCGAAGAGAGACTGCTGACAAGGGTGTCGATATGATCCGGATCGTCTGGGCCTGGATCAATAATCGCCACTTCGCCTTGGCCGACGATATAGGTGCCAGTGCCGTGATAGGTAAATGCCCCTGCATTTCTCGCAGTTAACCTGCGAATGTCGGGTGCAACCGTCTCAACCTCGCCATAGCGAAACTGGTGATCTTGGATAAAAGGAATCTCTGGCACGACTGAGCGTTCAGCAGACATGAGCCCACGTTATGGTCGTCGAGTCGAAAGCTTCCAGTGGTCTGAACCGGGTCTTGTAGGCCATTTTCTCGCAGTCGGGGATCCAGTAGCCCAGGTACAGCCAGTTGTATTCGACCGAGCGGGTCAAATCAATCTGACGCAGTATCGCCAGGGTCCCTGGGCTACGCCGAGCCTGGGTGGGATCAAAGAAGGTATAGACTGCCGAGAGGCCGTCTGCGACATGATCCAGTACAGAAACTGCCAGTAGACGGCGGCCAATGCGTAGTTCGATCATGAACGTTTCGACCTGTGAGCGGGCCAGGAACTGCTGATATTTCTCTGGGTCAGGGTCGTCCATGCTGTCGCCGTGATGTCTTTGGGACTGGTAGGCCCGGTACAGGGCAAAGTGCTCTTCACGGAAGCCCAGAGTGCACAGTTCCATCGCGACGTCACTGTTACGCGTCTGGATACGGCGGAAAGATCTTCCTGGAATAAAATTATTGACTTGAATGCGCACCGACTGGCACTGGCGACAGGTCGGGCAATGCGGGCGATAATACACGGTGCCGTTACGCCGGAAGCCATTGCGTATCAGTTTGTCGTACATCGCCGGTGTTACCTTGAACTGGGGATCGATCAGCAGGTTTGCCGCAGTCTCACCTTGCAGATAAGGGCATGTGTGTGGCGTGGATTGATACAGGTCTGGTGCTGATTGTTGGCGGGTCATGCCAGCTGCCCCCCCTGTTTTTCTAACTGCCAAGCCTCAGTACTTATATGGGCATTTACGGCTTGAGCTAATTGTTGCGTGAACAGTTGTCGAGGCAGACTCTCGGCACCGAGTGACTCGAGATGTGGTGATGCCACCTGACAGTCGATAAAGTGATAGCCCTGCGTTGCAAGCAGCGATGCCAAGCCAATCAGAGCTGCCTTGGATGCGTCAGTGGTTTGACTGAACATGCTCTCGCCAAAAAAGGCCTTGCCGATTGCAATCCCGTAGAGGCCGCCAACGAGTTTGGAACCTTGCCATGTCTCGATGCTGTGCGCGTACCCCATCTGGTGAAGCGTGGTATAGGCCTGCTCCATGTCGGGTGTAATCCAGGTGCCGGGTTGTCCGTTGCGGGGCTGAGTGCACTGCCGAATGACTCCAGCAAAATAGCGATCAGCCGTAATGACGAAGCCTCGTTGGCGAAGGCTCCTTCGCAGACTGCGAGAGATCCGGGCTTGCTGTGGGTACAGGATGGCCCTGGGATTCGGTGACCACCACAGAATCGGCTGTCCGGCACTGTACCAGGGGAAGATTCCCTGCCGGTAGGCGCTCAGTATTCGTTCAGGATTAAGATCGCCACCGATGGCAAGCAAACCCTCGGTGGAGGCGGTCTCCAGCGGAGGAAAGGAGTATTTCTCGGGGGTGCGGGTCATTGTGTGAGTCATTCTAGCACTCGCGAATTCAGGGATTGTGCTTGCGAAATGGTGTATGGGCATCAAGGACACGGGTATATTCTGCGAGTTGCGAACTTTCCTCGATCGTGTATCTCCCGATCGCATCGTGAAATCCCCGATGGGCCAGCCAGTGTGCTGACAGAGTGACTTGAGGTGTGAGTCCCCGACTCAACTTGTGCTCACCCTGGGCACCAGCTTCAAACCGGGTGAGACCATGTTTAATGCAGTATTCGATCGGGGCGTAATAGCAGGCCTCAAAATGCAGATCCGGCACCTGCTCGAGCGCACCCCAGTAGCGACCAAACAGGGCAGTTTTGCCGCGGATGAAGAACGCACAAGCAATGTCTTTCCCGTTGCGTGTTGCCCGTAGCAGCTGTACTGAGTCGGGAAGTTCCCGCGCGAGTTGCTCGAAAAATTCGCGACTCAGGTAGGCGTACGATCCATGCTCAGCGATGGTGTTGGTGTAGCAGGCCGTCAGGAAGTCAAGGTGACTGGAATTCAACTGGTCACCTTGCAGCCAGTGCAAAGTGATCTCCTGTTCATGAACACGACGCCGTTCGCGTAGGATATTTTTTCGTTTTTTTGAGGACAACTTTTGTAGAAAGTCGTCGAAATCGTGATAGCCATCGTTACGCCAGTGAAACTGGTGACTCTCGCGACGAACGAAGCCGTTGGCCGTGAGTTGTGAGAGATCCGAATCGGTGCAAAAAAGGCAATGCACAGACGATGCCCGCAGTCGCGTGGCGATCTGCGGCAGTGCCCCGGCAATTAAACTGCGGACCGATGCGCTTTCAAATTCTGGATGGTGCAGCAGCCGATTGCCGCTCACCGGTGTGAACGGTACGGCCACAAGTAACTTCGGGTAATACTTAAGGCCCGCGCGCTGGTAAGCATTGGCCCAGGCCCAGTCAAAGATAAACTCGCCGTAAGAGTGATGCTTAAGATAACAGGGCGCACCGCCGGCTAAGGCTTCACCGATGTGTACCGTAATGTGGCACGGTGTCCATCCAGTGGCTGTGGTACAACTGCCGCTGCGCTCCAGCGCCTCAAGGAATTCGTGACGCAGGCTGGGGGCATCCTCCGGGACCAGAGCATTCCACTGGGAGCGGGGGATGTGATCCATGGCTGCGTGTGTTGTGATGCGGGCCTCAAGCCCCTTATCATTGACCCCAGCCTCCTTTTTGGCATCTGACTTAACTAGTTTCTTAATATCTCCCAATGAAGCATCTCCCCGTAGCAATTGCGCAATTGAATTTTACCGTTGGTGATGTAGACCGCAATGTAGATAAGATGCTCGCGGCCTGCAATAAGGCAGGCACTGAGCTTGCCTGCAAAGTGGTGGTATTTCCGGAGCTCGCGGTGACTGGCTACCCGCCTGAGGACTTGTTGTTTCGCTCGGATTTTCTGGATAGAGCGGACCGGGGGTTGGCCCGGCTGCTGGCCGGAGCCGGCGATATCTGTGTCGTCGTAGGACACCCGTTTCGTGAGGATGGAAAACTCTATAACGCGGCTTCAGTGGTTGAGTCGGGGCAGGTACGTGCCCGGTATTTCAAGCGGAAACTGCCCAACTACGGAGTCTTCGACGAAAAGCGCTATTTTTCTCCTGGTACTGACACATTGGTGATTGATATTGATGGGTTCGCAGTTGGGCTGACAGTTTGTGAAGATGTCTGGCATCAACGGCCAGTCGCGGACTGTGTGGCAGCCGGGGCCGAAGTGATATTCAATCTCAACGCCTCACCCTTCAATGTACATAAGGCCCGCGAACGTGAAGAACAGGTTGTTGCTGGGCGATCACGCGAGGTCGCGGTACCGATCGTTTATGTCAATCTGGTTGGTGGGCAAGACGAACTGGTATTCGACGGCGGCTCTTTTGCCTGTGATGCGACTGGCCAGGTTGTCCACCGCAGTGCTTTTTTTTCTGAGGACCTGGCGCGTATTGATATCCATCAAGGCGACCTATGCAGTAACCGTGAACTGGCATCGTTACCGGGTCACGAGGAAAGTGTCTACAAAGCTTTGCAGATTGGGCTGCGTGACTATGTAACCAAAAACGGGTTTGACGGTGTGGTACTGGGATTATCGGGCGGGATCGATTCAGCCCTGACACTTGCCGTGGCTGCAGACGCGTTGGGTCCGGACAAGGTGCAAGCGGTACTGATGCCCTCGCGCTACACCCGGGACATGAGTCTTGCCGATGCAAAGGCGCAGGCGCAGACATTAGGTGTTGCATACCAGGTGATACCTATTGAGTCGCTGGTAGAAGCGTATCGCACACAACTCGAACCGTTGTTTAAGGGGCTACCTGCCGATACCACCGAGGAGAATTTGCAGGCCAGAATTCGCGGTAACCTGCTGATGGCAATTTCCAACAAGACCGGTTGCCTGGTATTGACCACTGGCAATAAGAGTGAAATGGCCGTTGGTTACGCCACCCTATATGGCGATATGGCGGGCGGCTTTGCCGTCATCAAGGATGTTCCTAAAACCCTGGTCTACCAGCTCGCCCGCTACCGTAATCGCAGCAGTGTCGTGATTCCCGAGCGCGTCATTACTCGGCCACCGTCAGCAGAATTGGCCGAAGACCAGGCTGATACCGATAATCTGCCGCCCTACGAAGTCCTTGACCCCATACTTGAATATTTCATCGAACACGATTGCTCAATCGAGGAAATTGCAGCCAAGGGTTTTGACCTGCAAACCGTGTTTCGGGTTTCGCAAATGGTGCTGCGCAACGAGTACAAGCGGCGCCAGGCACCACCCGGCGTACGCATCACCCGGCGCGCTTTTGGTCGGGATCGACGTTATCCGATTACTTCGGGGTTTAGTTGAGGTACTTGCTTTTCGGGTAGTTGAGTTGTAATACCCGGGTGGTATCGTCGTGTAGCGCAGTCAGTCCCATGCGTTTGTAAGCTTTGACCATCACCCCCAAGGCATGCTCGACTGCAGTGGAAGTCTGATAGGTTTCCAGCACTGACCGGGCCCTGTTTACTGCAGCCACGTCTGCACCTAGCGAATAGTAGTAATGGGCAATATCGACGTCGTGCATCGCAAGTACGTTGATGATATACACCAGGCGTTTCCGCGCGTCTGAGGCATATCGACTGTCAGGGAAGCGACTCACGAGTTCGCGGTAGGCCACGAATGCTTCGCGCACTGGCCTGATATCGTGGTTGGCAGGACTTTTTCCAGTGATCTCATCAAGCAGGCTGTCCGGCGGTTCGAACAATGCTAGGCCTTTCAGGTAGTACGCGTAATCCACATTAGGATGCGTCGGATGCATCTGTATAAAGCGGTTTGCGGCGACGACTGTTAGGGCAGATTCGTTGTTCTTGAAATGGGCGTAAGCGATGTCCAACTGGGCTTGCTCAGCATTGCGACCGTAAGGAAAACGACCTTGCATTTTCTGGTAAGTCGCGATCGCAGCTGGCCAGTCGCCGGCGGCCAACTCTGTTTCGCCCACCGCGACGAACTGCTCCGCGGTCCAGTTGGCGGTTTCATCTTTTTCCTTCAGGATCGTGCAACCACCGGTGAGCAGTGGAACGATCAGCAAGCAAAGTACGAGGCGGATAGACTGGCGCATGGTTGTAGAGGCTGGTGGATACGCCTCTATTATACTTTCGAGGGCCAACGGCGAAGGCGACAGTTATGGCAGGCGCAAGTGAAAGTGGCGAAGTAGTGATCGGGACAGTGCCTGACGAGGCGGCCGGTGAGCGCCTCGATAAGGTATTGGCAAAGGTTTTCCCGCCTCACTCGCGGTCGCAGTTACAGGTCTGGCTCAAGGAGGGACGGATCACACTGGCAAATGAGACCCCGTCAGGGCGACTCAGCGTAGCCGGAGGTGAGGTCCTGCGTCTGCAAATGCCACCGCTGACCCAGATCGAATGGGTGGCCGAACCCCTGCCGCTTTCGGTAGTACATCAAGATGAGCACATTGTGGTCATCGATAAACCTTCCGGACTGGTCGTCCATCCCGGGGCCGGTAACCCAGGGGGTACGTTGGCGAACGCCATTTTGCACCAATATCCTGCTGCCGGGGCTCTGCCGCGGGCTGGCATTGTCCATCGCCTGGACAAAGACACCAGCGGGTTGCTGGTCGTGGCGCTTACTGAGCTTGCCCGTAGCGAATTGATCCGGGGGCTCGAGGCGCGCGCCATCAGCCGGGAGTACCTCGCAGTGGTGAATGGTCGCCCGATCTCCGGCGGTACCGTGGACGCATCGATCGGCCGACATCCACGCAACCGGTTGAAAATGGCGGTTACCAGCAAAGGTCGTCCCGCAGTGACCCATTATCGACTGGGCCAGTGTTTTCGATCGCACACCCTATTAAAGTTACAGTTGCAAACAGGTCGAACGCACCAGATCCGTGTGCACATGGCCCATCTGGGATTTCCGCTGGTAGGTGACCCGGTCTATGGTGGCCGCTTCCAGTTGCCGCCCAGATCGAGCCCGCAGCTGATCGCTGCCCTGCAGGGTTTTCAGCGTCAGGCACTGCATGCGGCGGTTCTCGGGTTGGTGCATCCCGCGACCGGTGAATCTCTTCGTTGGGAAAGTGCGATCCCATCGGATTTTGCCGCGCTGATCGATGCGTTGAGCATCGATGCTGCGATCGAGACATGAACGTTGCCACAATGGCGTCGTCAGTTCCCGACTGGCCAGCACCCGGCCATGTCCGGGCGCTGACAACCGAGCGCAGCGCAGGTCAACCGGGGGACCCCTACGATGGGTTCAATCTGGGTGATCATGTTGGAGATAATCCAGGCCGGGTTGTTGCCCACCGATTATCCCTGGTGCAACAATTGAGACTCGTGGGGCAACCGCAATGGCTGACTCAGGTTCATGGCGCGAGAGTATGTGAATTGGATGGGCCAGGGCAGCAGCCTGTTGCAGATGGCAGCTTTACGACTCAGCCTGGGGCTGGGGTAGTTTGCGCCGTGCTCAGCGCCGACTGTGCGCCGATATTTCTCAGCGATCACAAGGGTAGTTTCGTTGGTCTCTTACATGCCGGGTGGCGTGGTGTCCTCGCCGGTGTTGTTGAGCAAGGGATTGCTCGGGCGCCAGCCAAGCCTCAAGACATCATTGCCTGGGTCGGGCCGAGTATCAGCCAGCGTGCCTTTGAGGTGGGCAAGGAGGTCCGAGAACAGTTTCTGGCAGCAGATCCGGTCGATCAGAAATATTTTGCCCGCAAGGGTGATCGGTACATGGCCGATCTGCCCGGCTTAGTGCTAGCCCGGCTCAGGCGCTGCGAGATTGCTTTTGCCGCAGCCAGTGATTGTTGCACCTATTCTGACCCTGAACGATGGTTTTCACATCGGCGTCAGGGCCGTTGCGGGCGCATGGCATCTTTGATCTGGCTGACCGGGGTACCCTGAAGCGGAACCAGTTCGGCGTGGGGCTGCGCGATTCAGGCGAAAAAAAAGCGGGGCAATGCCCCGCTTTTTCCTGGGATAACAGCGCTTTACGGCTTGGCTGTGCTCAGGCCGAGAATCTCCCAATCCTGCATGCCGCCACGGTACCACTTGATTTTGTGGGCCGGGTAGCCAAATTTCAGCAGGTTCTTGATGTTGTTGGGCGATTGGCCGCACCACATGCCGTTGCAGAACATGACTGCTGTCTTCGCATTAGAGAAGTTAAACAGGCCTTCGCTTTCCGTAACGTTGAACACTTCCAGCATGATTTCCGCGATGTCGAACGGGGTAGCGCCCTTGGCGGGATTCAACTTGGTCCATGGGATATTGATCGCGCTGGGAATAGTGCCTTTGGCAACCCAGTTCGGGGTGCGGGAGTCGATCACAATGATCGAGGAGTCACCATCGCTCATCATCTTCGCGTAATGAATGACTTCACGCTCGGCAATGGTTTCAACACCTGGGGCCAGAACAGCTGGCTGGATGCAAAACGGCGGGCAGGGGCGTGAGGTCTTGGCGAAAGCTGGGTTCACGGTGTTGGCATTGTCCTGGTTACGGGTAATGTCGGTTGCCGTACCATTGTGGTTTACCGAAACAGCCATGATGTCGCCAGTGATGCCAACCGGCTTTCCGGCCTGCGCAGAGATTGGCAGGGCGAGGATCAGGCCCGCTAGGGCGCTGAGCAGAGTTTTAGACTTGTTCAATTTTCTCTCCTATCTTTTCGTTCAGGTTTAGGTATGGGAAGGGCGCCGCTGGGGTGCCCACAGCATTCCACGCTAAGACCGTTACCCTTTCGGTGGCGATCAGCGGAAAATTTAAAAATCAGTCACATTCAGGTTCTTGGCAGATTTCGGCCTCAGGATTGCTTTCACACCAGGTGGCGCACTCGTCCGAATTTGCCTCACACCACGCGGCTGCGTCCTCGCCCTGTGGGGGACCACCGGCAATAGCGACTGGCAGCGCCAACAGAGCGGTGACGAGGGCGATGAACATCAGTCTCACAACAATCAATCCTCAAAATATCCTAATATTAGAAAATCCCTGAAACCGAAGGGTACCGTGCTGGCGGGTTTCAGGCCAGAATCACTTTACTATGTATCAATAAAATCTACTGATGATCTCATCCCACATCAAATCTAGCCTATGTGGCTCATTATTACTGGGTTTCTTGCTATTTTCGAGTGAATCCGCAGGGCAGCAAGTGGTGAACTTTCGTCTGCTTGATCTGCAAGGGCAACTCCAGGACATCGCCCAGTATCGCGGCAAGTGGCTGGTCGTCAATTTCTGGGCGACCTGGTGTGGGCCCTGTGTGGCCGAGATTCCTGAGCTCAATGCCTTCCAGGCTCGGCGCAAGCAGCAGGCGACGGTGGTCGGTATCGCTTTTGAAAAAACGCCGGTTGATCAGATTCGTCGCTTTGTCCAGCAGTTTAACATCACCTACCCGATACTACTTATCGGCGAGGAGCCGCTGGTGCCGCTGGAGCCATTAAAAGGTCTACCTTCGACTTTTCTGTTGTCACCGCGTGGGGAATATCTGCATGCCCATGTGGGCCCTGTGACTGCTGGACAACTGGAGCAACTGCTCGATCAGTTTGCTGGTGATTCCTCAAATTGAAGGCTAAGGTCAATTGCGTGAACGTTTTTGGTAATTGCCCCGCTCGAGACAAAATTGACCCCGGTCAAGGCAATTTCACGAATAGTCTTTACAGTGACGTTGCCAGAGGCCTCAAGTTGTGCCTGTCCCGCATTGATCTGAACGGCACGGCGCAATTGCGTTAACGAAAAATTATCCAGTAACAACCGTTGCGCTCCAGCAGCCAAGGCCTCCGATAATTCGGCGACGCTTTCGACCTCAATCTCAATCAGTGACATGTCGTTACTGTGAGCAAGGGCTGCAGTCACAGCCTGGGTGACTGACCCGGCCGCACGGATATGATTTTCCTTGACCAGAATACCGTCATACAGGCCCAACCGGTGATTCGTGCCACCACCACAGCACACGGCATATTTTTGAGCTAGGCGCAGGCCCGGCACGGTTTTGCGGGTGTCAAGTAACGTCGCCGTGGTGCCTTTAAGCTGATTCACCATGCGCCGGGTGGCGGTAGCAGTCCCTGACAGCAATTGCAGAAAATTGAGCGCGGTTCGTTCGCCGGTGAGGATTACCCGGGACGAGCCCCGGATGGTACACCAGGCCTGCTCGTTGATGACATCATCGCCATCGTGGCTGAGCCACTCGATGCTAATGTCAGGATCAAGGCGGTCAAAAACTTCCTGGACCCAGGCGACACCACAAACAACAGCGGGCTCACGACTGATCAGTGTGGCCCGGACGCTGTCGTTGTCGGGCACCAGTGCAGCCGTCAGGTCTCCCGAGCCGATATCTTCAGCCAGGGCTTGGCGTACTTGCTCGGCGATCAAGTGTCGAGGTGGCAGTTCCTTCATGATCAAATTTCACTAAGTACGGAATGCCGATCATAACCCGTCTGCGAGGCGACTTTAACTCGGCTGTGGGGCTTGGGCTTTTGCCAGTGATGGTTAAAAATCGCGTGGTACGCGCCCGTGATGTATCTTGATTATCCACGCTCAATCCCCATCTTTAATAGGGTAAAACATCCTGGCCGACACTAATGCTACGGGACAGTATCGGCTGCCGATCATCGGAGTGATCACCTTATGCGAATGGATAAACTGACCACGAAATTCCAGTTGGCCCTGGCGGATGCGCAGAGTCTGGCGTTGGGCCGAGACCACCAGTTTATAGAGCCAGCGCACCTGATGCTGGCGCTGCTTGACCAGGAAGGTGGCGGGGTACGGCACCTGCTCACACGTGCCGGTGCCAACGCCAATGCTCTGCGCTCCCGACTGGGTGAAGCGCTCGACCGTCTGGCGCGCGTGGAAGGCGCCGGCGGCGATGTGCAGATCTCGAGCGACCTCGCGCGAATGCTCAATCTGACTGACAAGCAGGCGCAACAGCGGGGCGACCAATTCATCTCCAGCGAACTTTTTTTATTGGCTGCACAGGATGATAAGGGTGAGCTGGGACGCCTGTTGAAAGAGGCAGGCGTTGTTAAAGGCGCAGTAGATCAGGCGATTGAACAATTACGCGGTGGCGAGTCGGTTGATGATGCCAATGCCGAAGAACAGCGTCAGGCGCTTGAGAAATACTCGATCGACCTGACTGAGCGTGCTGAGCAAGGCCGACTCGATCCAGTGATTGGCCGTGACGAGGAGATTCGCCGCACCATCCAGGTGTTGCAGCGGCGCACCAAGAACAACCCGGTATTAATTGGAGAGCCTGGCGTGGGAAAGACCGCTATCGCTGAGGGATTGGCGCAGCGGATCGTTGATGGCGAAGTGCCTGAAGGCGTCAAGGGTAAGCGCCTGTTGGCCCTGGATATGGGTGCGCTGATTGCCGGGGCGAAGTTTCGTGGCGAATTTGAGGAGCGTCTTAAAGCCGTCCTCAGTGATCTCAGCAAACAAGAAGGTCAAGTGATCCTGTTTGTCGATGAACTCCACACAATAGTGGGCGCGGGCAAGGCTGAGGGTGCTATGGATGCCGGCAACATGCTAAAGCCTGCTCTGGCCCGAGGTGAATTGCACTGCATTGGTGCTACCACGCTGGACGAGTATCGCAAGTATGTCGAGAAGGATGCAGCTCTGGAACGGCGTTTCCAGAAGGTGTTGGTAGGAGAACCCACGGTGGAAGACACGGTGGCTATTTTACGTGGGCTCAAGGAAAAGTATGAAGTCCACCACGGAGTCGATATCACTGATCCCGCTATTGTTGCTGCGGCGACTCTGTCACATCGCTATATCAGTGACCGAAAACTTCCCGATAAAGCCATTGATCTTGTGGATGAGGCGGCGAGCCGGATCCGTATGGAGATCGACTCCAAGCCGGAGTCTATGGATCGGCTGGATCGACGCCTGATCCAACTTAAAATCGAGCGTGAGGCGGTTAAGAAAGATACCGACGAAGCTTCACGCAAACGCCTTGAAGCCTTGCATAAGGATATCGCAGAACTCGAGCGCGAGTACGCTGATCTGGAGGAGGTCTGGAAAGCAGAGAAGGCAGCCGTACAGGGCAGTCAGCATATCAAGGAAGCGCTCGACCAGGCTCGTGGCGAAATCGAAGCGGCACGCCGCGCAGGGGATCTGGCACGCATGTCAGAACTGCAGTACGGCCGTATTCCGGAACTCGAAAAACAGTTGGCCGAGGCCGATGCTGGTGGGTCGACAGGTCAGGCCCGACTGTTGCGCAATAAAGTGACTGACGAAGAAATTGCCGAGGTCGTTGCGCACTGGACCGGTATTCCGGTGTCCCGAATGCTTGAGGGCGAGCGCGAGAAATTGCTACGTATGGAAGCCGAGTTGCACCAGCGCGTGATTGGCCAGGAAGAAGCCATTCATGCCGTGGCTAACGCTATTCGTCGTTCGCGGGCCGGACTTTCCGACCCGAACCGACCCTACGGTTCGTTTTTATTCCTCGGGCCTACCGGCGTAGGCAAAACAGAGCTGTCTAAAGCGTTAACGGCTTTTCTGTTCGATACCGAAGAATCGATGGTGCGGATAGACATGTCCGAGTTTATGGAGAAACACTCAGTGGCTCGTCTGATTGGCGCACCTCCGGGGTATGTGGGCTATGAAGAGGGCGGCTACTTGACTGAATCCGTGCGTCGACGCCCTTACTCAGTGATTCTGATGGATGAGGTTGAAAAAGCGCATCCGGAAGTCTTTAACGTGTTGTTGCAGGTGCTCGATGACGGTCGCCTGACCGACGGTCAGGGCCGGACCGTGGATTTTCGCAACACTGTTATTGTGATGACGTCGAATCTGGGTTCCGATCGCATCCAGGAGCTGGCGGGAGAAGAACGTTACGAGCAGATGAAAGCTGAGGTCATGACCGTAGTCGAGCGACACTTTCGCCCGGAGTTCATCAATCGGGTGGATGACATGATCGTCTTTCATCCGTTGGAGCGTGAACAACTGCTGGCGATTGCCCGCATCCAGGTTGGCATTCTGCAGGCCCGTCTGGCAGCGCGTGATCTCACACTCACCTTGACCGACGCGGCACTGGACAAGTTAGGCGACGCGGGTTTTGATCCTGTCTACGGTGCTCGACCACTAAAGCGTGTCATCCAGACCCAGTTGGAAAATCCCCTGGCGCAAGAGATTCTCGCCGGGAGTTTAGTGTCGGGCGACACCATCAACGTGGATGTTGAGGGGGGGAGTTTAGTGTTCAGACCCCAGCGGCCCACGCCTGCCCGGGTCGCTTGATTGACTGCAAACCACGCTAGGCCGGGTCGGCTTGGCGTGGTTTGCATACGTGATCTGCAGCGGATGGTCAGCGCTGGCCTCAGCCTATAGAATCTCCAGCCAATGCCAAGGGATACATAAATGAAAGCGATGATTCTCGCCGCGGGTAAAGGCACACGGGTGCGACCGTTGACCCATGTGATGCCCAAACCCATGATCCCGGTTCTGGGAAAGCCCGTCATGGAGTATCTGGTCGAGCATTTGGCGCGCCACGGGTTTGATCAGATCATGGTCAACATCAGTCATCTTGCCCATTCGATCGAAGGCTATTTTGGCGACGGGCGGCGCTGGGACGTGGAGATTGGTTATTCCTTCGAGGGATACCTGGAGGGCGGTGAGACAGTGGCCGAACCGCTGGGCTCTGCTGGAGGGATCAAACGTATCCAGGAATTTGGTAACTTCTTTGACGACACCTTTTTGGTGGTTTGCGGTGATGCCCTGATTGATCTAGACCTCTCCGCAGTGCTGCGCAAGCACTGGCAGTCAGGGGCTGCCGCGAGCATAGTTGTACGGGAGGTACCCAGAGAGCGGGTCTCAAGCTACGGCGTGGTGGTCTGCGATGATGTCGGGCGTATTCAATCCTTCCAGGAAAAGCCCTCTACCGAGGAAGCCTTGTCGCAACTCGCCAATACTGGCATCTACATATTTGAGCCCGCGATCATCGATCTTATCCCGCACGCCACTGAGTTTGATATTGCCAGCGAGCTTTTCCCACTCATCCTCGAGCAAGGTTCAGCTTTCCATGCCATCGAGGCGCCTTTCAACTGGATTGATATTGGACACCTCAGCGATTACTGGGAAGCTAACCAACAGTTGATGCGCGGCAAATTACGCGGCGCGGGTATGCCGGGCACCGAAGTGCGTCCCGGAATCTGGACCGGGTTGAATGTCAGTGTAGACTGGGACGAGGTTCGGGCCGAGGGTCCGATCTATGTTGGTTCAGCCTCTCGGATAGAGCCCGACTGCGAGATCTTTGGCCCCACCTGGATTGGTCACGGTTGTCACCTTGAACGTGGTGCACGTATTTCACGCAGCATTCTCTTCGATTACAGCCGTATCAGTTCGCGTAGCCGGGTGACGGAATCCCTGGTCTTCGGCCGTAACTGCGTAGATCAGGACGGCAACCCCTTGCCGGACCTTGATGGCACCCTTGACTGGGTCGGCGATGCCCGCGATGTTCTCGACCAGTCAGCAGCTACTGGCTGACCGATGACCCGGGGCAACCCCCTGAATGATCAACGTCACCGATGATGGCGGCGATTCTGTGAGCGCTTAGTCGCCGGCAAGGGCAGCCCGCACCAACAGGTCGTTGACTCGCTGTACATAGGCAGCCGGTTCCGGGAGTGGGGCGCCCTCGCTGAGTGCCGCCTGGTCGAATAGTACCTGGGTCCAGTCCCCGAGCCGGACATGCTCTGGGTCTAACTGGCGGATGAGTGGATGGTTAGGGTTGATCTCCATGATCGGCTTGGCGTCCGGCGCGCTCTGGCCCATTGCCGCCAGGATGCGTTCGAGATTGCCTCCCAGGTCTGCCTCATCGGCAACCAAGCAGGCCGGGGAGTCTGTCAAGCGAAGACTGACGCGCACACTTTTGACTTTACCTTCCAGCACAGACTGCATTTTTTCTGTTAGTTCTGACAGATCCTTTTCTTTTTGCTCGCTCGCTTTTTTATCTTCGGGGCTTGCGAAATCGTCAAGATCGAGCGCGCCCTTGGCCACTGACTTCAATGGCTTGTCCTTGTATTCGTTAAGCGAGGACACCAGCCATTCATCTACTGGATCACTGAGCAAAAGCACTTCGACATCGTTCTTGCGGAATATTTCAAGATGCGGCGAGGTGCTGGCCGCATTATGCGAGTCAGCTGTAATGTAGTAGATCGCTTTTTGCTTCATGGGCATGCGCTTGAAGTATCCGGCGAGCGACTGGGTTTGTTCGAGATCCTTACTGCGGGTCGATGAGAAACGCAGCAGATCCGAGAGTACTGTGCGGTTGTCATGGTCCTCGACCATGCCTTCTTTTAATACTTTGCCGAATTCCTTCCAAAAGGCCGCATAAGCTTCGGGTTCTTTGTTGGCAAGGCGGGTCAACTCCGAGAGCACCTTCTTGACCGATGCCGCCCGGATGCGATCAATATCCTTGTTATTCTGCAGGAATTCGCGCGATACGTTTAGCGGTAGATCGCTTGCGTCGACCACCCCGCGCACGAAGCGCAGGTAGCTGGGCATCAGGTACTTGGCGTCGTCCATGATGAAGATCCGACGTACGTACAGGTTGATGCCATGGCGTTGTTCACGATCCCATAGATCGAAGGGTGCTTTTTTTGGAATGAAGAAGAGCGAGGTATATTCCAGCGTGCCTTCGACCCGGTTGTGCAGAGTCGCCAGCGGCGCCTCGCTGTCATAGCTCAAGGTTGTGTAAAACCGTTCGTATTCCTCGGCTGTAATCTCATTTTTGGGTCGTGACCATAGCGCCGAGCCGCTGTTGATCGCTTCCCATTCTTCTTTTGTGTCCTCGTCCTGCGGATGCATTTCGATCGGCAGGGAAATATGATCGGAATATTTGCTGACAATGCCGCGGATACGAAAATCTTCGGCAAACTCCTTGTCCTCATCGCGCAGGTGCAGCGTGATGGTGGTACCCCGGTCTGCCAGTTCGACCGTTTCAATGAGGTATTCACCGCCGCCGTCTGAGGTCCAACGCACACCAGCACTTGCCGGGTCGCCAGCGCGACGCGTAGTCAGTTCTACCTTCTTTGCCACCAGGAATACGGAGTAGAAACCAACCCCGAACTGGCCAATTAGGTTGGCGTCATTTGCTGTATCGCCGCTCAGCGCGTCGAGAAATTGGCGGGTACCCGAGCGGGCAATGGTTCCGATGTCCTGTACGACCTCGTCGTGACACATGCCAACGCCGTTGTCGCTGACGGTAATCGTTTTCTCTTTTTTGTCAAAAGTGACGCGTAGGCGCAGAGTTTCACCGGCTTCCGTCAGTTCCTCGTCGGTCAGCGCGGCAAAGCGCAGCCGGTCACAGGCATCCGAGCCGTTGGAGATCAGTTCACGCAGGAAGACTTCCTTATTGGAGTACAGCGAGTGAATCATCAGGTGCAGCAGTTGCTTCACCTCGGCCTGGAAACTGTGGGTCTTGGCTGCAGCGTTTTCGGACATTGGTTTTACTCCTGGGTGAATGGCCTCTGGGACTCAAGATGGTCGCAGGAAAACAAAATCTGTGATGAAAATGGGGTTGCGCTCGGCAAAATCAACCGCTGAGCCAATACTTGAACCTGAGGAGTCGGGGGAGGCGAATGACCCCCATAGCGCGCTTTGTGAACCACGATCCGGTAGAATTGTTACCCGGGCGGGGATATCCCCCGACAGTCGGGGCATGGCGCAGTCTGGTAGCGCACCTGCTTTGGGAGCAGGGAGTCGGGGGTTCGAATCCCTCTGCCCCGACCATTTTGCTTCCCTGAACGTGCCGGCGCCCGTAGCTCAACCGGATAGAGCAACGGCCTTCTAAGCCGTAGGTTACAGGTTCGAGTCCTGTCGGGCGCGCCAACCCATTGCGAACACCTCTGTGTCGGCCTATTGCACGTCTCGCTAGCATAAGAACCCAGTTTTGTTGGATAATTACGGGTTCACGTGTTCATATGTGGTGATCGTAGCTCAGTTGGTAGAGCCCCGGATTGTGATTCCGGCCGTCGTGGGTTCGAGTCCCATCGGTCACCCCAGTTTCCTGGCCGACAGGTGCAGGCAGCGACTACACGGGCCGTTAGCTCAGTTGGTAGAGCAGCTGACTCTTAATCAGCGGGTCGCAGGTTCGATCCCTGCACGGCCCACCAGGCAATCAAGGTGAGCGGGGTTCCAGGGGTTTGGAACTTAAGGCTTGCCCTTTTGGTGCCGGGCG
>JBBWVW010000137.1:0-2907 GCA_050256425.1 Arenicellales bacterium | reverse complement strand
GGCCAGCGCTGACGGCGGTATCAGCATGGCAATGCCTCCGACAGCCATAATCGGCCCCATCGCCATACTCGGCTGGTAACCGCGTTTCATCATATCCGGCAGCAGGACGGAACCTAGAATCGCGGTATTGGCAATGGTCGACCCGGAAAGCGACGAAAAAACGGTACCGCCGACAATCGAAACGACCGCGAGCCGTCCCGGCACCCGTGCAATGAGACGGTCTATTGCCCCGATGGCCTTGAAGGCTACTCCGGTCTGCAGAAGGATCTCCCCCATCAGCAAAAACAGGGCAACCGGCGCCAGCGTGAACTTAATCGCGTTGTGAAACTCCAATGGCATCAGGACCAGACCGATATCCCCATTGATAAACAAAGCTGTTCCAAGGATGTTGGCAGTAAAGAAGGCAAAGGCCACGGGCAGACCCAGGAACATCGCTGTACAGACCGTGCCGAGCAACAGGGCGAGTGCCAGATACCATTCCATGTGTCAGAAACCCAATCTGGGTTTGTCCAAATCGGTCTCGTCCGATTGGCGACCCGCCCGGCGAGCCCGTAATAGGAACTCCACGGCCAGCAAGAAAAATGAGGCCGAAAAAATAACCATCATGTAGCCGGTTGGGATCCGCAGATCCTTGTCCGGCATCGTGCCATCCTGAAATTCCCAGATGGTTACACGCGAACCATAAAAACACAGCACAGCGCACAGCACGGCGCCTGCGATATCCATGACCCGATCGACTTTTCGTGCAGATTCTCTAGACAGGCCGGCCGTGAGGACATCAACCCGGACGTGTGCTCCTTGGTTGAGCACCCAAGGCGCTCCTATGAAAACTCCAAAATAAAGGGTGTACTCAACCCCCTCGTAGAGCCACCAGATACTACCCAACTGGGTCTTGATGAGAAACAGATTGAGTGGAATGAGGACCGCAATGAGCCCGATAGAGAGCGCCACCAGGTAAGCCAGATACAATATGGCCCGGTTGAATCCAGCTTCGAATCGATCGATCCGAGTGTACATATCGGACCCGGCAATGATCAGCGTTGAAAGTGTGGGGTACGACCCTGCGACAGGAAACTGGCCGGTCGGCCAGCCCCCCATCGCGGGGTGCGTGTGGTCAGTTAACGATTACTCGGTAAACAACTTCTTCAGCGCTGCACCATGATCCGGGCTGCGTTCCAGTACTTCTCCCCATCCTGCATCCGATGCGGCCGCCATCCATTTGGTCCGATCGGCGCCTTCCATCGTGATGGTTTCCATACCCTCGCCCGCCATCCAGTCTTTTTGCTTTTTCATCACAGGCCCGCCAACAGCAGAATCTTGTTCGGTTTTCACTTCGAAATCCAGACCAGCTGTCATCAGGACGTCCTGCTGAGCCTTGCTCAGCGAATTCCACTTCTTCAGATTGACAAGGGCGTGCAGTGATGCGTGGTAGAAACCAGGCTCGACCCGGTACTTGGTAACCTTTGCCCAGGCCGGGTTCCAACCCAGCGCCGGCCAACCGTATCCCTGTACAGTGTTGTTTTCCATGTAGGTATAGACCTGCGCGAAATTGGAGCGCTGGACGGTGGCACCCAACGACTTGAAGAACGCGGTATACACGGGAGACACTCTCAGATTCAGGCCGGTCAGATCGGGCCCTGTGATCGGCTGATTGAGCCACAGGTAAAACGGCCCGAAATTATGATAGCGGGCGATGTATTTGATATTTTTTTCAGCCATGAGCTTCTGCACATAATCGATCGCACCATTCTTACGCAGTTCGGCATAAGTATGGGCAGAGAAGCGCAGCACCGGTGCCTCGGGCAGTACATTACCGAAGTACGCCTCGGGACAGCCGACCATATCGTAAGCACCTTTGGACATTTTCTGGGTCAATGTGAATGGACTGCCAATCGCCGGTGCGCCCCCTTTTAGATCGATCTGCACCACACCCTTGCCGCGGGCATTGAGCTCTACCACGAATGCTTCAAATGGCTTGCTGGGCGGACTGCCGATTGGGAAACAACTTGCAGCCGTCAGAGTGATTTCAGCAGCCAAGACCTGGTTCGGCAAAAAGCCGAAAAGAGTAAATACTCCAACCAGGGTGAGTCCTGCTCTCATTTTCTTTTTCATCATTACGTTCCTCCTGTTGTCCGGTAGAAATCCTCGGTGTGTATAGTTATTCGTTACATCTATCTACCATGTTCTAGTTTCTTCATTTCTTCGTTGAGTATCAACCGGCATTGATCGTTCATTGATCTTTAAACCGTAAAATTGATCCTTCAACCTTAAACTAGTATTGTAGGCGGGTCAATTGGAGAGTAGTGGTGTTCTGGTGCTTGATTCCCCACACCAGAGATGACTGCCTGGGCGCCTGGTTGAATTGAGGGTTACATTGAAATGACGAGAAAGCACTGATGCTGGTCGAGCGGGTCGAAGCAAAATGGATTGACGTCTTTCGCGAGGTGTTTGATCTTTGTCGAGTAGCACCCGGAGACGAGGTCGTCATTCTTTCAGAATCGCAGTCACGCCAGATCAATGTGCGACTTGCGGAACTTGCGCTGCTTGCACTTGGAGCAAAGGTATTTCATCTGGTTTTACCTACCCCGGAATTAATCAGTAGCGTACCAATACGTTCCACAGGGTCATCAGATGCGCTACGGGATCGAACCCCGATCGTTGCAGCGCTGGCACGTACTGCCCTGGTGGCTGATCTGACGGTAGAAGGTCTGTTGCATGCGCCCCAACTCCCGAACATCCTGGAACAAGGAGCGAGGGTACTTACGATTTCCAACGAACACCCGGAAGCGTTGGAGCGATTGCGGCCTGACGAGCGTCTTCGCTCCCAAGTGCAGGATGCTGTTCACAAAACCAAAGCGGCCAAGAACATGGTTGTGACCTCGGAATCGGGAACCCAACTCAACATCG
>JBBWVW010000136.1:0-3085 GCA_050256425.1 Arenicellales bacterium | reverse complement strand
CGAGGGCTCACTGAATTTGGGCGGCTACGGTGAAACTGATCTCACCCAGAAGTCGGTGATTTACCGGATCACCGCGCGGGGTACCGGCGGCAATGACAATACCCAGACGGTACTGCGCAGCCATTATGCCAGGGCGTACTAGGCAACACTCATGACTGTGCTGAACTACAGACTGCTGGCCATCGCCGTCTTTTGCACAACGACAATCGTTGCGTACCTGCCTTCACATGCAGGGATCACCACACCAGCCCAGACTCCACTTTTCGTTGCGAGCACTACCAAAGCCAATATCATGTTGCTGCTGGATGATTCGGGCTCCATGAAGGCGATAGCGCCAGGAGCACCTTTTGATTCGGCCACAACTTACGCCTGTCCATCTGGCGCCACGCTGAACTCCGCGGCGCTCGGCATCCTCTATGCCCAGTACCGTTGGTGGGATGGGTACGCCCGGTTCACCTGGTACACGCCGACAATGGCCTGGGGCGGCTGGGGCGAATGGGGTGACCTCAACTATTATGGGTCTAATCCCCAGTACTGTTTTGATCCGGCGCAAACGTACTATGCGTACCTTGAGGGGTATGCCGCCAATTACAGCGGCAACTACCTCAACTGGTATTTTGGCCCCTATGATGGTGGCAATCCGTTTGGGTCGGGCGCCACCCGCAAGCCGGCGGCAAAAAACCGTATGGAAGCTGCCCAACTGGCCGCCAACCAATTGCTGGACTCCATCAGTGACGTACGTGTCGGGGTTGCCGGTTTCAATGGTGGCGCGGGCGCTACACTCCATCATGGCGTTGCTGACCTGGCCAGCAACGAGTTGGCCATCCGCGCTGCGATCGATGGGCTTAGCCCAAGCAACTGGACACCGCTAGCTGAAGCACTGCACGACATCGGCCGTTATTTCACGGGCTTTGCCGGAGCCGCCAATCCGGGCAATCAGGAAAGCGCTTGCACAGTTAACGGCCAATACGATGGTCTGCTGACCCTGCATCCGGGAGGTGCTGCACTGACCAAGGACGACGACACTGTTTTTCATGATGTCCCGCTACTTGCCAGCGGGGTTTCGGGCGCGTCGCCCATCTGCCACTGGTGCCAGAAAAACTTTGTAGTACTGCTGACCGATGGCGAACCCTACTACGACAACAACATCAGCGCCGATAGTGGACTGCGCGATTACGATGGTGACTGCGCTGGTGGCGGCTGCGGACCCTACGATCGCAAAAGCGGCCAAGATTACGGCTCGGATGGCAGTGACTACCTGGATGATGTTGCCCAGGCCCTGTACGAGTTGGACCTGCGCCCGGATATCAACGACCTTGACGATGAGAGCGCTACCAATAATGTAGTGACCTATACCGTTGGCTTTGCCATTGATCATCCGCTTTTGAGTGATACGGCTTCGCAAAGTGGCGGACTTTACTTCACCGCCGACAACGCCGATGACCTTAATCAGGCCTTTACCGATATCGCGCAGGACATTACCGCGCAGATTGGCGCCGCTGCTGGCGCCTCGTTTTCGTCCAGCGCCATTGAAGCCGACAGCCTGTTATTCCTGACGCAGTTCAACTCGGCAGACTGGTCGGGCGACCTGCTGGCTTTTGACCTGGCTGAAGACGGCACGGTGGCGACCCTGGCCAAATGGAGCGCTAAGGAACAGTTCAGCAACGACTACTTTGATGACCCCACTACCGCCAGTCGGGTTGCCTATACCTGGGATGCCTTGGCAGGAAACGGCGTACTGATGAAAAACTCGCTCGGCACCACCGATCTGCTGGCTGACTACCAGGTGGATCCCGACGGCTCCAGCGAAGCCCCGGCTACCGACAAAGCTGCAGCTCGCCTGTCCTACCTGCTGGGCAGTCGCACACAGGAAGCGCCCGCTTCGGCCTACGATTTTCGTGCCCGCAACGCCGATAGCATCATGGGTGATATTGTGCACTCCAAACCGGTCTACGTCGGCGATCCCAAGCTCAGCTGGCCAGATGACGGTGCCTTTGATTATGGCGCTGGCAATTGGTATTCGGATTTCAAGAGCGCGGCTGCCGGGCGGACAGGCGCCGTCTACGCCGGCGCTAACGATGGCGCTCTACATGCCTTTGATGCCGATACCGGGACTGAAATCCTCGCCTACTTTCCGGGTCACCTGGCAAACACGGCTAGCGCCACCGGCTATCACTACCTGAGTGATCCCGACTACGGCCACCACTATTATGTTGATGGCTCACCAGTGGTTGGCGATGCATTTGTCAAGGCGTCAACCGCGGGCAGCGCGGCCTGGCGCAGCGTGCTGATTGGCAGCGACCGCGCCGGCGGCCGGGGTCTTTTCGCTCTCGATGTGACCGACCCCAGCAATTTCCTCGACACCTCTATCAAGGCGGCACAAGTGGTGCTGTGGGAATTCAGCGACGCCGACGATGCCAACCTCGGCTATACCTTCGGCGAACCGACCATTGCCCTTTTGAACAACGGCAAGTGGGCCGCTATCGTCGGCAACGGCTATGGCAACAGTGGCAACGGCGAGGCAGAGCTGTTCATCGTCTACCTGGAAGGTGGTCTGGATGGTGTCTGGACCTACGGCAGTGACTATCTGCGCATCAGCACTGGCTCGGGCTCTGCCGCGGACCCCGATGGTCTGTCGACACCGGCGGTGGTCGATCTCAACGGCGACGCTGTCGCAGACCGGGTCTACGCCGGCAGCCTGCATGGCAGCCTGTGGGCTTTTGATATCAGCGCCACCAGCCCGGCCGCCTGGGGTATCGCACATGGCAGCCAACCGCTCTTTGTGGCCGCCAATGACGCAGGCGACCTGCAGCCGATCACGACGCGTCCCCAGGTAATCCGCCACCCGAGCCTCAGTGATGGTCCTGACCCCAATGTGATGGTGCTGTTTGGCACTGGCCAGTATCTTGTCGAAGCCGATAAGGCGACCACCGGTATACAGAGCTTCTACGGCATCTGGGATCGGGGGGAAGGTAACCGCATCCGGGCCCATCTGCAGGCACAATCGCTGGTGGCAGGTACTGGTGCCTCGGTGCGACTGATCACCGAAAATGACGTTAACTACACTGGCGCGGGCGGGTCACTC
>JBBWVW010000135.1:0-18442 GCA_050256425.1 Arenicellales bacterium | reverse complement strand
TGCACCCAATGGTGAGCGCCTAGTGCCTGCAATTAGCACAAAGATGTCCCCGGCCTTTACCGGTTAAAGCCTGAATCAACAACCTGACCCTCCTGCTGGTCGTCAACCGGCAGTGGGGTGGGCAGGTTCTTGGTATAC
Source organism: Arenicellales bacterium (assembly GCA_050256425.1). Lineage (GTDB taxonomy): Bacteria > Pseudomonadota > Gammaproteobacteria > Arenicellales > UBA868 > UBA868. Next base: position 18,304 of record JBBWVW010000135.1, on the reverse strand, counting down.
CTAGTGGAAAATCTGATCTAGCCAGTACATTCGTTGTTATATACGCGCGCGGCCCCACCGGCTTTTGATTCCCCGGGTAGGCCGATCTGCGTTTCTGTAGGCTCTTGGCTATACCGACAGCCTACTTAGAGCTATACCTGGAGCCCTACCCTACATCCTGGAGCTATACCGGCAGCCTACTCAGGCTATACCGGCAGGCTCTCATGGTATTCGGGCTGAACCCTGGCAGCACTGGAGTGGGTCGCTCAGTTGGGCCATGTATATAGAGGGCATAGGATCCCGGCAGCTCTCCGCTCCAACTCTGGAGTAGCCCGGCGGTAGCCGGCAGCCAGCCTGCGGTAGCCTTGAGTAAACGGCCAGTTAGGTGGGGATACGTGTGATGTTATTAGGGCTGCTAGGAGAGTTGCTAGGTGTTGAACCTAGCGTGGTGAGCCGTAAGTGCTGAGTTTACCGGCGGTTTCGATAGATTGTATGTTTATCCTAGAAATACGCACCGATCGGTGCGGTGGCGCATTATAGAGGGGCGACCGCCTCATGTCGCTATTGGCTGGATTGACCAGGGGTGATTCATGCAGTCACAGCGATAACGGATAGCCGAAGGAATTCCATGCCCCAAACCCGGAATCTGAGATAAACAATCGGCGACCGTTGAGGGTAGCGCCTTTCTTTCATGGATAGACCCTGTACTATCGCCCGTTTGCGTAAGGAGTCTTTCGTCATGATTGTACGACTGAATAATCTTGACTCATCATTGCAAGTGCAAAAACAAACGGTTCTTCCTTTCTGACACCTAAGCTGACTCGACCGATGCCGATCTTCGCCTACCGACAACTCTTTCGCACCAATAGCCGCCTGGTGGTTTTCAGCTTTTTAATGGCGTTGTACTCGAGTTTTGGCCAGACCTACTTTATCGGTGTATTCGGCCCACAGATCCAAAGTGAGTTCGGTCTCAGTCATACCGTGTGGGGCAGCATCTACATGGCCGGAACACTCGCAAGCGCCCTGGTGATGCCATTTACCGGCGGGTTGATCGACCGCTTCCGCCTGTCCCGCTACGCCCTGACCGTCTGTGTGCTGCTGGTTGGTGCCTGCGCCTACATGGCTTTGGTGCCAGGCCCCGTGGCGCTGGTACTGGGTATCTTTTTGCTGCGCCATTCGGGACAGGGGCTGGCCTCGCACGTTTCCATCACCAGTATGGCGCGGTATTTTGATCGAGACCGGGGTCGGGCGATTGCGGTCGCCTCACTAGGCTACACCGTAGGTGAAGCTGCCCTGCCATTCCTTGCCGTCCTGACAATCGCTGCGTTCGGCTGGCGCTGGACCTACGCCGGGGCTTCGATACTCGCCGGTATAACGCTGATACCGGCAACCCTGTGGCTCTTGGGCGGCCACGACCGCTTTCATCAGAGGCACCTGGACAAACTATCTACCGAGACAGGTTCCCGGGAAAAAGCGACTGTCTCGTGGACCCGCGCTGAAGTTCTGCGTGACCCACGGTTCTACCTCATGAGCCCGGGGATTCTGTCGTCTTCTCTTATCGGGACGGCGCTTTTCTTTCACCACCTCAATATTGCCCATGTCAAAGGCTGGTCTGGCGAATGGATTACGGGCGCTTACACGATCTTTGCTGCAGCCGGAATCGTAACCATGCTGCTGGCGGGTCCATTGATCGACCGCTTGCGTGCCGTCAATGTGGTGCAAGTAATGCTGATACCGCTGGCGGCAGGATGCTTTATTCTGGCTTCAGTGAGCCACCCCCTGGGCGTTATCCCCTATATGATGATGCTGGGCATCCATACCGGTCTTGCACACACCTCAGTGTCGGCGCTGTGGGCCGAACTCTATGGCGTTAAACACTTGGGGGCGATCAAAAGTCTGTACATGGCACTCATGGTACTGGCCTCGGCACTTGGACCGGTCAGCATGGGCATACTGATGGACGCCGGCATATCGATATACTGGGTCTGTATGATATTCGGCGGCTACGCGATCCTTGGAAATCTGCTGATGATGGGCGCTCTTCGCACGCGGCCAACGATAAGCCGCGTCGATAAGAACCGCCAGACGCTGCTATGAACGACCACGCCACTAGCGATTACCAGAACCTGGGCCCCGCTGAAATCCTTGAGGCTGTAGACAGTCAGGGCTATTACAGCGATGGGCGGTTGTTAGTCATGAACAGTTACGAGAACCGGGTCTACCGGGTTGGCCTGGATGACGACAAAACTCTCGTCGTTAAATTTTACCGACCCGGCCGCTGGAGCGATGCGGCGATTTACGAGGAACATCATTTTGCTCTTGAACTGGCCAAGCGGGAGATCGCGCTGGTCCCACCGCTGGCCAATTCCACAGGTGAGACCCTGTTCAGACACAAGAGTTATCGTTTTGCACTGTTTGAGTGCTATGGCGGTCGGGCACCGGATTTTGAGAGCCCCGACCAGTTACGCCAACTGGGTCGTTTTATCGGGCGCTTGCATGCGGTTGGCAGTGAGACAACCTATCAGCATCGACCTACACTGGACGCAACAACCTTTGGCTCAAGCTGTGTCGAGTTTCTTCTTAAGAACAAGTTTATTCCAGGTGAGTTGATAGCAGCATACGAATCTCTGAGCCAAGATCTACTGCAACGGATACAGTGGTGCTACGAACGCTGCCCTGAGATCAAGCTCATCCGGACCCATGGCGACTGCCATAGGGGCAATATTCTCTGGACTGATGATGGCCCGCACCTGGTGGACCTCGATGATTCACGCATGGCGCCAGCGGTGCAGGATCTTTGGATGTTTCTGTCCGGCGAGCGAGAAGACAGGGAGATAAGTCTTGGTATTCTGCTGGAGGGTTATACCGCCTTTGCAGATTTTGATCCGGCGCAGTTAAACCTGATAGAGGCGCTGCGCACCCTGCGCCTGATGCACTATTACGCCTGGATCGCCCGACGCTGGGAAGATCCAGCCTTCCCAAGGGTTTTCTCGTGGTTTAATACGCCGCGGTCCTGGGAACAGCACATCCTGGACTTGCGCGAGCAAGCTGCCCTGATGGATGAACCGGCACTGGCATGGCAATCCATGCCCTGAAACTGCTGCACCGGCGAGTGTCGCCTCCACCAAAGCACAAAAAGTGCGTCACCCACTGTTGTTATCGTGTTTATGGATCAAGTCGAGCGATCTAATTCGCTGAGAACCTTTGCTACCCTGGTGCCGTACTTGTGGCCGGCGAAACGTCCCGACCTGCAGGCGCGGGTGGTTATTGCATTATTCAGCCTGGTGTTGGCCAAAGCCGCCAATGTCTACGTTCCATTGGTGCTAGGCGATGCCGTAGATCAGTTGGGAGCCCTCGACCAACAACACGGGCTGTGGTTGGGCATTCCACTTGCCGTGATTCTTGCCTACGGGGCGTTCAGGCTCTCGACGCTGGTGCTAAATCAGTTGCGTGATGCCCTGTTCGCTCGGGTAGCACAGAACGCCGTGCGTACCCTGGCACTGCAAGTCTTTGAACATCTGCACACGCTGTCGATGCGCTTTCACCTATCGCGCAAAACTGGAGCACTGAACCGCTTCATCGACCGCGGCACTAACAGCATTCAGTTCCTGCTTTCTTTTGTGGCCTTCAATATCATACCTACCTTGATCGAGGTACTGCTGGTCGGCGGCATCCTCTGGGCGTTGTTCGGTTTTGTCTATACAGCAATTACTGTGATCACTATCGCGGTTTACGTATGGCTCACTTTCGTTATAACCGCCTGGCGTACCCGTATTCGCCGGCAAATGAACGATGCTGACAACGACATCAGCACCCGTACGGTGGATTCGCTGCTGAATTTTGAGACCGTGCGTTACTTCAACAACGAGGCGCACGAAGCCGCCCGGCTCGACCTTGCACTGGCGGATTATGAGAAAGCCGCGGTGCGTACCCGGGAAAGTCTGTCGCTATTGAACGTCGCACAGGCTGCAGTGATTACCATCGGTGTTACCGCAATGCTGGTACTGGCCGCACTGGATATACGCGATGGCAAGATGACCGTAGGCGACTTCGTGGTGGTAAATACCTACCTGATGCAACTGGCGATTCCGCTGAACATGCTGGGCACGGTGTATCGGGAAATCCGTCAGGCCATGGTCGATATGGAAAATCTGTTCTCACTGATGGATGAGGCGACTGACGTCGCCGATGCGCCCGATGCCGAACCCCTGCGTTGCAGTGGCGGTACAATCGAGTTTCGCAATGTGAGTTTCGGCTACGAATCTGACCGACGCATTCTGCACAACGTCAGTTTCACTGTAGCCTCGGGCAATACTACCGCCATTGTCGGGCCGACCGGAGCCGGCAAATCTACAATTAGCCGCTTGCTGCTGCGTTTTTATGATCCTGATTCGGGGCAAGTCCTTATTGATAATCGAAATATCCGTAGCTTGACCCAACACTCGCTACGCCGTGCAATCGGCGTCGTGCCGCAGGATACGGTCTTATTCAACGACACCCTCTATTACAACATCGCTTACGGGGATCCACTGGCTGATGACGACCGTATACTGGCAGCAGCCCGGGCAGCACACTTACACGATTTCGTCGAAAGCCTGCCGGCAGGCTACCAGACTCTCGTCGGCGAACGCGGGCTGAAACTATCGGGGGGCGAAAAGCAACGGGTCGCAATCGCTCGTGCTTTACTGCGAGATCCGGAGATTTTCTTTTTTGACGAAGCCACCTCGTCTTTGGACAGCACCACAGAGCGCGAAATTCAAAACAATCTGGCCCGTCTTTCGCAGGGACGGACCTCGCTGGTCATCGCTCACCGCCTGTCTACGGTGGTCAGTGCGGACCAGATTCTGGTACTGGACGGCGGCCGTATTACCGAACAGGGTACTCACCTGCAGCTGCTGGCCCAGAAAGGCTTATATGCGCAAATGTGGCAACAACAAAAGAAAGAACAACTGGAGAAATCACCGGCAACGGACTAGTTTAGGGTGCCGGTCATTCAAGAGCCGGCAGACACCATTCGTTAACTCCGTATAGAGTCAACACACACATCGGCTGGCAAGGAAATACATCCCGCCTGAGGAAAAGATGCACTTTTGGGAACTTGCCCAGCAATTTTTTAGATCAATAGGGTTTAACTGATCGCCAGGTCAGCATGAATAAAGAAGACATAGACTTTGCCCGCCTGAACGGGTACCTCGAATCGGCGATACCAGGCGTCGGCATGCTGCAATCTGTCGACAAATTCACCGGGGGGCAATCCAACCCGACCTACCGTGTGCAGAGCACCGGCGGGACTTATGTGCTGCGCAGAAAACCCAGTGGAAAACTACTGAAATCTGCCCACGCTGTGGAACGCGAGTTCAGGGTTATGCAGGCACTCCAGGGCTCAACTGTGCCGGTGCCGCAGACCTGGTGCCTGTGCGAGAATCCGGAGGTTATCGGCTCAGTCTTTTTTGTCATGAGCTATGAAGATGGCCGGGTTTTCTGGGATCCAACACTACCGGAACTGACGACACCAGAGCGTAGCGCCCTCTACCAGCACGAGATCGCTGTGCTTGCGGCGCTGCACTCGCTGAATCCAGCATCCATCGGACTCGCTGACTTTGGCCGGCCCGGAAATTATTTTGAGCGCCAGATCGCGCGCTGGACCGGACAATACCGCGCCAGCGAGACGGATCGCATTGACGCCATGGAATCGCTGATTGCCTGGTTAGAACCCCACACTCCGCCTGATGATGGCCAAAGCACACTGATTCACGGTGATTACCGTCTCGACAACCTGATCATCGCGCCCAGTGAGGGCCGGATACAGGCAGTCATCGACTGGGAGTTGTCGACACTGGGCCACCCATTCGCTGATCTTGCGTATTTCTGTATGTGTCTGCGTATGCCAAACACGGGGCAGATCCAGGGTCTTGCCGGTATCGATCCGGTGCCACTGGGCATTCCTCGTGAACACGAGATCGTGGCACAGTACTGTGAAAACCGCGGCATCAGTCAGATTGATCACTGGCGATTTTATCTCGCCTTCAGTTTCTTTCGTCTGGCGGCGATCTGCCAGGGCGTCATGAAGCGTGCTCTCGACGGTAACGCTTCGAGCGAGAAAGCTATCGCGGTAGGTGGGCTCACATCACAGCTCGCACAGATGGGTATGGAAGTCATTAATAATCAGGAGGAATAATGGAGGCAATTGTCTGTGAGGCTTACGGTCCGGTGGGCGACCTGGTGCTGCGCGAGCTGCCCGAACCAGTGCCCGGGCCAGGTGAAATTCGTCTGCGAATCAGTGCAGTCGGTGTGAACTTTCCTGATGCCTTACTGGTTCGGGGGTTGTACCAGGTCAAGCCGGACCTGCCTTTTGTTCCCGGTATTGAGTGCGCCGGTACCATCGATGCACTTGGCGAAGGCGTATCTGGTTTCGAGGTAGGAGACCGGGTTGCAGTAATGAGCCCGCGCTTTGGTACTTATGCCCAGGCAGTGGTGGTACCGGCCAGCCACGCTTACCTGCTGCCCGCGAGCCTGGAATTCACTCAGGCCGGGGGGCTGTTATGTGCGCATGGCACGGCCTATCATGCGCTCGTCCAACGCGGGTTATTGCAAGCCGGCGAAACCCTCCTGGTGACCGGCGCGGCAGGCGGCACCGGTCTTGCCGCCGTGCAAATCGGCTGCGCCCTCGGTGCGCACGTCATCGCAGCCTGCTCGACACCGGAAAAATTAGAGGTAGCGAAACGGAACGGCGCCCATGCCGGTATCAACACCAGTCAGAATGACTTGCGCGAGGCAATACGGTCACTGACCGGCGGCAACGGTGCAGACGTTATCTTTGACCCGGTCGGTGGCGAACTCGCAGGCGCCCTCAGTCGTTCAGTCGCCTGGCAAGGCCGCTGGCTGGTGATTGGCTTTGCCGGCGGTACGATACCGCAACTGCCACTGAACCTGCCTCTGGTCAAAGGCTATAGCGTGGTTGGCGTATTCTGGGGAAATTTCTGTGAAAAAGAATCCGATCAGGCCCACGAGAACCACCAACAACTGTTCGAGCTCACTGCGTCTGGCGCCTTACAGCCGCAACTGCACGCTGTCATGCCGCTGGCCCAGGCTGCCAAGGCTCTTCAACAAATCGAGCAGCGTGCCGTTTGTGGCAAGATTGTACTCACGCCCTGACAAAATGCTCCGAGCAACCGACACACCCATCTTACAAATCCTTGGAATGCGAGGTTTACCCTTGCCAGCATTCCAACTTGTACCCCGGAGATAATTCCCTATGGATTTCGCCTACTCGCCCAAAGTTGAAGGCCTGCGCACCCAGGTTCGCGAATTTATGGATGCCCACATCGTGCCGAAGATCGGCCAGTGGCAAAAAGAAGTACGCAACGGCACCTATCCGGTGTCGTTCATGGAAGACCTGAAGGTGCTGGCCCGTCAACAGGGGTTATGGAATCTTTTTCTACCCGGCCTGAAGGCCGATGAACCCGGCACACCACTGACGAACCTGGAGTACGCGCCCCTGGCGGAAATCATGGGACGCATTACCTGGTCATCGGAGCCATTCAACTGCAGCGCGCCCGATACCGGTAATATGGAGCTGCTGCATATGTTCGCATCGCCCGAACAGTACCAGCAGTGGCTCACACCTCTGCTTAACGGCAAGATTCGCTCGGCGTTTGCTATGACCGAGCCCGACACGGCCTCATCGGATGCCTCAAACATCCAGACCCGGATTACCCGGGCTGGTGATGATTACATAATTAACGGCCACAAATGGTGGATTACCAACGCCGCGCATCCTAACTGCAAGCTACTGATTGTGATGGGCAAGACTAACCCTGATGCGGATACTTACCACCAGCAGAGTATGGTGCTGGTACCCATTGATACCCAAGGTGTCACGGTGGTGCGAAACGTGACAGTGATGAACCACCTTCATCCGGAAGGCCACTGTGAAATCACCTTTAAGAATGTGCGCGTACCGGCGGGCAACCTATTGGGCGAGGAAGGCTCGGGATTTGCCCTGGCCCAGGCCCGGTTGGGGCCTGGTCGCATCCATCACTGCATGCGTTCGGTCGGTGCGGCAGAGTTGGCGTTGGAATTGATGACCCGCCGGGCGCAAGAACGAAAAACCTTTGGCCGTTACCTGCATGAACACGGCACCGTAGCCGAGTGGATCTCACGCTCGCGTATCGAGATCGAGCAGGCACGTCTGCTGGTGCTGAAAACGGCCTGGCTGATCGATGAGCACGGCGCCAAAGCTGCCCGTAAAGAAATCTCAATGATCAAAGCCCTGGTACCGATGCTACACACCACGGTGCTCGACCGGGCGATGCAAGCCTTTGGCGCCATGGGAGTGAGTCCGGATACCCCACTGGCCGATCACTGGAGTTGGGGGCGGGCGCTGCGCTATGCCGATGGCCCCGACGAGGTGCATCATCGTGCTGTTGCCCGAATCGAGGTCAAAGAAAGCGCGGCGGCCCCCTCCATACTCGACACCTATTTGACACCATTTGAACCAGATTGAGCGGGCAGGCCTCGCTGCTTAACCGGCCGAGCAGTTATTGCCTTTTGATCAATCCGGTATCGACTCCTTCGGAAACACCACAAGATGATCTACTTCCAGGCGAACTGACACTTCGTCATCGATTTCAAAGTTAGTATGACTGGGAAAGAGCGCCAACAAAGTAATCTGGCTGCTGGTACGCAGCGTATACATGATCTCGGCACCCTTAAACGCCCGCCGAATCACTTGAGCCTTAACTGGGCCTTGCGGGTCATATATCACGTCATCAGGTCGAATCAGTACTTCCACCTGCGAACCAACGATCCAGTCCAATGCTATTTCGCTGTCCAAATTGCCAAGTGGCGTTGTCACGCGGTTAGCTGAGCATAGTTCCCCAGCCAGGAATATGCCGCTACCGATAAAGTCAGCCACAAAATGATCCTGTGGGCGATGATAAAGATTGTAGGGGGTATCCCATTGCACGATCGCGCCATCTGCCATCACCCCGACCTTGTCCCCTAAGGCAAAAGCATCATTCTGATCATGGGTCACCATCACGCAGGTGATATCATTTTCCTTCAGCATATCTGAGACTTCCTGACCCATGCGTTCACGCAATTCCTGGTCGAGGTTGGAAAACGGCTCATCCATCAGTAACAACACTGGCCTGGGCGCGAGCGCCCGGGCCAGTGCAACGCGCTGCTGTTGCCCACCGGAAAGTTCGTGTGGGTAGCGCTCTGCATGCCGAGTCAAACCCATCCGCTCAAGCATATCGGCAACCGCCTCTTTCCGATCACGGGCTGAAAACTGGCGCAGCCCTGAGGCAATATTCTGCTGGACTGACAGGTGTGGAAACAGGGCATGGTCCTGGAACACCATGCCAACGCGTCGCACCTCGGGCGGCACCATCGCACCCACCGAGGAGACCTGCTGATCATTGATAAAGACGCCACCCGTCAGTATTGGGTGAAAGCCAGCAATAGCGCGCAGCACAGTGGTCTTGCCGCAACCACTGGGGCCCAAAAGACATACCTGCTCACCACGATTCACCGTTAAACTGAGATCAAAGACCGCGCGCTCTAATTCATAGTTGCAGGAGATATTTTGTACCTGCAAGAGCGGGCGCGCCACTGCTGAGGAACCGCCCCGGGCCGGCGCTCGTGGTGAATCCATCATTCAGTCCTTCCCGACCCGGTTACCCGGTGTAACTCTCGAACGGGAGATCATCCAGCTTAATATCAGCACTGGTATCAGGCCGACCACGACAATGGTGAGTGAGCCCAGTGCGGCTTCACCGAGCATCTCGTCAGAGGCAAACTGGTAGACATGGGTCGCTAGGGTCTCGAAATTAAACGGACGCAACAGAAGCGTTGCCGGAAGCTCCTTCATACAATCGACAAAAACAATCATGACTGCAGTCAACATCCCGCCACGAATAAGGGGCACATGGTAACGCAGCAGAGTCTGCCCTGCCCGGTAACCCAAGGTACGGGCCGCCATATCCATGGAAGGCGAAACTTTCTCCAGGCTCGACTCAATCTGGCCCAGGGCCACTGCCAGAAAACGCACCACGTAGGCAAAAAGCACAGCGACCACCGTACCACTCAGCAGCAGACCGGAAGAAATACCCAGGTGCGCCCGCAAAAACGCATCCACAGAATTATCGAATGCCGCAAAAGGCACCACCGTACCGACAGCCAGCACAGCGCCGGGCATCGCATAACCCAGCGACGCAACGCGTGCCGCAACGCCAAGTAGACGGCCGCCGCCCAGGCGGCGACTGTAGGCAATGAACAGTGCCACCCCCAGTGCCGCCAGTGCAGCGATTGATGAGAGGGTGAGGCTATTCAGTGCATAGGTGCGAAATTCGCTAGTCCAGGAATCCTCGAAATACAATACGGCGAGGTATGAGAGTACTGCAACAGGAATGACGAACCCCACAGTTACTGGTATCGCGCATAACCCAGATGCCGCGAAGGCCCGCCAACCGGTTAAGCGGTATGCAGGCAACGCACGAAACCGCGTAGACGACTGCTGGTAGACCTTCTGATGGCGCCGGCTGATCCGCTCCAGTGTAATCAGGGCTATTACGAAAACCAGCATGGTGGTGGCAATCTGGGCACCACCCGCAAGGCTGCCCATGCCTAGCCAGACATCGATCAGGCCTGCTGTCATTGTTCGCACTGCAAAAAAATCCACAGTACCGTAATCGTTCAGAGTCTCCATCAACGCCAACGCAACGCCGACAGCGACTGCAGGGCGAGCGGCTGGTAATGATATTGAGTAGAAGGTGCGCCACGGTCCACGCCCGAGCACCCGACTGACTTCCAGCACATTGACTGATTGTTCCAAAAACGCAGCCCGCGCCAGAAGATACACATAGGGATACAACACCACTCCCATGAGAACCATCGCACCCCACAGGCTACGAATCTCAGGAAACCAGTAATCGCGTGGGCTGGACCAGCCAAACAGGCCTCTAAGCACCATCTGCACGGGGCCGGCGTACTCCAGCAGATCAGTGTAGGCATAAGCGATCACATAGGCAGGGATCGCCAGCGGGAAAATAAGCAACCACTCAAACATGCCTCGACCCGGAAAGCGGCACATGGTCACAAGCCACGCAGTGACTACCCCGGTCAGCAACACACTGACCCCCACGCCCAGCATAAGTAACAGTGTATTGGAGAGATAAACCGGCAGCGACGTGTCGAGCAGGTGCTGCCAGATATCGTCGCTGGGATGTACAGCCAGCCAAACCACAGTAACCACCGGAATAACGGCGAGCAGTGCCAGCATGACAGTACCCAGCGTCCATGGACTAAAACGGGTCACACGGCGCAGCATTGGGTACTGCGCCGGTCGGATCAAAAAACTGGCGGCAGTCACGGCTCTAACGCGAGGGGTCAGTCATCGTAGCCAACCTCATCAGCGAGCCGGACAGCCCGCGCACGATGATCTGCGATCGTCGCCAGTGACAGGGAATCCTGGCGAAATTTGCCCCAGGATTGCTGTAAAGCGTTCCACGGCACACCGGGCGTTACCGGGTATTCGCCATTCTTCTTCGCGTACAGTGCCTGACCTTTTTCACTTGCCAGAAACTCCATCAGTGCAATGGCTGAATCACGATGGGGGGCATGCTTTGTTAATGCAACGCCACTGACATTCATGTGCGTACCCCGGCCTGACTGATTGGGGAAAATGACCCAAACCGACTCGGCCCAAGCTTTTTGTTTGGGGTCTGCCAGCATCTTGGCCATGTAGTAGTGATTGATTACAGCAACATCACACAGACCGTTATAAATGGCTTTGACCTGGGCACGATCATTACCCTGAGGCCGACGAGCGAGGTTATTACGCAACCTGGCAAGCCATTGCTTGGCGTGGGCGTCACCGTGAGCGACAATCATACTGGCAGTCAGAGCGACCATATAAGGGTGCTTGCCCGAGCGAGTACAGACGCGGCCCCGCCAGAGGGGGTCGACGAGATCCTCGTAGTCCTCTATCTCGCCAGGGGTGACACGGTCTTTAGAGGCGACAATAATCCGAGCCCGCGCGGTCAGCCCAAACCAGTGCCCTTGGGGCTCACGGTAGTTAATCGGCACAGCGGCACGCAAGGTCGGCGAGTCGACCGGCTGGGTAAGTCCCGCACGCTGGATGTCAGTCAACCGGCCAATATCGGCGGTAAACACCAGATCCGCTGGGCTGTTGCGGCCCTCGCTTTTGAGGCGCTGAAGCAAGCCCTTCTTGGCAAACACCGAGTTAACCCTGATCCCGGTCTGCTGGGTAAAAGCCTCAAACAAAGGATCTATCAGTTGCGGCTTACGATAGCTGTATACATTGACTTCATCTGTGGCAGCAACTGCAAAGGGTGCAGCCAGAACCAGTCCCAAACATATGCTGATGAGGAAATTACTGACTCGGTCGATCATTGAAATACTCCAAACCTTTTTAATTGCGAAGGCGAATGCGAATGCGAATGATTCTCATCATATTCTTTCTAAAGCCCAAGTCAAGTCCTGATGCTCTATTTTCTGATTCGCATCAGAAAACGAGTTGATCTGGCCGGGCGAAGCTACAAAGAGATATTTGTCTTGAGAAGAGTGCTGATTACACGCGACTGGGCAATCTCACCACTTCCATGGTAAGCCTCGTGATTGGATTCAATATCTTTCAGCCGATAGCGATAGTTCACCATCAGCCCGGCAGCACGCTGTTGGCCCTGCCGGGAAGGGTCACCGAGAAAGTTGAGCCGATCAATACTAGCCCCGTTGGATAGGTGAAAATTGGCGACCTGATCAAGAGCACCCAGGCCGCGTTTTTCCCGTGCCAGGTAATGGGCGGCCAGAACCAGTAGTGGCTGGCGCGCACGCTCCAGGGCAGCGCGGTCCCGAAGCCAGCTTCGATCCGAAAACATGCGCTCCAGCGCCCCGGCATTGTGCAACACCTGCAACGCTTTTTGCACCCGGGAATGCTCTTCCCCATTGTTGCCAGAATGGTCCAATCGTTCTTTTATCCAACGCTGGAACCCGGGTATCGGTGACAGCGTGACGAAATGTTTGAGTTGTTTGTGATCGCGACTTAAGCAATCAGCGACCTGTTTGATCAGAAAATTACCAAAGCCTGCTCCATCAAGACCCGGCTGTATCGCCGAGATTGAGTAAAACACCGCAGTGTCGGCCTTGTCTGGATCCAACTCATGATGATCTACCTGCAGCAGATCATCAATTCGTTCGGAGACCCCGTTAGTCAACGCCACCCAGACAAAGATCAGGGGATCATTGGGCATCTGTGGGTGAATGAAGGCAAAACAGCGCCGATCAGTCGCCGCCAGGCGGTGCTTGATGTCCTGCCATGAACGAATCGCGTGCACTGCTTCGTGTTCGGCTAGCGTTTCCAGCAGTGCCGCCGGCGCATCCCAGGTAATGCGGCGCAGTTCCAAAAAACCCACATCGAACCATGATGTTAGAAGATCTCGAAACTCGCGATCAAAAGCACGCAGTTCCGAATCATCGCCCTTAATCGTGAACAACTGGGCTCGCATGTCGGCCAAAAACTTGACTCCCTCAGGTAGATCATTGAACTGCATCAAAAGGCGTATCCGCGGGGACTGCAGCGTGTGGCGTAAATGCTCCTGGGCGTCAAGCAGAACTTGGGCACTCTTTGATGAATCCGCAGCATCCAGTTCCAGCCACTGGCGTGCTGATTGACGCAATGCATCTGGATTGACTCCATATTTGCCCGCCAGTAACCTCAGAAAGTTTTCGCGGCCTCGTGAATTCAGATTCAGGTAAACCCCACCCAGGCGCGCGGCCCGGGCCCGCGCAGAGGCAGCGCCCCCCACTTCAGACAGGCATTCATCAATCTGCCGGCGAATCAGGTAGAGATCTTCGGCAGGCAACGCGGGGCGCACTTTGCCGGTGATCCGGCTGATCGCACCGCGTTCAACTTCAACCCAAGTTCGGCGCAATTGCGCCAATCTTTTTAGCCCCAGCCGGGCAGGCAGATCCATAGCGACGTCTCTTGTAATAAAAGTCAAAGAGGAATTTCAGAGCAGGCGGTCATCATCCAATCTGGAGCAACCATTCCTGTTACCACCAGGCCGCCGCATTAACCTGTATATCTTCCATGGTGATCCCAGCGGCTTCGTCCCGGCACAGATACGCAACCAGTTCTCCGATCTCGTTGGGTTGTACCAGCCGCTGCTGGGGCGATTGACTGATGATCTTGGCGATTTCATCGTCCAGACCTGTGCCATTCTTCTGGATCAGGATTTTTAGATCAGGCTGCCAGAACGCTCTCCACGAGACGCGAGAAATAGGTCGCACCGACGGGCAGGATTTCATCATTGAAATCGTAGCTCGGGTTATGAACCATGCACGCCCCTTCGCCAGCACCATTGCCGATAAACAGATAACACCCCGGCACCTTTTCCAGCATGAAGGAAAAATCCTCTCCACCCATGACCGGTGCGGTATTGGTATCAACCCTGGCTTCACCGACAACTTCGGCGGCGATTTGCGCTGCAATCTCGGTTTCAGCCAAATGGTTGATCGTCGATGGATAGCGGCGCAGATAGTCAAATTCTGCGCTCGCCCCGTAAGCTTGGGCGATACCATCAACAACCCGTTGCATGGACGGCGCCAGCCAGTCCCTGACTTCGGGCTTGAAGCTGCGTGTCGTGCCTTCCATCCACACACGGTCGGGGATCACGTTATTGGTATCACCGCCATGAATTTGCGTGACGCTGATAACGGCTGATTCAAGCGGATCCAGATTGCGGCTGGTAATGCTTTGCAGGCCACCAACAATCTTCGAGGCGACAACCACCGGATCGATGCTGTGATGCGGCATGGCGGCGTGCGAGCCGCGTCCGGTGACGGTGATCTCGAAGGTATCATACGCTGCCATCAGCGCGCCCGTACACATGTGAAAGGTTCCGGTATCCTTGCCTGGCATGTTATGTACACCGTAGACCGACTGACAGGGGAATTTGTCGAACAGGCCCTCTTCAATCATCACCCGCGCCCCACCTTCGCCTTCTTCGGCGGGCTGGAAAATGAAGTTGATGGTGCCCTTGAACTGGCGGGTTTCGGCGAGGTATTTTGCCGCACCCAGCAGCATTGAGGTATGCCCGTCGTGTCCGCAGGCGTGCATTTTTCCGTCGTGTTTAGAGCGATGATCGAAGTCGTTAGCTTCGTGAATGGGCAGGGCATCCATATCGGCGCGCAGACCGATGGAGGGACCATCACCGTTTTTCAGGACGCCGACAACACCAGTCTTGGCCAATCCGCGATGCACCTCGATACCGAATTGTTCGAGCTCACGAGCGACGATATCCGACGTGCGCTGCTCTTCGAAGGCAATTTCGGGGTGGGCGTGAATGTCATGGCGCCATTCGGTCATCTGTTCATGGAATTCAGCAATCCGGTTAATGATTGGCATGTGTTATTCTCCTTTTGAATTGGTCAATGCATAAACCATCAGCACTGTATTATCCAGTTTCTTCAAGTCCTTCAGCGAGCGGCATCGTTATCATCCCCTCTTCCAGCTCAATATCAAGGGCCTGATTGATGGTGTTGAACATGCCTGTCAGCGCGATCCGCATGGTCAACTCGACGATCTGCTCGTTGGAAAAATGCTCCCGCAGGCGCTCAAACATGTCATCGCGAAGCCCCCAGGCGCGCTCGGATACGGCAATTGCGTAATCGCGAACAAGAAGCTCAACCTCGCTCAATTTCACCGGCTCAGCACGGGTAATATCGGACACCGCATCCGCATCCAGTCCCAACCCGGTCAGGATAGCGGAATGATGGGTGACGCAATATTCGCAGCGGTTGGCGTGACTTGCCGCAATAACGGCTATTTCCATCAATCGTCTCGGAAAATTGCCGGTTTCCCGCAGCGCCAGGGTGGTTTCGAATATCTGCTTCATGCCGGCCGGGCAATGGGCATAGACCGGCACCTGATTAGTGAAGCCGGAAAAAATACCGCTGAGCCGATTAAAATCGTCCTGATAGTGCTCGGGCAGGTCGTTGACGTTCAGATTGGGGACCCTGGCCATGAAAGCTAAATTCCTCTTTTTGGTATTCTATCCTGAAGAATTGCACATCTAAAATTAGACATTCATAACTCTATTCGATCTAATATAGCTTCGTCCAACTTGATAAAATTGAATCAAAGATTCACACGTCCCATGGGAGGATACAAAGTCATGAAAACCAAATTTCTATCAGCATTTGCCATAGCCACGACGGCTATAGCTCTAACTGCGGCGCCTGCCGCAGCGGAAAATGTTATTCGCTGGGCCAGTCAGGGCGATGCCCTGACGTCCGATCCGCATGCCGCCAATGAGTCGCCGACCCATTCAGCATCGCGCAAAATTTATGACGTTCTTTACTACAACGACAAAGACATGAAGAACACACCCTGGCTTGCTACGGGTCATAAACTGATCGATGCGACAACCTGGGAGTTTTCCCTGCGTAAAGGCGTGCGCTTCCACGATGGTTCAGACTTCACCGCAGATGATGTGAAATTTACCATCGAACGCGCCCTTTCACCGACTTCTGATATCAAGGGCGATATCAGCTCGATCAAGGAAGTGAAGGTTATTGATTCGCATACGGTCCAGATTCTCACCAAAGAACCGAACCCTATTCTGCGCAACCAGTTGACTAACGTCTTCATGATGTCGAGGGCGTGGGCTGAAAAAAACAATGTTACCAGACCGCAGGACCGTTCCGCCAAGGAAGAAACCTATGCTGTGCGTCATGCCATGGGAACCGGCCCGTTCAAGCTGGAACTGCGCGAGCCCGATGTTAAAACTATCCTGGTCAAGAACAATGACTGGTGGGGTCTGAAAGAATACCCGCATCAGGTCGACAAAATCATCTACACGCCGATCGCCAACCAGGCGACCCGTGTGGCGGCTTTGCTGTCGGGTGAGCTTGACTTTATTCTTGACCCGCCGCTGCAGGACCTGGAGCGCATCAAGAGCACCGCAGGTCTGCATCTTGTGAAGACTGCTCAGGTTCGGACCATCTTCCTCGGCATGAACCAGGGCGTCAAACAGCTGCTGTCTTCGAACATCAAGGGAAAAAATCCGCTGGCTGATGTACGTGTGCGGACAGCCATGTATCAGGCGATCAATATTGAAGCCATCAAGAAAAAGGTCATGCGCGGTTACTCCGTTCCTGCCGGCTTGATCACCCCGCCGGCCGTTCACGGCTACACCGAGGAGTTAAACGCACGCCGCCCCTATGACGTTGCCGCCGCCAAGAAACTGATGGCAGAAGCAGGATATGCGGATGGTTTCACGATCCAGCTCGATTGCCCGAACAACCGCTACATCAATGACGAAGGAATTTGTACGGCTGTCGTCGGAATGCTCGGTAAAATCGGCATCAAGGTGACCTTGTCGGCCATTCCGAAAACCATCCATTTCCCGAAAATCAAAAACCGGGAAACGGATTTCTACATGCTGGGTTGGGGCGTTTCAACCCTCGATTCCCACTATGTCTTCAACTACCTGGTTAAAGGTGGCGACAAGACCTGGAACGGAACCGGCTTTGATGATGAAGACATCAACAACACGATTCTGATGATCGAAAAGGAAGTCGATTTCCCGAAACGGGATGCGATGATAGCCAAAATCTGGAAAAAGATGCGCGACAACGTCAACTATCTGCCGCTCCACCATCAGGTTATCGTCTGGGCCATGAGCGACAAGCTCGATATCCCGATCGTTGCTGATGATGGCGTTCGCTTCATCTACACCAAGTTCCAATAATAATAATCCAACCCTTATAAGTGGCCCCCGGATGCGTGCAAATGCATCCGGGGTGCTTATTTATCTACAAGATTTATCATGATTGCTTATGTACTCCAGAGGGTGATACAGGCGGTGGCCGTGATGGTTGTCGTCTCGCTGGTTTCTTTCATGCTTTTCAACTTCGTTGGCGACCCTGTTGATAACATGGTCGGCCAGGAAGCTTCACGGGAAGAACGCGTCGCCATGCGCGACAGTCTCGGCCTCAACGACCCGTTTATTGTTCAGTTTGTGCGCTTTATGGGTAACGCCGCACAGGGAGAGTTCGGGGTTTCCTACCGGATTCAGCGCCCCGTTGCCGACCTGATTGCCGAACGCATGCCGGCGACGCTTGAACTGGTCATCATTTCAGCGATTTTATCGGTTTCTCTGGGAATTCCCATGGGCGTGTATTCGGGAATTCATCCCGAATCATGGCTAAGCCGGTCTTTTCTGGTCGGTTCCCTGGTCGGAGTTACGTTGCCGACCTTCGTTATTGGTATTTTGTTAATTTATATTTTTGCCGTCGG